>DCHH01000010.1:4767-51835 GCA_002315625.1 Bacteroidales bacterium UBA1757
TTGGGGTTGGGATGTATCTGGTCAATGGGTATCTCGCTGATTGACGAGGACCCGACAGTGCGGATTTCTTCGGTATTGATGAGGGCATCCAACCCTCTTCCGAGATTGTTTCTTGTCGGTTTTGCCATAATGGTATGATTATTTGCCTTCAGGAGTAGCAGGTTTGTTCTTTTCTATGATTTCAAGGGCCAGCTGGATGTGATCGACGGCACCGCGTGAGGTGGCATCAAACAGCAGGGCGGGCTCTCCGTGCGATGGGGCAACGCTAAGCGTGACATTGCGCTGTATCATGGTGTTGAACACCAGATGCTGGAAATGGCGCTTTACCTCGTCTGCGACCTGCTTGGCCGAGCGGAGACGGGCATCGTACATTGTCAGGAGGAATCCTTCGATTTCAAGCGACGGATTCAGATGCCCTTTGATTATCTTAATGGTATTCAGCAGCTTGCTGATTCCTTCAAGTGCAAAGTATTCACATTGGACAGGTATGAGAACAGAGTCGGCGGCCGTCAGGCAGTTGACGGTTATCAGGCCAAGTGAAGGTGAACAGTCTATCAGGATGAAGTCGTAGCATTCGCGCAGCGGGGCAACCAGCTTGCGGAGTATCTGTTCACGCTCCGGCAATTGAATCATTTCCAGTTCGGCGCCGACAAGGTCGATGTGGGAGGGGAGTACATCGAGGAATTCAATCTCGGTGTGGCAGATTGCCTTTTTCGCCTCCACATTGTCAATCATGCACTCGTATATTGTGTTTTCAAGGCTTCGGACGTCAATGCCCAAGCCAGAAGAGGCATTAGCCTGCGGGTCGGCATCAATCAGGAGGACTTTCTTCTCTTGTGCGGCCAGTGATGCGGCCAGGTTGATTGAGGTGGTGGTCTTGCCCACGCCACCTTTCTGGTTGGCTATTGCAATGATTTTGCTCATTTTTCTTTGAAGTGTTTTAAGTTTGCAAAGTTAGCTTTTTATCGGTGGAATAGCAAGCACGGAGCAAAAAGTTTTTGAGCAATTAGCGGCGCGGAGAATAAAAATAAGGAAGATTGTGAAAAGTTATCGGATTTTGTTAGCTTTGTGTCGGATAATCCAATAACTCATTCAATTACAATATTGTGAAAAAAATTCAGCTCTTTCTGACCCTTTGTCTGGCCGGGTGGTTGGTTTCCTGCACCCTGTCCAAAGAGGTTAAGTTACCGGCCATACTGAGTGATGGCGTTGTTTTCCAGCATGGAATCGAAATTACCATTTGGGGATGGGCTGACCCCCATTCAAAGGTAATTGTCGAGTGGCAGGGCAAGACCCATGCCGTCCTGTCAAATGGTAAGGGAGAGTGGACTCTGATCCTCGACCCCTTGGAGCCTGGCGGACCATACACCATGAAAGTGAATGACATTGAGGTGAATGACATCCTCATTGGCAACGTCTATTTCTGTTCGGGACAGTCCAATATGGAACTTCCCATCAGACGCTGTATGGATGTGGTGGCCGAGTATGTGAAGGACTATGCAAATCCCAACATTCATTATGTGAAGATTCCTTTGACCTACAATTTCGAAGGACCGGCCTCTGATGTCCGTAGTGCTGACTGGCAAGCTCTTACACCGGAGGCGGCACAGCAGTGGGGGGCTCTCTGCTACTTCATTGCAAAGGGAATGTACGAGCAGACCGGTATTCCTGTCGGTATCATCAATTCATCTGTGGGAGGCTCTCCCGTTGAAGCCTGGATGCGCGAGGGAATCCTGATAAATAAGGATTTGGAGACTTATTGGAGTACCACCCAGAACAAAGCGTGGCTGGATTCAATCAGGTATTTCAATGCTCATGTCTATAGCGACTGGCAGGAACTGCACAACTCCATGCCAGAGAACAAGGATGCTAAGTGGGAGAAAGTTGATGTTTTTTCACGTGACTGGGCTGTCGATTCCGAGGGGAAGGCATTGTGCGGAAGTCACTATTTCCGTCATAATATCCGTCTGACCGACTCCCAGGCGGCATCTGATGCCATATTGCACCTCGGCGCTCTTGTTGATGCCGACTCGGTCTTTGTGAACGGACAGTATGTGGGCAATACGACTTACATGTATCCCCCACGTAATTATAAGGTGCCGGCATCTGTCCTGAAGGCTGGTGACAACATTATCGACATTCATCTCTATGTCTGCAATGGCGCTCCCGGACAGTTTGTGGCTGACAAGGAGTACAGTCTTGAAACATCATGCGGCAGCGTGTCGCTGCTTGAAGGATGGGAACACCGTGACGGTCGCCGTATGCCTCCCCGTCCTGGCGAGGTCTTCCTCCAGTACAAGGCTGTGGGGCTGTACAACGGTATGGTAGCCCCGTTCCTGAAGCTTAAGCACAGCGGCTTTGTCTGGTATCAGGGTGAGTCGAATGTCGGTGACAAGGATTATAGGGAGAAACTGCTCCGGATGATTGCTGACTGGCGCAAGGCATTCGGTTCTTCGCAGGATTTCTATATCGTGGAACTGGCAAGCTTTGAGCACTCCGAGCTTCACACCGCCGAGGACAATGGCTGGGTGGCTATGCAGGACCTTCAGCGACAGATTGCAAGCGAGGAAAAGGGTGTCTATCTGATTCCAAACCGTGACCTTGGCGAGTGGAACGACATCCATCCGCAGGACAAGAAAACACTGGGCGAGAGGGCAGTCAACGTCATTCTGAACCATTGAGTGAAATAACCTTATCCAATAACAAACATTACTTTACTATGGCAATTAAAGAGAAAAAACGCTACCTCTTTCCAGAGGATTACATGGCCGATCCGAGTGTGCACGTATGGGACGGCAAGTTGTTCATTTACCCGTCGCACGACTGGGAAAGCGGCATCCCCGAGGATGACTTCGGGAGCCATTTCGACATGAAGGACTACCACGTCCTCTCACTCGAAGGTCCCGACCCAATGACCTCTCCAATCAAGGACTGGGGCAATGTCCTCGACAAGAAAGACATTCTGTGGCACGGCCGTCAGCTGTGGGACTGTGACGTGGCCCGCAAGGGTGGCAAGTATTACATGTATTTCCCGATGAAGGACCAGACCGACATCTTCCGCTTCGGTGTTGCAATTGCAGACAACCCTGGAGGGCCGTTCATCCCGCAGCCCAAGCCCATGAACGGAAGCTATTCGATTGATGTTTGTGTCCTTGAGGACAATGGAGAATACTATTTCTATTTTGGTGGTATATGGGGCGGACAGCTTCAGCGCTATCGTGACAACAAGGCACTTGACACTGGTTCGACCTTCCCCGCTGACGACGAGCCGGCAATCCCAGCCCGTGTAGCCCGTCTCAGCAGTGACATGCTGGAGTTTGCAGAGGCTCCGAGGCCCGTTGTCGTTGTTGACAAGGATGGCAAACCGCTTACATCAGCCGATCCCCACCGCTTCTTCGAGGCCAGCTGGGTGCACAAATACAACGGCAAGTACTATTTCTCCTATTCGACCGGCGACAAGCACCATATATGCTATGCCATTGGAGACAACCCCTACGGACCGTTCACATACGCCGGAGAGATTTTGACCCCGGTTGTGGGTTGGACCACTCACCACAGCATAGTTGAGTACAATGGCAAATGGTGGCTCTTCCATCACGACAGTGTGCCCAGCGGCGGACGTACATGGCTGCGCAGCCTTAAGGTGTGTGAGCTTCACTACAACCCCGACGGAACCATCCAGACCATCGAAGGATTGGATGATTAGGCGGATTACAAAGTTTGTATATAAAAAAGGCCCGTTCCGGTTTTTGGGACGGGCCTTTTAATATGTTAAGCCTGAGATAGTAATCAGCGCTTGACCGTGGTCGAGATATCCTTCTCTGCGGCTTCGTAATCCATATCCATCTGATATTCCGGATGGAACTTGCCGTAAGGAATATCCTGGAAGATGTAGTAGTTGGCTGCACGGGCGGCTTCGATAGGCTCGGTGACTGCGGTTTTGATAACTGAAGCTGCAAGATTGACCAGCAGTCCGGCCCATCCCTCATTGCTATTGGTTGTGTAAGCCAGGTCGAGGAAGAGATTGCAGGTACGGTCAAAGATGATGTCGCCGGTCTTGGTCGAACGGATAAAGTAGCGTATGTTGGTCGATATGCCCGAACCTATTACAGACTTGGTCCATGTCTTGATTTCAGAAAACACTACCGCATCGGCTCCGAAATACTTGGCGAACTTGTCAAGAGGAGCTTCGACAAAGAGTTCCGCATCATATGCACTTTCAGCCTTCAGGATGTCCATGGCCATCAGCGGGGAAATTACATAGTAGCCTGCTTCAGCCAGCGGGCGGCTAATGGAGGTGTAAAGCAGTTCCTTAGCCTCGACAGTCGAACTGTTGTTGATAGGAGGCATGATAAGGAGCGTGACGGGTTTCTCCTCAAACATCTTTGCGTACTGTGACGAACGGGTATATTTGGGTGTACCGCAGGAGGTGAGCAACAGGCAAAGCGCCAGAGTTACATATAGAATCTTTTTCATGACGCCTTATTATTTGATTTTCTTAATGATTGGTTCCAGGAACTTGGCAGACTCCGGATAGTTGGCCACTTCCATTTCGAACATTTTCTGTGCCCTTTCACGGAAGAAGGAAGAGTAGTCACCGCTTACACCGAAAACCTTTTTCTGGTTGTCTGTAGCGGTGTTGGCAAATGTAGAGGCCGTCTCGGGTTGAAACAGCATATAGCCATATTCGGCACAGATTCCGGGAGGGGGTACCTGACGGTCGCCGCCGGGAGATGTGACCATCTGCTCGTAGAGGCAGAGCAGGGCACACAGGGACTCGGGCGAAAGCTTTTTGTAGTTGTTATATGAAAGATGCTCGTATTCAGTGGCGTAGTTGTAGTATTCCCCCCAATTGTAGAGATTATACACTTTGTGTGATGTGCCGCATGACGTGAGCAGAAGCGCTGCAAGGAGCGCAATTGTCAGTTTCTTCATAATTCAATGACTCTGTTTTCGCCGGTGGAGAGGAAGAGCTTCTTGCTGTAGATTTCCTGACCATTGGATGTTACCTTCACCTCATGCGTGCCCGGAGTCAGCTTTATAGTGTTGGCTGCAGTCTTCTTGATGTCTTTTTTGTTTTTGAATTTGACCTTATTGACGGCTTCGATGTTATAGACGGAACCGTCGTCGAGGGTTACCGTAATGGGCATCGTCTTGGCATCAGTGCTGTAGGTGAACGAAATCTGGCATTCGTCGGCACGGCCTCCGGAGTTTGAGTAGTTACCTACGCCGCAGCTGGTGAAAATCAATGCCGTAACGAGTATGTAAAATAACTTTTTCATAGCGGTATGGGATTAAATTATTTGTCTGAAATGTAATAGTTTGCAAGGTTGTCGGCCGACAGGGGTTCGCCCGTGTAGGAGCAGAACGAAATCTCGGTCTCGGGGGTATCGCCTATAGACATCTGCACGCTGACAGTTCCGATCTGTTTGCCCGGAAGTTCGATCATCATTCCGGTCTGCGGATTCTTCACGCTTTTGCCTTTCTGATAGACGTTGAACTTGTCGTTGACGGCAAGTCCCTGGCTGGCACCGCCGGAAATGATGTACTGACCGTCCTGGATATCAAGGATATATGAACGCCACGGAGCATCCATGCACTTGTTGATGATATTCTCGACGAGTTGTCCCAAAGCCATTGAGATAGCCTTGTCGCTAAGGGTGGCATCGTAGCCGGAAGTACCGCCTATACCCAGTGTGGTTTTGGATGTGGTCTCGGCATATCCCTTGGCTTCGTCTGAGTAGATGATAAGACCTGACGAAGCGTCAACCAGACGGATGCTGACACCAGCCTCGACGGTCTGGGTCTTGGTCGATGAGAATACCTGCTCGTGTCCTTCGTTCTTGCGTCCGAACTCTGTGATGGAACCGAGGATTATGTAGTCGGCGCCTATCTTGGACATTTCTGCGCCTTTTTCAGCTACGAGGACGTCAAGGTCTTCTCTTTCAAGGAGTATGAACTTGCCGCTTGTGGCCAGCTTTGAGGAGAGAATGTCGAGAGCCTGTTTGCGCATGGGGTCGTTTTCCTTGTCGTAGAAAATGCCTTTACCGTAGGAGGTTTCGTTCGAGAAACGGCCAATAGCGACTTTGCGTTTGATGGTCTTGTCCTGGGCAAAGGTCGGAGCGGCGATGAGCAATGTCAGCCCAACCATAACGATGGTCTTGATTGATTGTTTCATAGATTTGGTATTAAAGGGTAATAAAAATCAGTTTTGAGCAATGTCTATTAAACTGCAAATATACAAAAAAAAGGGATTGTGAAGGTTTGCACACTTTTTTTCACCAAAATATGGGCGTGCCTATGGATTTTGGTTATCTTTGCGAAAATTGAGAAATGGATATGAAAGTACTTAAGAAGATTGGCATCTGGGCTGCCGTTATCGTGGTGGCTATTCTTGCTGTTGTGGTGTATATAAGGTATTACTTTGTCTTCGGTGAAGGAGTAAAGGCTGGTGAACTGAACCAGGTTATGTACAAAGGCTGGGTATGGAAGACTTACGAAGGAAGAATAATCCAGACGGGCTTCCGCGGGTCTAAGACCGGCAGCGGAATCCAGTCGAACGAGTTCGAGTTCTCAGTGACCGACAAGGCTGTTGCCGATTCCCTGATGCGCTGTGGCGGAAAAATGGTTGAGCTCCACTACAAAGAGTACCGCCATCCCCTTCCATGGAGAGGCATGCAAAACAAGGTTGTCGATCAGATTCTTTCCGTCAGCGCGGCTGACAACTCTACAATACTTCCCGTCACCCCCGAATAATATTCACAAATTAAAATTGAACAAATGGCTTCAACTAACGAGCAGAACGGCTATTACAAGCTGAGTTGGATGCAGCGCATCGGCTTCGGTTCCGGTGACCTTGCACAGAACCTAATTTTCCAGACGGTTGCATGTTTCTTAATGCTGTATCTCACTACAGTATTGAAAATCAGCCCTGCATTTGTCAGCGGGTTGATTCTCGGAGTACGTCTTCTCGACTGCTTCTGGAGTCCGGTGGTTGGTAAATACATCGACAACCATAACCCCAAGCTCGGCAAGTACCGTACCTACCTCCTTTTCGGCGGTATTCCTCTTACCGTGGCTGCATGTCTTCTGATGCTCCCCGCCGCAGCTACATGGTCCATGGGTGCGAAAATAGCCTATGCCACGGTCAGCTACACACTTCTGAGCATGATTTACTCCGTGGTCAATATCCCCTACGGTTCGATTATGGCCAGTATGACCCGCGACAACGACGAGGTCCTGATTCTGACTTCTACGAGAATGGTTTGCGCCAATATCGGTCAGATTGTTGTCCAGGCTGGTTTCCCGATTGGTCTGGCCCTGATAGTGGGTATTGCCGTTGACTGGAACCAGGCTGTCTTCATGGCAATCGGTACGATTCCGGCTTTCATCATCCTCCCCTCTCTTCCTTTTTTAAAGAAACTGTTCGGCAAGAAGGGACTATACTACCTGCTCTTGTCAGTGGGCCTTGTAGGTTTTATTGCACTGTTTATCATCGGCAAGTTCTTTGATGTCGAAAACTGCAAGCTGTTGATTCAGATTGCCAAGATTATGACTGGCGTCGGACTCCTGGTCGGTTCGCTGATGTGGGCTCTAGTTCCCGAAGTTATCACCGAAGCCGAGTATCGTACCGGTAACAGACCCGCTGCAACCGTCAATGCTCTTGCCGGTGTCGCCTTCAAGGCTGGTTTCTCTATCGCCGGATGGATTACTCCTTTGGTAATGGGTGCAATCGGCTTTAACCTGGCAAGTGAATCGTCGGCTCTGCCAACTGATCCGAAAGCCTGGTTTTTGGTTACCTGTATTTTTGCCGTCGTAGGTTTCTTTTTGCTGACCCTGTGCTTCCTTGGCAGCAAGGAAAATATTACTACCACGCCTGAGAAGCCGGTTTCATTCGGTGAAATGTGGGCAGAGTTCAAGGCAAACAAATGCCTTCAGCTTGTCCTTAGCATTTTCGTGGTTGTCTTCCTCGCATCATTTATCAGTGCTCCGGTTAACGCCTACTATACTCATCTGAACGATTATTCACCAATTGCTCAGAATGCAATTCTCTGGTTCACAACTATTATTCCCGCAATTCTTCTTATAGTTGTCGGATACCTTGTCTATAGATATCCCCTTACCGACGAGAAACTTGACGAAATCAACAAGGCTATCGCTGAGCGTACAGCCTGAAAAGAGGATAATCTCTAAAATAAAAAGGACCGCTGCGAGTATTTTCGAGCGGTCCTTTTTTATGGAGTTACGGGTAGGTTATTTGCGGCGTGAGTGATGACGATGCTTCTTGGAGTTGCGGCTGACAATGGCCACGATGATGGCTGCGGCAACAGCGCCAATGATGATTACAAATGTCAGGGTATTGGCATTGTCACCCTTTACGCGGCTCCACATAGCAAGAAGCAGCTCAGTACGGTCGCCGGTGTCGTGCATCATGGCACAACGGTTGACGACTGTGATGTCGGGGTACTGCACCGGGTTGATGTGGACGGCTGAGGCTTCGGGACCGAAGAAATAGCTCAGGTCTGAAACTTCGGGGTATGCGACGCTGTCTATGCGGTTGGCCAGCACATCGGGGGTACCGATGGCACTGACATAGCCGATGGCATCCATATTGCGGATTGCGTTTTCGCTGCTGCAGAGATAGTTGATGAAATAGCGGGCAGCCTTGACATTCTTGGCATACCTCGGGATGACCCAGCCGTCGAACCAGACATTGCTTCCCTCGGCAGGAACTACATAGTCGAGTGTAACTCCGACTAGGGCTCCTTCGTCGATTGCCCACTGCGCGTCACCGCTCCAGGTGTAGTTGACCCAACCTTTCTCCTTGGTCATGAACTCCTTGCCGAAATCGGCCTCCCATCCGGCAACGGACTCCTTGAAACTCTTCAGATAGTTCTCTACCAGGGCAATGGACTCCTCTGAGGTGTCATACATAAGTTCGTCCATTGTCACCGTGCCGGCTTTCAGTTCGTCCTGTTTGAGGAAGATAAGAAGTGGGGAATAGACATCGCGGAAGGCATCCTTCATGAAGAGCTTGCCGCTGATTTTCGGGTTGGTCAGCAATGACCACGATGAAGCCTCCTCGCGGGTGATGAACTTGGGGTTGTACATAAGTCCGGTTGTGCCCCACATATAGCCTACGGCATAGTCATTGGCGTTTTTGCCCGCCCCGTCAATCTTGTTGAAACGTTCGATGATATAGGGTGAAATATTGCCAAGATTATTCGGGGTGTCGCCAAAGTCCTTGTCGATGGGCAACAGCAAATCGTTGCGGAGCATGCGTTCGATGATGTATTCCGACGGGCACACAACATCAAAGTCTTCGTGGCCGCGTTCAATCTTTGAAAGCATAACCTCGTTGATGTCAAAGAGCTGGTAGATGATTTCCACCTCTTCACCTGTCTGCTGCTTATACCATTCGGGAAATTCTTCCAGGACAGACTCGTCGATGTAGTCGGCCCAGTTGTAGATTTTCAGAACATGACTCCTGTCTTCGGCAGCAAAAAGAGAAAAAGCTGAAAGTGCCAGCGCAGCAAGAAAAAGAACGGTTTTTTTCATTTCTTATAAAAATAAAAAAGGTGAAAGATGTCTTTTCGGACGATGTGAAGTCAATGCTTTTTACTGCCTTGTCCCTGTGTCTTTGTGGAGCGCAGGTTAATAATGATAAGCAGTAGCAGGACTGTCACGAAGATGATGGTCGAAAGCGGTCTGAGTTCGGGCGTCAGGCCACCTTTGCGGGCATCTGCGTAGATGTAGGTGGAAAGAGTCTCCAGACCCTGGTTGCCCTTGGTGAACAGGGTTACGGCAAAGTCGTCAATCGAGAGGGTGAATGCCAGCAGCATACCCGAGACCATTCCTGGCCGTATTTCCGGAATAATAACTTTCCACAATGCCTGGAACGGGGTGGCTCCAAGGTCAAGAGCCGCTTCGTATGTGTTGGGGTTCATCTGTTTTAGACGAGGCATCACGCTGAGTACGACGTATGGGGTGCAGAATGTGATATGGGCAATCACTACTGTGATGTATCCTTGTGTCACACTGAAAGTTACAAAGAGGATAAACAATGAGATACCGGTGATGATATCGGGGTTGAGCATCGGTATGTCATTCAGGAAGTACATTATGTGCTTTTTGCGGCTTGTCAGGTTGAAGATACCGATGGCTGCAATTGTCCCAAGTATGGTGGAGCAGACGGCGGCGATGATGCCGATGGAGAGGGTGTTCTCAATAGCGCGGAGCAGAGAACCGTTTACGCCGCCGGAAAAGAGCGAGGAGTAGAGTTTCGTCGAGAACCCGGTCCAGTTGCCGAGAACCTTCGCTTCGGTAAAGGAAAAGACGGCGATGATGACAATCGGCGCGTACAGCAGCACCAGAAGAATCCAGATATAGGTCTGAGCCAGCAGCTTTTTCATCAGATGATTCCTCCTTTCTCGGCATCCATTTTGTCTTTGCCGTTGGTAATGGCTGTGGTTATACCTATGATAACCAGCATGATGAGACCCAGAGCGGAACCGTAGTTCCACAGACCGTTATTGATATTCTCCTGAATGACGGTTCCGAAGAGTTTCACCTTGTTCATGGTGAGAAGCTCGGAGATTGCAAAGGTTGAGATGGTAGGCATGAAGACCATCAGCACTCCGCTCCACACGCCTGGCATGGACAGGGGCAGTGTCACCTTCCAGAATACCTGAGAAGGGGATGCTCCCAGGTCTTCTGCCGCTTCGATGTATGAATTGTCCATCTTCAGCAGGGTGTTGTAGATGGGATAAATCATGAACGGGAGGAAGTTATAGACCATACCGAAGATAAGGGCTCCCTCGCCGAGCGGGATATGGATAAAGTCAAACAAGGCTACGGTGGCCAGTGTACGTACCAGCATGTTCACCCACATGGGCAGGATGAACAGAATAATGGTGACGGCTGAGCGGTTGAGCGACGGGGTGCTCAGGATATATGCAGCGGGGTATCCCAGTGCAATGCACAGGATTGTCGTAATCAGTGCTATTTCAATGGAATACAGGAATGTACTGACTGCTTCGGGCTGTTGGGCGAAGTGAACAAAATTCTGGAATGAAAAATGCCCTTGGGAATCCTGAAAGGCGTAAACCGCAATCAGTATGAGCGGCAATACCACAAACAGTATCAGGAAAACCAGATAGGGCAGCGACCAGGAAGACCTTTTGTTCATTTCCGATTCTTATTGAAAATGGGTTAACGTCAGGGGATGGCCTCCAGACCCTCGGCTTTTCCTAAGGGAGCAGCCTTGGGGCGACCAAGATGAATGTCTTCGGGCAGGATGCGCACACCCACCATGTCGCATTTGTCCCAGACATCGTTGGTATCGACGTAGAGATAGTTTGCGGACTTTTCATCAATGCAGATGGTGAGGTGGTAGTGGTCGCCTTTATAAAGAATGAAGCCGACTTCGCCAGTGAGAGTGCCGTCTTCCTTATCGTCCAAAAGGTCGATTTTGTCAAAATCTATGCGGGCTTCGACTTCGCTGTCTGGTTCGAAGTCATGGGCGTCACATTCAAATGAGGTACCCATAAGCTCCACATGGCCTGCATCAATGACACGTCCTTTGATAGTGTTGCACGTGCGCTCCTTGTGCATGACCTGAATATCCGAAGGCTTGATAATCAGTCCTACATGGCTGCCGGGTTCGAAGGCATTGTAGTCCTGAATCTGCATTTCGAATCCTTCGTCGGTATCGACAAACATTTCGTAGTGAACTCCCTTGAAGGTGCAACTGTTGACCGTCCCAGTGAACTGGGTCTTCTCGGTGTTGTTCATTATGTAGATATCTTCGGGTCGGATTACCACATCGACGGGGACGTTCTCGCCGAAACCTTCATCGACGCAGTCGAAATCGTGTCCGATGAAGTTAACGCGACGGTCTGAGAGCATTGTGCCGTTCAGGATGTTGCTCTCGCCTATAAAGTCGGCCACAAAAGAGTTGACAGGCTCGTTGTAGATGTCAGCCGGGGTTCCGATCTGCTGGATTTTGCCGCCGTTCATCACGACTATCGTATCGGAGAGGGTCAGTGCCTCTTCCTGATCGTGGGTGACATATATAAAGGTGATACCCAGTTTGCGATGCATCTCCTTGAGCTCTATCTGCATATCCTTGCGCATCTTCAGGTCAAGGGCGGCAAGGGGCTCGTCGAGCAGAAGCACCTTGGGCTGGTTGATCAGGGCACGGGCTATTGCCACGCGCTGCTGCTGTCCGCCGGAAAGGGACTCCACGTCGCGCTCCTCATAGTCACTCATCACAACCATTTTCAACACTTTACGGACTCGCTCGTCGATTTCGTCCTCGGGCACGTTCTGCAATTTCAGGCCGAAAGCGATATTGTCATAGACATCCAGGTGCGGGAAAAGGGCGTAGCGCTGGAAAACGGTGTTTAGCGGGCGACGGTACGGTGGAACTCCGAGAAGGTCTTTCCCGTCAAGGCTGACGGTACCTTCGTCAGAGGCAATGAATCCCGCCAGAATGCGCAGAAGTGTAGTTTTTCCGCATCCGGACGGACCCAGCAGTGTGACGAACTCGCCACGCCTGACCTCCAGATTGATGTCGTTGAGCACCTTCTTGTCATCGAATGACTTGGAAAGATGCTCAATCTTTATAATTACATCATTATTAGCCATTTAACCCAATAGATTGAACAACCTGAAATGAATTTTGAAAAAGCGCCGCAAAAGTAAGAAAATAGATTGATTAATCATCAATATCCTGGCCCCTTATAATGACCATATTTTCTATATTTTTCTTGACTTTGTCGATATTACCCTTGTATTTCAGGACAAAGTTCTCAATGTACATCGAACAACATGCCAGAATACTGTATCCGATGGTCTGGATGACCAGGGCATGTATCTGTGGCTGAACGGCCATCAAGTCTGCTCCGGCAGTGTTGATGTCAATGAATGCCTTGCACCCGAATGTGGATGGGAACAGATATGAGAAATATTTCCAGAATGGCGGGAAAGCTGTAACAGGCCACGAGAAACCGGTCAGGAACAGCAGAACTGGCGACATGAACATGAAAAGAATGAATACGGCCTCGCGCTTCATGATGAAGGAGCTCCAGACCATGCTGAAGAAAACGCAGTCGGTCACAAAGAGTATAATCAGCACGTACAGGTTCCAGAAAGTACCCCTTTGCGGGAATCCGAAAATATGGGGAACGATGTAGGAAATGTATATTGAGATAACCATGAAAATAAGCCAATAGACTGCACCCCGGCCAAAAACCACACGGGTCACGCCTTTTCCGGAAAACTCCTCGGAAAGAGAGGAGAAGTTCTTGTTCTGCTCCCTTTTTGTACCGACGCTTATGCTCATTGCTATGAACATACATTGCTGGACAATGAGAAGCAGGATGGCCGATATCAGGAAAATGCTGTAGGAAAAGGTGGGGTTGAACGGGTTATTTTCTTGATAAAGAATGGGCTGGGCTACCAGAGAGGCTTCCTTTCCGGTCATTCCGAATTCGGAATAGTGCTCTATTTGCAGACTCCTTACATTATGGAGCATCACAAAGTTCGCACCCATAAGAAGGCTCTTGAAGTAGAGGAAACTGCTCATATCGGCATATACAGAGAAGGTGGCAGTTCTGTAATTATTGAGTTGAATGTTGAAGTCGGAAGGGAAATAGACTATGCCGTTGGCTTTGCGCTTTTGCATCAGCAATTTGGCCTCTTCCATATTCATGCACTCGCCGATTATTTCTATCTCGCGTGTGGCGTCCATCTCACGGGTCAGGCGACGGCTTTCCGTAGAGTGTGAATCATCGACCACGACCACACGGATATCATCCAAGGTGCCGTGACTGTAGATGATGTTGTAAAGGAGCGGATAGCAGAACCCGGCAATGATGAGAATGACCATCACACCTTCGTCGTGGAGAACGCTCTTGAGCTCTGCGTTGAATATACCTATCGTATCACGCAGCCAGTCTGATATCTTGGCACCGATTCCGGTAAATATTTTCTTCATAGCATCCACCTCTTTTAGTTTTTACTGTAATCCTGAAGGATGTAGGCCCTTTTGAGCCTTGGCAGAATTACTATCGGGGCAAACAGGAACAGCAGCATATAGACAGCCTCCGGCCACCATCCGGCGAATCCGGAATTAAACATGTATTCCTGAACATAAATGAGATAGTAGTGTCTTAACGGGAACATATAGGACATTGCCTGAAACGGACCGTCCAATACCTCAATGGGAAGTGTGAATCCTGTCAGCGAGAAACCGAGGACTGAGTACAGCGAACCGACACTCAGCGAGAAACGCAATACCGGGACAAGACCGATTATCAGCACTGCCACTGCCTCGGAGGCAATGACAAGCAGGAATACATCCCAGAACATGTTTATGAGTCGTCCGTCCATCGGGTAGTGGAGCCAGCGGAAGAAGAGAATCTCAATAAGTCCTCCGATAACCGTGAAAAATATGGTATAGAAGAACAGTTTACCAAGCAGAGCTGTAACAATGTTTCCGTCGGCAAGCTCCATCAGTTTTCGGGAACCTCCGTACTTGAGCTCAGTTCCAAGAGAGTAGATAATCATAAGAATGACAATCATCTGGAGCACGCCCGGTATCATCATTGTGGCGAGGTATGAACCGTAGTTCATCGTCGGATTCCCTATCTGGTGGACATCGACCTCCACGGGTTTGATGATTCCCATTATGGTCGCATCGTCATAACCCTTTGCCCGGAGTACCTGTCTCTGGACGGCTCCTGATGTGAGATTAACCATCAGCAGAAGGTCCTTGTATGCCAGAGAACCGCCGAGGAAGTAGAGGCCGTTAATATAAAAGGTGAAAGTCGGCTGGCGGAATCCCTGCAAGTCGGCGTAAAACCCCTCGGGAATAACGATGATTGAAGTGATTTTTCCCCTTTGGAGTATCTCTCGGGCATCGGAGAAAGTGTTGAAACGGATAGTCTTTCCGAGTTGTGTCGCATCCAGCTGGCTGACAAAATTCCTTGAGACGGAACTATTGTCGAGATCGACTACTCCAATGGGTACATCGGACGGCACTCCCTCTGCAAGGAATGTGGTGTAGAATATGGTACAGAACGCCAGCGCAAGTATGGTGCCAATGATGTACATAGGCCGCTTGGCCCATACCACAAGCTCACGGCGGTAAATCAGCTTTATTTTCCGAAAGGTCTCCATTACGGCAAAATCCTTTTTTTGAAGTTTGGAAGGCTGACTGATTTATTTTTTGAGAATGGCTGACATACCTGGACGGAGTCCATCTATGACTGCATTGGGAACGGCTCTGACTTCGAATGTCTTTGCATCGTACTGGTCGGTCTCTCTGGTAGCCTTCCATGTGGCATACGACTCACGGACAGAAATAAAGCTTACGGTGGCAGGCACGTCTTCCATATCGAGAGCGGGTATCATCAGGCTGACGGTGTCTCCGATTTTAAGTCCGTCAAGAAGGTCTTCGCGGATGTTGAAAGTGAACCACACCTCCGTCATGTTCTGGACAGTCATAATGGGGGAACCTGTACCGACTAATTCGCCGACCTTGGGGAAGATTGCCGAGACGATTCCGTCTGCCGGGGAGGTGAGGAAGAGTTCGCCGAGGTAGGATTCAACTTCCATAATGGCTCCGTCGGCTCTTGCCACCAGCGCGAGAGCGGCATCCTTATCCTCTTCACGGGCACCCTTTACGGCCATGTCATACTGGCTCTTGGCAGCCTGCTCCTGGGCAACTGCCGCGTCGTAACGGGCCTTTGTCTCGTCGTATTTCTGGGCGGCGACAATTTTTTTGGCATAGAGGTTTGAAACCCTGTCGAATGATTTCTGCATCACTTCCCTCTGGGCCAAAGCCTGCTGCCACAGTTCGTATGCGCCCTTTATCTGTTCTGGAGCGGCACCGTTCTCGGCTTTTCTTGACTGGGCCAGGGCGGCATTGCGGGCGGCCATTGCCTGGGCAAGCTTTGCACGGACTTCGGGAGATTCGATATGGACAACGGTATCGCCCTTGTGAACCATCATTCCTTCACTGGCGTAAAGTTCCTCTATTCTGCCGGGAACCTTGCCCGACACCCTGTATTCGGCGGCTTCGGCGGAACCTTGTATGATTATGGGACGTGGACGTGCTGCCACCCAACCTACTACTGACACTACTGCCACGATTGCAATAAGGGCCAGAAGTCCGAGAATAAAGTTGTAATTGCTCTTGCTGGTTTTCATATTCTTGATTTTTAATATTTTACAATTTTATGTCCAAATAGCGTCATCAAAGTCTGCCTTCTGCCTTAGCAAGGTTCATACTGGCCATCTGCAGTTCGATTGATGCTTCAATCAACTGTGAGCGGGCCTGAAGCCATGCTGTCTGTGCAGCCATCAGAATCGTGCCGGAAACGACCCCCTCGGTGTAGCCTTCATTGGCTGTGCGGAGGTTCTGTTCGGCGACTGACGACTGGTTGCGTGCCATTGTGAGTTTCGAGTTTGCTTCCTCGAAGAGACGGCGTGACTGCGATACCTGAAGGGTAATCTTTTCGCGGGCATCGTCCATCTTCAGGTCTATAAGTTCAGCTTCAACCTTGGCCTTGCGTGTCTTCTGCAGGGCTTCGGTACCATGGAATACCGGTATTTTCAGGACGACTCCGGCTGCGAATCTTGCGCCGAATTCCTTTTGGAAACCATCGTTCATGCTCGGATTCGAAACAAGGAAATTGGCCGTTGCAGCCAGGACCGGCATCATGTCGGCGCGGGCTATTGCGATTTTCCGGTCGTATATTTTTTCGGCCAGTTCAAGGGAGCGGATTTCGGGACGGAGCGACAGAATCTCATCCATGGGCATCTGTGCAACAGATTGTGGCTGGGGAATGTCAGCATTTACTTCGTCGGCAAGCATTATATCAGTCTCAAGAGGAAGTCCGGTCTTCTGGCAAAGGAGCATCTTCGAGAGTGCCAGCCCGTTGGTAGCTTTTATGAGAAGCATGTCGGCCTCGTTACACTTCACCTCTACGGAAAGGGAATCACCGATTGTGGCAAGTCCTTCTCTCATAAGTTCTTTTGTGTCGTCAGACATTTTGTGGAGAAGCGAGGAATAGCTTTCGGCCAGTGCTTTTTTGCATGCAATGGAGACAATCTGCCAGTATGACTCCTCGATGCTCACCTCAACCTCCTGTGTGGTTTGCTCAGTCTGGACTTCGGCCAGCATCTGGGCATATTTTGCCATCTGGTTTGAAGCGACTATTTTACCTCCGGCAAATATCGGCTGCTGTAGTGATATCAGACCTGCATATACGTTCTGGATATCAAAAACCAGTTTGTCGGCTATGCCGAACTCGAGCACATCCAGCGAATTAATGACTTCACGGGTCGAAGAGCTCATCAATGGAAGCTGCTTGTCGTTCCATTGATATGTACCGAGAGCCGTAATCTTGGGAAAATAATAGGAGGCGGCTATTTTCTTGTCGATATCCGACATGTCCGCTTTCTTGTTGGCCACCTTCAGTTCGTTGTTGTTCTGAATAGCCATCTCCTTGCATTCTTCCAGTGTCAGGACCCTTTGGGCTGAGAGCGGAAGTATGGTCATCACCAACATAACCGCTATGGTCAGTTTGTTTATTTTTTGCTTCATATCTTGATGATTTCGAGTAAAAACGGCGCAAAATTACTCAAAAATTGGTATTTTCGCCCCAAATTTCCTATCATAATGGCTAAACAAACAATTCGTTATGCAATAGTCTGTCTATCAGCTATTTTTTTGAGTAGTTGGGCTTTATATGCCCAGTCGGTTGAACCGTCAGCGACCTCGGAAGAGGAGAGTGAGGGGCCATGGACTTTTTCGGCTCAGGTCAATGCGCTGTCAATGTACGAATGGCGCGGCTATATGACTGGCGGTGTCAGTCTCCAGCCTGAGTTGACGCTCGACTATGCTTTCCCGTCGCTGGATATTTATGCCGACTTGTGGTATAACCATTCATTTGAGGGGGGATTTGCAACATTTCCCAAAGAGAAGAGCATGATAGATGTCTATAGTGAACTGGATTTTTCGCTCGGCCTGACCTGGAAGGGGCTTGATTTTGCTCTGGCTTCCTATTTTACACCGTTGTATGCCAGTGAGGACAAAACCTCATTCGCACTGGATGCAACATTGAGCTACACATTTGACTTCGGACTCGGGCTTTCATGGAGTACCCTGCTTGTCGATCCGACCGAGGTGGAAAAGGAAAAAGCGGATGGAACGATTTATACGAGGAGAGCATATTCGTCATACGCAGAGGTCTCTTTCAGCCATCCTGTCTGGGAACTTGACCTTGGTGCCAGAGTCGGTTTTGTCCCTTGGGAGTCTCCATACATCGACTGTATTTTCGTAGATGATAGTAAGATGGTGGATCTCTCCCGGAAGCTGCATTTTTCCAAACTTGCTTTGGAAGTGGGCCATACATTTACCTTCAACGACGACCGCTTCTCTTTGCCTGTCGGGCTGAATGTCCTGTATAACCCCACAACATTGCAGTGGGGCCTGCAACTTACGGCAGGATTCACATTTGATACAATTTTCTAATTTAACCAATGAAGAGAACACTGGGCATTGTTAAGGGCGACCCCTGGCTCAAGCCATACGAGAAGGCTTTGCAGGGACGCTATGATTATGCCGTGCGCCGTGAAAAAGAGCTTGTCGGTGACGGCACCCTGTCGGACTTTGCCGACGGTTATCTCTATTTCGGACTTCATTTCATTGACGGACAGTGGGTTTTCCGGGAATGGGCACCCAATGCTACCGCCATACATCTGCTTTGCGATACAAATGGCTGGCAGAAAACTCCCGCATACGCCTTGCACCCGCTGGAAAACGGTGTGTGGGAAGCGGTAATGCCTGCTGAGGCCCTTCATCACAACGAGCATTACAAGATGTTTGTCGAGTGGAACGGAGGATGCGGTCTTCGTATTCCGGCATGGTGCCAGCGAGTGGTGCAGGACCGTGGCACTGCCGTATTCAGCGCCCAGGTATGGAAGCCCGAGCAGCCATATATTTTCACCCACAAGAAATTCAAGGCGACAAAGGATCCACTCCTTATATATGAGTGTCATATCGGAATGGCTGTCGAAGAGGAGCGGGTTGGAACATACGAGGAGTTCCGCATCAATGTTCTTCCCCGCATAGCCTCCCTTGGATACAACGCCATACAAATCATGGCCATACAGGAGCATCCCTACTATGGGTCGTTTGGTTATCACGTATCCAACTTCTTTGCTCCGTCCTCCAGGTTCGGTACCCCTGAGGAGCTCAAGCATCTGGTTGACGATGCTCATGGTCTGGGAATAGCCGTTATTATGGACATTGTCCATTCCCATGCCGTGAAGAATACTCAGGAGGGGCTTGGGCTTCTGGACGGTGACCCAGGACAGTATTTTTACAGCGACGGCAGGCGGGAGCACCCGGCATGGGATTCCCTGTGCTTCAATTATGAGAAGAACGAGGTGCTGCATTTCCTTCTCTCGAACTGCAAGTACTGGATAGATGAGTTCCGCTTCGACGGTTTCCGTTTCGACGGAGTCACATCGATGATTTACTGGAGTCACGGGCTAGGCGAGAGCTTTGGAGGCTACGGCGACTATTTCAATGCAAATGAAAACGGTGATGCAATATGCTATCTGACCCTTGCCAATAAGCTCATACATCAAGTTAATCCTCATGCCATAACAATCGCCGAGGAGGTGAGTGGTATGCCAGGGCTTGCGGCTCCCTTCAAAAAGGGGGGTGTAGGTTTTGACTACCGTATGGCCATGGGGATTCCCGACTACTGGATAAAGGTTATCAAGGAGAAGAAGGACGAAGACTGGAGTCCCGGAGGCATTCTGTGGGAACTTACCAACCACCGGAGCGACGAGCATACCATCAGTTATGCAGAGAGTCATGACCAGGCGCTTGTGGGCGACAAGACCATAATCTTCCGCCTTATTGATGCCGATATGTACTGGCACATGGGACAGGGTGACCACAAGGAGACAATCGACCGGGGAATTGCCCTGCACAAGATAATCCGTCTGTTCACAGCTTCGACAATCAACGGCGGCTACCTCAATTTCATGGGTAACGAGTTCGGTCATCCCGAATGGATTGACTTCCCGCGTGAGGGGAATGGCTGGTCACATAAGTATGCCAGACGACAGTGGAGCCTGGTCGATCGTCAGGACCTTCAGTACCGGTTTTTGTCGGCCTTTGACAAGGCTATGCTCAAGGTGGTCGGAATCAATGGATTCAATACTTTACCGCTTGTTCAGAGATGTATTAACGACGGAGACCAGGTTGTGGCCTTTGAGCGAGGGAACCTCCTTTTTGTTTTCAATCTGAGTCCCAACCGGTCGTTCACGGGGTATGGCATTCAGGTTACCAAGGGGAGCTACCGCATGGTGCTGGATACTGACGACCCGCAGTTTGGCGGGTATGGGATGGTCGATGAGGAGCAGATTCATTTCACCCAGAATGGGAAGGGTATTACCGATTCTTCTTTGGAGTGGCTCAGGTTATATATTCCTGCCCGCACTGGGATGGTATTTATTAGAAAGGATTGAGTATGAGAAGTCTGGCGAAAATAGGGCATATTCTTATCGGACTGCTGATAGCGATGTTGCCGGTTCGGGCGCAGAAGGTTTCTTGGACGGCCGAGGCGCAGCCAGCCGAGGAGGGGCTGTGGACGGTTTGTTTGCAGGCTAAGGTGATTTCGGGATGGCATATCTATGATTTGCAGGACTATAAGGGCGAAGGGCCGAACCAGACCGTCATCGCCTTTGAACCCTCCGGCGACTATGCCCTTGAGGGCGAAATGGAGATTTCCCCAGCCCCTGACCGTCATTTCGATGCCATGTACGGTATGGTAATCGGGACTTTCGATGGAACAGTCCGTTTTGTACAGAAAGTCAGACCCTCAAGTCTGCCCATTACTGTTGGGGTAAATGTCGAGTGGATGGCCTGTACCGCACAATCGTGTACTCCTCCCGAGGAACAGCACCTTGAGGTGGTTATTTCGTCGGATGAAACTCTTGTCGCTGATTGCAGTTCGTCCGTTTCGGGAAGTGGTAAATCCTCCCGTTCGCTGTGGGCAATGATAATCGAAGCCATTCTGTGGGGCTTTGCCGCTCTGCTGACCCCGTGTGTCTTCCCGATGGTGCCGATGACAGTGTCGTTCTTTCTGAAGGGTTCGGACAACAAGGCTGCAGGACGTTTCAAGGCTGCGATGTACGGACTGTTCATAGTCCTTTTATATACGGTACCAATCGCAATAATCATTCTCCTGACCCGAATTATCGGCGGAGACGCTGTGACGGCCGACATATTCAACTGGCTTGCAACCCACTGGCTGCCGAACATCGTTTTCTTCCTGGTTTTCATGGTGTTTGCAGCCTCCTTTTTCGGCGCATTCGAACTGGTGCTTCCTTCCAGTCTGGTCAACAGCTCGGACCAGCAGGCGGACAAGAGGAAAGGTCTGGGCGGGGTCTTCTTCCTGGCCCTTACCCTGGTTTTGGTCTCGTTCTCCTGCACTGGCCCGATAGTCGGAACGGTGCTCATAAAATCCACTACTGGTGAGTTTTGGGCTCCGATTGTCACTATGCTGGCCTTCTCACTGGCCTTTTCCCTGCCATTCGTCCTTTGTGCCCTCTTCCCGACAGCCTTAAAAAAACTGCCCAAGAGCGGCGGATGGCTCAACTCGGTGAAAGTTGTACTGGGCTTTGTGGAAATTGCTCTCGGTCTGAAGTTCCTCAGTACTGCAGACCAGGTCTATCACTGGGGGCTGCTCGACCGTGAGGTTTATCTGGCCATTTGGATAGTCTGCTTTACACTTTTGGGATTCTACCTGCTCGGCAAACTCCGCTTCAAGGGTGATGACGAGGTCAGACACATAAATTTTTTCAGACTGGCATTGGCCATAATCGACTTTTCGTTTGTTGTCTATATGGTGCCGGGTATGTGGGGAGCTCCCCTCAAGGCATTGTCGGGCTATCTGCCACCTATGCACACTCAGGATTTCGTGCTTGAAACATATCAGAGTGGCGTCCGCGTGGTTGACGCTCAGTCGTCTGATTCACACAAATATTCAGATGTCCTGACTCTTCCATACGGACTTGACGGCTACTTTGACCTGACGGAGGCCGAGGAAGCGTCCAGGCGTACGGGCAAGCCGCTCTTCATCGACTTTACCGGCCACGGCTGCGTGAATTGCCGTGAGATGGAGGTGCGTGTATGGAGTGATGCGCAGGTGCTCGGACTGCTCAGTGATAAATTCATCATCTGTGCCCTCTATACCGACGACAAAATGCCACTTCCCGAGAATGAATGGGTGGTGACGCCATCTGGAAAGACTCTGAAAACCCTTGGCAAGGTCAATGCCCACATAGCCTTGGAACGCTACGGTGTAAATGCCCAGCCAAACTATGTGATCCAGGCTCCTGATGGCAGGATTCTCTGTCCGGCACGGGGCTACGACCTTGATATTCCTTCCTTTGTTTCCTGGTTGAATCAGGCATTTTAAAAAGCATAGTAAAAAATAGGTACCTTTGCCCGTCAAAAGATAAAGTTCATGAAGAAGTTTCTTTTTCTCACAATCCCGCTGCTATTCGCCTCGCTTTCTGTAAAAGCGCAGTGGCAGATTGGTCTTCAGGCCGGATATGACTACGATGTCTATACCATCAATACCGGTTATCAGTATGATTTCAATTATGTGCCTCAGGGGGGACTCACCATCGCCGTACCCTTCCAGAGGCAGTTTACCGATTGGTTAGGTCTGCGCTTTGACCTGGCATACGTCCAGAAAAACACCAGGATGTACCGTTCCAGTATATATAAGGAGATGTTTACAAACTCAAAGAACAGCTATATTTCTCTGCCTGTGATGGCTAATTTCTCGTTCGGTGGAACTTACGTGCGGGGTTTTGCAAATGTCGGCGGATACATCGGCTATTGGACTGCAGGAAAAGTCAACGGAGTTCAGCCAAACATTGATTTGATTACCGATGTGGAGGACTATGTCGGCTTCAATGAGAAATATGTCTTCAGCAAGAAACGTGACAACCGTTTGGATGCCGGTCTGGCTGGTGGCATAGGACTCTCGGTACAGACAAAGGGACGTATCGGATTCAACATAGAAGGTCGTGTCTATTACGGACTGACCAGTACCAAGAACAACTATATGCGGGTGAATTATCCGGCTTACCATACTACCTTCGCCATTCAGGCGGGTGTTTTCTTCCTCTTGGACAAAGTTAACCTGAACAGGAATTGCAACTGTGAATAATTTGCCGATTATGAAAAAACTCATTGCAATATCGATGGCTGTTATGGCCGTTTCACTGTGTTCCTGCCGTCAGCACGGCGATGATGTTCTTAACCCCGATTCCACTGCCTTGCAGGAGATTGAGTCGTATGTTGATTTGTTTGACATAGTATGGAATGGCATAAACAGCAGTTATGTCTTTTGGGATGTCGATTCCGTGAACTGGGACAAGCGTTACGAAGAGTGCCTTCCGTTGTTCAAGGCTTTTGATGATACCCATGAAAAGGGTGATACTGTTCACTATAAGCAATACCGGGAGGCATGGAGTAAGGTCGTAGCCGGATTGACAGACCATCACCTCTATGCCAGCATACGGAATCTATACCCTGTCAAAGGAGAGCAGGAATTCGTTACTCTTTCTCCAGGCTCTGAAGAGGTCAAGTCGCGTGTCGGTTACCACCCTTCATCCGAGAATGTAATTGAGGCTGCAATAGATACTATGGTACAGGACGGCCGTATCTCGGATATTAGTATTGCATACGGTTACGATACGGCGATATATGTCCTTTCCTGCCTGATGGACAGCTCAATAGCCTATTTTCGCTCCAATTCATTCTATCTTACTGAAATGAAGGAAGCAGCGAAGGGAACTCCTGAAGCAATGTGCTGGAAAGTCTTTGAAAGCTGGAAGCGGCTGATAGCAGACAAGGCTACTGGTGCCATTCTGGATGTCCGTGCAAACGGCGGAGGGTATTGTTCCGATTTGGGTCTCTTGCTCTCACCTTTCCTTGCTGAGAATTTAACAATAGGGCGTTACCGCACCAAGCAGGGAATGGGGCGCATGGACTATTCGCCATGGTCGGATATGGTCTGTCCCGCTTCTGCAACTACCGATACCGTGTATGATATTCCTTTAGTTGTAATCTGTGACTGTGGTTCGGTCAGTATGGCTGAGATGACAGCATACGCTGTGTCTCAGATGCCAAAGGGGGTCACTGTGGGAGAAAGGACCTACGGAGCTACCGGGCCTTTGGCACCCGGCTGGTATGAGGGGACTTTTGGCGGCGTTTTCGGCACCATGTATTCTAATTACTATGTCTATACATCCACCTTTGAATGGCATACTCCGGAAGGATGCCTTGAAGGTATAGGTGTGACCCCCGATGTCTATGTGCCATTCGATTCAATAGCTTTCTCCATGGGTGTTGACCCTCAGATAGAGGCAGCACTCCTTCAGTTTAAAAATAATTGAGTTTGAGTAAATAAATACTCTACGACATGCTTAACGGAATTCTTCTGCTTCTATCAATTATTATTTTTGTTTGCGTTTTCCTGAATAACGTATCCAACAAATTCGGCATACCGGTTCTGTTGGTTTTCCTGATGTTAGGTGTCTTTGTCGGCCGTGAACAGGATATTATGAATCAGGCTCAGGCAGTCAGCGATACCTGTACAATTGCGCTAATATTCATAATGTTTTACGGCGGTTTCGGCACTAGCTGGAAGTCGGCCCGTCCTATTGCAGTACAAGCCGGCATTCTTGCTACAGTAGGTGTTCTGATGACCGCTGTCATAACCGGGGCTTTTTGCATTTTTGTACTCCATTGGGACTGGAAGGCGGGCATGCTTTTAGGTGCTGTGCTCAGTTCGACGGATGCTGCTTCCGTTTTTTCCATTCTCCGTTCAAAACGGTTGGGACTTAAAAACCATACGGCCCCGATGCTTGAAGTGGAGAGCGGCAGCAACGACCCGATGTCATATATGCTCACGGCCATCATGATTTCAATCATCAGCGGCACGGCTTCAGCTGGAGCAATCGTCTGGGAGATTATTGCTCAGATGGTCTTTGGTGCAGGAGGCGGCCTGCTCATAGCGCAGGGGACTCTCTGGGTGCTCCGTCGGATTAAGTTTGCTTCTTCCGGTTTTGATATGCTTTTCATGGGGGCGGTGGCAGTAATTTCATACGCTTTGCCTTCGTTAATAGGGGGTAATGGTTATCTTTCGACATACATTGTCGGCATCGTTCTGGGTAATGCCAAACTGACGGACAGAAAGCAGCTTGTGAACTTCTTTGACGGTATAACGAGCCTGACACAGATTATTATATTCTTCCTTTTGGGATTCATGGTCAATGCAGAAAGGTTCCTGAGCAACTCGGCAAACTGGACTGGGACCATTCTTCCCGCAATTGCCGTCATGTTCTTCATGCTCCTGGTTGCCCGCCCGATATCTGTCTTTGCCATTCTGGCACCTTTCAAGAAATACAGCTTCAAACAGATGACCCTGATATCGTTTGTGGGATTGAGGGGCGCGGCATCCATTGTGTTTGCCATCTTGGCAATGATTGGTGCTCAAGGACTTATTGAAGTCGATATTTTCAGTATGGTCTTTTGTATCGTTGTTCTGTCCATTTCGCTTCAGGGATCGTTTATCCCATTGGTAGCCAAGAAGTTGGATATGATTGACAAAAGCGACGTAATGAAGACTTTCACCGATTTCTCCGATGAGAGCGAGATGCAGTTCGGGCGCATTCGTATAACAGAAGAGAGTTCATGGTGCAATAGGGAAGTCATGAATCTGAATCTGCCAAAAGAAATGCTGCTCACACTGATTCTGAGAGGTAAGGAGCGTATAGTGCCCAACGGATCGACTGTCTTGCTGGACGGTGACGAGGCAATTATCTCGACTTTGGGCTACACCGACGAGGAATATACAGACCTGCGTGAACATCCCATCAGCAAGAATAGCAAATGGATAGGCAGGAAGCTCAAGGAGTATCCCAGCAAGCCGGAGCAGTTAGTGGTGATGATTCGGCGTGGCGACAAGCGGGTTGTACCTAATGGCGACACAGTGTTCAAAAAAGGGGATGTGCTGGTTATTATGGACAGGAATTACGCAAAAGTCCAGTAATCCGGGTATTTATTCAAGGTAGCGACTGCGAAGGGTCTCGATATCGTCGTCGGTGACCAGCAATATTTCGTTCAGATAGCTGTGCATGCCGCCGTATTCGTTGTCAATTACATCCAATGCGGCTTCGAAGTAGGCCGGATTCACGCTTGCAAATGAGCGTAGGGTCTCGATTGTCAGGCTGTCAGCATTTAGCCTGTGGGCAATTGAAAGAATAGCTTCAAATGTTTGTGAGTAGGCGTGTGCGGACAACCGGTAGTCGGCCATGATTGTGGCCCGGTCGGCACCAAGTGCGGCCAAAAGGTATGCTGCAGCCATGCCGGTGCGGTCTTTCCCTTGCGAGCAGTGCCAGAGAATGCCGCCCTCCTCCTGGGAAAGTATCATGTTGAAATAGGCCGAATACTGAAGCTGTGTGTATTCGTTGACCACAAATGATGTGTACATTCCCTTTGCAAAATTCTGTGCGAAAGGGGTGCTGCACATTCTTACGAGACCTTCCGGGTCTTTTTCCAGCAGTGTGAAAGTTTTGATTTCTTCTTCCTTCAAGCCTGTTTCGTCAAGAACAGGGAGAAAAATATGCCGCATCCCTACCACGGACAGATCCGGTTTGGTTTCCATTTCGTAGTGGCTTCGAAGGTCGAAGTCGAGGGTTATGTCAAACTCTTCGTGAAGACGTCGTCTGTCATTGTCTGAAGCCCGGTTCAGGGCACCGCAGCGTATCAGACAGTTGTTCTTTACACGCCGTCCGTCAGGCATTACTATTCCGCCTAACTGGCGGGCGTTGATAACATTATCAAGATGAATAGATTGCCCTTCAAATGTGAGAGTTGAACTTATGTCTGCTTTCATACTGCAAAAGTAAAGCTTTTTTCCTAATTTTGCGGCTTTATTAGCAAGATATGACTTCCCTGATTCTCTTCCTTCTGTCCGCGTTGATACTTTCATTCGTATGCTCCATACTGGAGTCTGTGCTTATGTCAACGCCCCTTTCCTATATTTCGATGAAGGAGGAGGAAGGCTATCGTCCGGCCAAAAAGTTCAAGAAATTCAAGACCGAGATAGACCGCCCGATTGCTGCAATCCTTTCACTGAATACCATTGCGAATACCGTCGGTGCGGCAGGTGTAGGCAAGCAGGCTACGGAGGTGTTCGGAAGCGAGTGGTTCGGTTTGGTGTCGGCTGCCACTACAATCATGATTCTGGTTTTCTCGGAAATCATCCCAAAGAATATCGGCGCCTCGTATTGGAAACACCTGATGGGATTCACAACCCGTGTAATCAGCGTGCTGGTCGTGGTGCTTTATCCCGTGGTCATCATTGTTGAACTGATCAGCAAATGGATAAAGCCTAAGGATGACCAGGCCACGGTAAGCCGTGAGGAGGTGTCTGCCATGGCAAATATTGCCGAAGAGGAGGGAGAGTTTGATGCCGACGAGAACAAGCTGATACAGAATCTGATAAACCTGGACGATATTCAGGCTTGCGATGCTATGACGCCGCGCGTGGTGTCGGCCATAGCCTGTGAGAATATGACGGTCAAGGAGTTCTACAAGGACGACCAGTATCTGCACCATTCCCGAATTCCTGTCTGGTCCGATTCGCCTGACTATATCACCGGCTATATCCTTCGCAGTGATGCCCTTCAACTGCTTGCCGACGACAAGTTCAATGTGACCCTTTCAAGCATCCGCCGTCCGATTGACTTTTTTACGGAAGAAACTTCACTGGGCGATATCTGGGATGCCTTCATGAAGAAGAAGGAGCAGATTTCGCTCATTATCGATGAGTATGGATGTTTTATGGGAATCCTCACACTGGAGGACGTCATAGAGACCATCATCGGCTCTGAAATCGTAGATGAGCAGGACGAGGTCAGCGATATGCAGCAGTATGCCCGCGAACGCTGGCAGGTGCGGCAGAAAAAAGAGGAGTCAGCCCAATAGGGCCCGTTCGGCTTCCATCACCTTATCTATACCGAAACCCTGGCACAGTTCGTGCATGCGTGAGGCGACAGCTTCATTGCAGAGATTTCCGATGCTTCCCTCATGGGTGTGATGCACCTGTTTGTCGGTGGTGAACTTGCCAGCTTCAATTTCCAGTCCAACCTGCTTGTAAGCATCACGGAAGGGGGTACCTTGCAGGACCCGCTTGTTGACCTCCTCCACACTGAATATGAAGAGATACTTGTCGTCGTCGAGGATGTGCTCGTTGACGGTGAGGTGTGTCAGGCAGGTGGCTGTCATGTTCAGGCAGTCTATGAGTTGGTCGAAGGCGGGCAGGAAGCGTTCTTTAATCATCTGAAGGTCACGGAAGTATCCTGACGGCAGATTCTGAATTACTGCGGAGATTTCGGCTGGAAGGGTTTGGATAAGGTTGCATTTGGCCCGGGTAAGTTCGAACACGTCGGGGTTCTTTTTGTGTGGCATTATGCTCGATCCCGTAGTAAACTCTGCTGGAAGTTTGATGAAGGCGAAATTCTGGGAATTGAACATGCAGGCATCGAAAGCCAGTTTCGATAGTGTGCCGGCGATTGATGCAAGAGCGAAGGCCGTGGTGCGCTCCATCTTGCCACGTCCCATCTGGGCATATACCACATTATAATTAAGGTCGTCAAAGCCCAGAAGTTCGGTGGTCATACGGCGGTCGAGGGGGAATGACGAGCCGTAGCCTGCGGCAGAACCCAGTGGGTTACGGTTACAGATACGATATGCAGCCTGCAGAAGCTGAACGTCATCGACGAGGGATTCTGCGTAGGCTCCGAACCACAGGCCGAACGAAGAGGGCATTGCTATCTGAAGGTGGGTATAGCCCGGTAAAAGGACATTTTTGTAACGCTCGCTCTGAGCCTGCAGGACTTCAAAGAGGTTTTCTACGGCATGCAGAACTTCCGCTATTTTTGCCCGTGTGAAAAGGCGCAGGTCCAGCAGCACCTGATCGTTACGCGAACGGCCGCTGTGGATTTGCTTGCCAAGGTCGCCCAGGCGGCGTGTCAGCAGCAGCTCGACTTCGGAGTGGATGTCTTCCACCCCCGGTTCGATGGTGAATTCTCCCGCCTTGATTTGTGAGTGGATGGCACGAAGGCCGTCGAGTATGGCCGGGAGGTTTTCGGGGGCTATCAGGCCGACATGAGAGAGCATCGTGACATGGGCCATTGAGCCCAGTACATCGTACTCTGCCAGATACATGTCCATTTCAGGGTCTTTTCCGACTGTGAAACGCTCGATCTCCTTATCTACTATGGTGTTCTTTTGCCACAGCTTGTTTGTGCCGTTTTCCATTTCCATTGTCTGTAATATAACGTCAGAAAGGAATGTTGCCGGAAGCGAGGGCATCGGCCATCTTGTCGATTGCTTCCTGCAGGGGCTTGGTAATCATCCCCTTGAGCAGGAACGGAATCTCAGCCCTGACGGTAATCCGTGCATAGCTCGAAGTAGCATCCTTCTCCTTGAGTTGTAGCCATGCGGTGAATGATACAGGTGACTGCTCAGAGGCTATTTTGATGGTCTTGCAGGGCTCCCGCTCGATTATCCTCACCGCCATTTCTCCTACACCGGGAAGGTTCGGTTTGAAACGGACGGAGTCAGAGTCGGAGTGAACATCGCTCACCTTGTCCTGTGGGAGCATCGAAGAAAGGCTTTCTAACTGGCTCCAGTCGGAGAGCTTGTTAAAGACGGCTTCCTGTGTCGCAGGAACCACCTTGGTCTGGCTAACGAATTCAGTCATGATTTGTAGGATTATGCCATTCGGAAGGATTTGAACGCCATTCGTGGAGGGTCTCGAGGTCGTCTGCCGTGATGTAGTTTGTGGCCAGCGCCTCCTCCAAAACGGCGGAGTAGTTGCTAAGTGTGGTCAGTTCTACATCGGCTAGCCTGAAACGCTCTTCTGCCAATGGGAACTGGTAAGTGAAGCCGGCAATCATCCCCAGAACCGTTGCTCCTGCCTGACGCAGGGCCTCAACTGCTGCCAGACTGCTCATTCCGGTTGAAACAAGGTCTTCAATGACAACGACTTTTGCACCGGGCTGCAAATCCCCTTCGATAAGGTTGCCCATACCATGATCCTTGGGCTTGGGACGGATATAGACGAACGGAAGCCCGAGGGCGTCTGCTACCAGTGCGCCTTGTGCGATTGCCCCTGTTGCGACGCCTGCGATAAATGTGGCATCAGGGTATTTCTCACACACTAAACGGGCCTCTTCTACCTTGATTGCATTGCGCAGGGCGGGGTGGGAGATGGGTTTACGGTTATCGCAGTAGATAGGTGACTTCCATCCTGAAGCCCATGTGAACGGCTCTTGCGGGCGGAGTTTAACAGCCTTGATTTCAAGAAGTTTTCCGGCAAGCTGCCTCTCGAAGATATTCATATTGTAAGGATTTGTTTTGCGACGCGAAGATATGCAGAAAATTTCGTATTTTTGTGAGTTCATTTGAGTTTCGCATTTTCGAAACTCAAATCAGGCCGCTTCAGCGGCCCGCCGATAGGCGTGGGGTTTAGGGGCAGAGCCCCTATAAAAAAGGAATAATGTGAGGGGTAAAGTTTCGCAAGTCTCTACAATATTCTTAATATCAACAATTACTTGCGAAACTTGAGCGAGTTCATAAGATACAACTTGTCATCATGGAAAGAAAGTCGTACAAATTTTTGCCGTTTCTGTTGCTTGCGGGGCTGCTGGCCGGAAATGTCCAAGCGCAGACCGACGTGAGCCTTTTCTGGCGCAGCGACAGTGTTCAGATCAGTGAGATTATCACTCCCGAGGCAGACCAGTATAAAAAAGTGGGGCATCACGGTCCTGCTATTGAGAATATGTATATGGCACTGCGTATCTATTTCAATAACAGCGGTTCCATTGATGTCTATTCGAAACAGAAACCACAGCTGGAACTGTCCACATCACACTGGTATCCTACCGAAAAGCAGCAGACCGAAAAGGGTTATGGCTGTGATGAATATAAGGTGGGAAAGACTGTCGGACTGGGCGGAATCAACCTGTGGGATGGTGAGAAAATACTTCAGCTGACTGCTACTCAAGGCCGCGAAGTCCGAGTTGCCCATATCAAGGGTGGCGCAACAGCAGAGATGCTTGCCAAAGGAGTTCCGTACAAGGGCAAGAATGTCGATATTCTGATTCGCATCACCATGTACGATAATGAGCGCTGGGCCAAGGTCGAGGCGTTCAGCAAGAGGGGCGGCCGTGTACAGTTTGTCACCGGCGTGAACTTTCATCCCGGCAACAGCGTCAACGAAACCGATAACGGGCATATTGCAGTATGGGCAAAACATCCGGCCGATGTCTCCCAGAACCCGATACCCATCGGCGGCGGCATGGTCTATAACCCACAGGACTTCGTTCAGAAAAAGGTTACAGATGACGCCATCCTGCTAATTTCGCCTTCGGTAAAACATATCAGTACCAAGGTTGTATCGGCCGGTTCGCGAGAAGCCGAACTCAATAATGCTGAGGCTTTTATCAATTATGTTAAATCGTTGAAATATTGATTATCATGGAAATAGCTTCGATAGTAGCCGTTGCAGAGAACTATGGAATCGGCAAGAACAACACCCTTTTGTGCCATCTGCCAGAGGACTTGAAGCACTTCAAGGCTGTCACTTCAGGCCATACCGTCATAATGGGGAGCAACACCTTCCGTTCCCTGCCAAAGGGGGCACTGCCAAACCGTCGCAATATTGTGCTCTACCCGTTTGACGACCAGCAGTTTCCCGGTTGCGAGCAGGCAAAGTCGTTCGACGAGGTCTTTGAACTTTGCAAAGGTGAGGACAAGGTTTTCTTTATGGGGGGTGCCATGGTCTATAAGCAGGCTATGGAATATGTAAACTCCTTGTATATTACATGGATACATCATTCATTCGAGGCTGATGCCTTCTTCCCTGAAATTGATTCTGAAATATGGAAGGAGGAGAGCCGTGAGGATCATAAAGATGCACAGCCGTATGCTTTTTCATACGTTCATTACATTCGGAAATAATGAAAAGATTTTTTTGCTCAGTCATTGGAATACTGACACTTACACTCCTTTCGGCCCAGACGGCCGCAGTGTTGGATGAAGGTGCTGACATCAAGTTCGACCACGATGTCTATAATTTCGGTACCGTCAACGAGGACGGTAAGATATTCTGCACGTTCACCTTTGAGAATACCGGTAACCAGCCGTTGGAAATCTACCGGGCTACCGCTTCCTGCGGATGCACCACCCCTACGTACAGTGAGCTGCCGATAGCGCCGGGTGAAAAGGGAACCATCGATGTGGCTTACAATACCGACGGCCGCCCTGGTGCCTTCAATAAGACTGTGACGGTCTATAGCAATTCGCGCCGTCATCCTTCCTATTCATTGTCAATCCGTGGAACGGTCATTTCCAAGAACAATTCGCCGGCCAGTATCTATCCCAAGACAATCGGCTCGTTGCGCCTGAAACGCACCACCGTGTCACTGGGTGAGGTGAAGGTCGGTTCTGTCATAACTGAGACGGTTCCGGTCTATAATGACAACACGGTCCTTCCGATTCATATCAAGGTCACGAATGTTCCCGACCATATCAAGGTCATCGTTTCAAATTCGGAAATAGCTCCTTCTCAGACGGGTATGCTGACTATCTCATTTGAATCAGCAGGTGCAAATGACTATGGCCGTCACGAGGATTTCTTCCACCTGGAGACACAGGTTGAAGGTCAGGAGAAGGTGACAGGCTCCATTCAGGTGACCTCAAACCTTCAGGAGGATTTCACGATCTTGAACCCTGAGGACAAGATTCCGGTTGTGGAGTATCCGACAGATATAATCGATTTGGGAAAGGTAAAGCAAGGAAAGAAGCAGACGGCCTATTTTGAAGTTAAGAATAACGGTCCGGCTACCCTGATTATTCGGAAGGTTGTCAATTATGCCCCGGCCATGACCGTAAAGGCGGAACGCAAAGAGGTTGCTCCGGGCAAATCGACCAGAATCAAGGTGGAACTCGATACCGAGGAGCTGCTTTCATCAATCAAGTACTATTTGGAAGTAATTGTAAACGACCCTCTTATGCCACGAAAGCGTCTTGCTGTAATGGCGGATATCGTGGAATAATCAGAACTGGTATCAGTTTTTATGGAACATCCGGAGAACGACGAAAAATACAAGGGCCTGTCTGTAACTCATGGTGTTGAGAGTCAGCCTATTGTAAATCCATATATGAAGTCCCGTCCCCATCGTCCGCAATATACAGCGGATGAGTATGTGGAGGGTATATTAAAAGGTAATAAGGTGATGCTCAGCCAGGCAGTCACGATGATTGAGAGTGCACTGCCGGCACATCAGGCCATGGCCGCTGAGATAATAGAGAAGTGTCTGCCTCACGCCGGAAATTCGGTGCGTTGGGGTATCACAGGGGTACCAGGTGCTGGAAAAAGCACCTCGATTGAGGCTTTCGGCATGGAAATATTGCGCCAGGGGCACAAACTGGCTGTGCTGGCTATCGACCCGAGCAGCGAGCTGAGCAAGGGAAGTATTCTTGGAGACAAAACCCGTATGGAGCAGTTGTCGGTACAGGAAGATGCCTTCATACGTCCTTCTCCGAGCGGCGGTTCACTGGGTGGCGTGGCGCGTAAGACCCGTGAGTCGATTGTGCTTTGCGAGGCCGCCGGTTTCGATACTATTTTTGTGGAGACTGTCGGCGTTGGCCAGTCCGAGACGGCTGTTCATTCAATGGTGGATTTCTTCCTCCTTATTCAAATAGCAGGTGCCGGAGATGAACTTCAAGGCATTAAGCGCGGTATTATGGAGATGTCTGACGGTATAGCCATCAATAAGGCTGACGGCGACAACTACCAGCGGGCACGCTTGGCTGCGGCACATTTCCGCAATGCTCTCCAGCTCTTCCCGATGCCCGAGGCAGGGGTACGGCCTGAGGTGCTGACCTATTCCGCCCTGCAGCAGGTCGGCGTGCACGATGTTCTGAAGATGGTTGACAGGTATATCAGCCTGGTCCGTAGCAACGGCGTGTTTGAGAACAGGCGTCGGAGACAGGAAAATTACTGGATGCGTGAGACCATTGACGAGGCGCTCAGAAACCGCTTCTATCTGAACGAGGAAATTCAGAATATGATGGAGGTCAAGCAGCAGCAGGTGCTCAACCAGGAAATTACCGCGTTCAAGGCTGCCCAGGATCTTCTTGAGCAGTATTACCGCTTATAGTCAGAATGTGAGAATCCGTTCGCGGACACTTTCCATCAGCCAGTTGGGGGTGGAGGTGGCTCCGCAGATGCCTATCGTTTCACATCCTTCAGTCCAGCTTTTTTGTACCTCCTCCGGCCCGGAGACAAAATAGGAGCGGGGATTTGCGTTCCTGCAAGCCTGGAACAGGGCTTTGCCGTTGGAACTTTTTGCATCGCTTACGAATATTATGCAGTCGTGTCGGGCTGCAAACTGCTGCATTTCTGGCAACCGGTTGCCGAAGTGCCGGCAGATAGTGTTGTAGTATTCAAAGTCTATACCATCCTCCATTCTCTTTTTGATGGCCTCAATCAAACGCTGATAGTCGTCCTGCGACTTCGTGGTTTGTGAAAACAGGACGATGGGACGGTGAAAATCTATTTTGGGGTGATTGTCAATGTCTTCGGGATGCTCAATAACTATAGCTTTGCCCTCGGTCTGGCCAACAAGTCCGTTGACTTCAGCATGACCCGCCTTTCCGAATATCAGCAACTGGGTATCGTTGTCCTTGTTTGCTTCGTAAATGGTCTTGATGCGTTTCTGCAGGTGAAGCACCACAGGACAGGTTGCGTCAATTATTTCCAGTCCGTTGTTGTTGGCAAGTTTGTAGGTGGCGGGTGGCTCACCGTGGGCACGGAACAGAACGCGGGCATCGCGCAATTGCTGCAATTCGTTGTGAGTAAGGGTATTCAATCCTTTTTCACGAAGGCGTTGCACCTCCATAGTGTTGTGCACTATATCGCCTAGGCAATACAGTTGCTTTGCTGTATCAAGTTGCTCTTCAGCCTTATTGATGGCATTTACCACCCCGAAGCAGAATCCCGAGTGTGGGTCAATTTCAATGAGTGGCATTGTAGAACTGTTTTTCGGCCCATTCATCCTGCTCATCGACGGTCATTTCGCTATTGTCAAGCACTATGGCATCGGCGGCCTGGCGTAGCGGGCTGGTTTCGCGGTTCAGGTCCATCTGGTCGCGCATTTTGACATTATGGAGAATCTCCTCGAAGGATGCAGTCTGCCCTTTAGCCAAAAGCTCCTCGTAGCGCCGCCTGGCCCTGACGCTGGCATCTGCCGTCAGGAATATCTTCAGCTCTGCATTGGGGAAGACCACGGTGCCGATGTCGCGGCCGTCAAGTACGACCCCTTTCCCTTTTCCGATTTCCCGCTGAAGGCGAACCATTTCGCTGCGGACTTCAGGGACGGCGGCAACTATGCTTACCACATTAGAAACGGCCATGCCGCGGATTTCCTGCTCGACTTCCTCTCCGTTCAGACAGATTCTCTGATTGCAGAAGCTGATGTGTATCTCGGGCAGTTTCGCAATTAGGGCCTTGGTGTCGAGAACCTCCCCGTCAAAGAAACCGTTGCGCAGGGCATACAGAGATACGGCCCTGTACATGGCTCCGGTATCGATGTATGTGTATTGGTGGCGCAGAGCCAGCATCTTGGCCATTGTGCTTTTCCCGCATGAGGAAAAGCCGTCGATGGCTACTATTATTTTATGCTCCATATTTATTGTAATTGAATTGCGGCGGTGAGTTGCAGCGAGTTGCCGGAAATGTGATACTTGGCGAATGATGCCCCGAACCGCATTGATTTCACCTTGAATGAAAAACCGGCGCAAAAGCCACTCAGAAGGGAGCGCTGGGCGGTTGAGAGTTCCATTCTCCGGCGTGGATTGAAACCGATGTTGAACAGCAGATTCTTTCCGGCCAAGATATCCATGCCAATCAGCAGGTGCTTTGCAACTGCTTCGAGGAAGGAGTCGTCATCGGTTTTGGCAGACTCGTCTGTCGAATAGTAGGCGTATCTCATGGAGTTGAATCCCCAGGCAGTCAGCGTGAATCGTAAAGGTGCATGGGTGAGCTGCTTTGTTATACCTAATTGAATGTCCCAGGGCAGCGGTTCACGGGTGTCATCATAACTCTTGAACTGGGCTCCTAACGACTTGAAAGACAGACCAGCCCACAAAAGTTTATCAGGATTTGCATATAATATTCCCAAATCAAATGCAACGCCCAGTGAAGTGTAGGAGTCGAGGTGAGAATAGATGAAATGGCCCGTAACGCCACCCCTCCAGTGCTCTCCCAACTGGTATGAGTATCCGCCTGTGATGTCCATGTCCTTTACGGCAAGCCGGCCGGTAGTGGTTCCATAGATATCGGCTCCGGTTATCTTGCCGTAATCGACGTAGCGGATGGCTGTCATCCAGGCGGATCTGTCGTTGACTTTGCGTGAGTATGCGGCCTGTCCCATATTGACGTCGCCTACATAGTTCATGTAGCCGATGGATATCGTATTATGCAGGTCTGACGACAAGACGGCTGGATTGTGAAAGACAAGCGCAAGATCAGTTTCAGGGCTGGAGACGACTGTACCCCCCAGACCTGCCGCCGTTACTGATGTGGGAAGGCCAAGAAATTCATAGACGTATGAGCCGGTTTCCGCCCTTAGGTCGCCGCCACGAAACAACATGCAGCATACGATGACTGACCATATTAATAAATAAGGCCTCTCGTACCCTCCAGCCAAAGGAATCTCTTTAATCTTGCGCTGCACCTTGGTAAATATATAGCGGTGCGAAGATACACCTACTGTCGGATATATCCAAATCAAAGAAAAATGTCATCTTTCTTAGTTTTTTTTAGTGAAAGGTGTTTTTTTATCGAAAAAATGGTATCTTTGCCGCACGAGATTAGCCGACGCTAAAAGCGGGTCTCAAAAGGAGAAATTTTTTTACTCAAATACAAATGGAAGAGAAAAAATCACCGAAAGTAAACTTGGAGAAAAACAAAGCGACCTATTTCCTCATGGGTCTGGCTATTGCTCTGGGTGTCCTTTTCATTGGTTTCGAATTCTCGAACACTGATGTTGCCGTCCAGGACATCGACGATTCGGCCGGTGTTGTGGAAGAAGAGGTTATGGTAGAAATCACGAGACAGTACATCCCGCCACCACCACCTCCACCACAAACAGTTCAGGCCGACCTTATCCAGATTGTTGAGGATAACACCCTTGATGAGGACGTCGAGTTTGAAAACATGGAAGACGACCCCGAAGAGGCCATCGTACAAAACTATGATGGAGATTATTCAGAGGACTATGATCCGACGGGTGAAATCTTCGTCGTGGTTGAGGAAATGCCTCAGTTCCCTGGTGGTGAGGCCGCTCTTCAACAGTTCATCAAGAAGAATTTGAAATATCCGCAGATTGCCCTTGAGAATGGTATCTCCGGTCGTGTAATCTGTACTTTCGTCATTGACGGTAAAGGTAAGGTGACAGGTGCTGAGGTTCTCCGTTCAGTCGATCCTAACCTCGACAAGGAAGCTCTTCGCGTCATCAGCCTGATGCCGGATTGGAAGCCTGGAAAGCAGCAGGGTAAGCCCGTGCGTGTCCGTTACACGTTGCCGGTTATCTTCCGTCTGCAGAACTAGTCCGAAATTCAACTATACGATAAGGCACATGTGATGCACACGAAGTGTATCGCGTGTGCCTTATTGGTTTTAGAAATATGAAGACAACAGAAGATTTGCTCAAGATGGTCAGGTCGGCCATCAATGAAATGCAATTCAGACAGGAGCCGGAAGTCCTGTATGCCCCGATACAGTATGAGATGTCATTGGGTGGCAAGCGCTTACGTCCTCTGCTTTGCCTGATGGCCTGCAACCTGTACGACGAGAGCCGGCTTTCAGAAGCTCTGATTGCTGCCGAGGGAATTGAACTTTTCCATAATTTCACCTTGCTCCATGACGATGTTATGGATCGTTCTTTTGTACGCCGTGGAAAGCCGTGTGTCCATGTCAAGTGGAATGAGAATACGGCAATCCTCTCTGGCGACGCTATGCAACTGGTGTCGTATGAATATATGCAGAAGGTCTCTGACCGTTGCCTGCGCCCCTGCCTCGACCTTTTCACGAAGACTGCTTTGGAAATTGTCGAAGGACAGGCATACGACATGAAGTTCGAGACCATGGAGGATGTGCAGTACGACGACTATCTGGAGATGATTCGACTCAAGACCGCCGTTCTGCTGGCATGCAGTCTTAAGATGGGTGGCATTATCGCGTCTGCCCCGGAGGAGGATTTGCGTCATCTGTATGACTTCGGTATTCATATCGGTCTGGCGTTCCAGATCAAGGATGACCTGCTTGATGTCTGGGGTAACCCGGAAGTGTTTGGCAAGGCAAATGGGGGTGACATAATGTGCAATAAGAAAACCTTCCTCCTGATTCACGCTCTTGAGATGGCTGATGAGAAGACCCGTGCCCGTCTGAAGGAATACCTTAGTGACGACAGTATGGATCGTTCCGTCAAGGTTCCTGCAGTGACGGCCATATATGAACAGCTTGGAGTACGTCAATACTGCGAGAATGAAATGAACGAGTGCGAACAGAAGGCCATGGCTGATTTGGATGCCATAGGACTTCCGGCGGAAAAGCTGCTTCCTTTGAAGAAACTTGCCGCTGAAATGATGGACAGGGAGGTGTAAAGCAATGCCATACAGAAGATTACCCAATACAGAGCAGGCCCGTCTTCGTTCCCTTCAAATGGCTGTTGAAGAGGGGGAACGGGTGAATTATCTGGATTTGCCATATTCCTATTCACTGAAAAATGAGGCTGCAAACGCCATGCAGCAGATTGAGCAGGCGTTACACACCTATCAGATTGCATTGGATTCGCAGGTTGTTTCCGGCAAGAAATATGTCTCCGACCTTAAGACTGCCAGACTCTATATATCCCATTTCATCCAGGTGCTGAACATGAGTGTGCAGCGTGGGGAAATCAAGAAAACCATGAAACCGCTCTACGGACTCTCCATAGATGACTATAATGTGCCAGACCTTAGCACTGAGGAATCGGTGGTTGTCTGGGGTGAACGTATAATAAAAGGTGAAGAACAAAGGTTGAACAAGAGCGGGTCCCCGATTTACAATCCCTCCATCGCCAAGGTAAAAGCGATATACGATATTTTCCTGGAGTCAAAGTCAAATCAGAAAAATCTGCAGTTCCTCACTCGTAGGGCGACTGAACGTCTTGAGGAACTTCATGCTACTGTCGATCCGCTGATTCTCAAGATATGGAATCAGGTGGAGGAGCACTATCGGAATCTTCCGGCAGAAGAGCGGAGGAAACGGTGTGCTGCTTTCGGAATCTGCTATTATCTCAGAAAAGGTGAGAAAGATGCCCTTCAGGCTTCGGAAGAGAAAAGTCAGGAGGAATGACCGATACACATACCCACATCTATCTGCCCGAGTTTGATGAGGACCGGGGCTCTGTGATAGCTGCCGCCCGTCAGGCCGGTGTCGATCAGTGTTGGCTGCCGGCTATCGATGCCTCCAGCCTTGAGCATATGATGCGTCTTTACTCGGAGTACGGAGACTATTTCAGGTTGTTTGCCGGATTGCATCCGACTGAAATCGGTGAGGACTGGAAAGAGCAGCTCTCCAGGCTGTATGATTTCGTCCTTGCGGATGAATGCTCCGGAATAGGGGAGATAGGGATGGACCTTTACTGGGATTCTTCGAAACTTGAACTTCAGGAAGAAGTGCTGAGGCTTCAACTTGACTGGGCTGTTGAAACAGGCAAGCCAGTGCTGCTTCATGTGCGAAATGCCTACGACGAAATCATACCGATTATCCGATCCTATTATAATAAGGGGTTGAAGGGTATTTTCCACTGCTTTTCGGGGACTTTTGAGCAGGCTGTTGAGCTGACGGAGCACGGTTTTCTCCTCGGAGTGAACGGAAGTATCACATACAAGAACAATTATCAGCGCTCTTTTCTCAGTCAAATCCCATTGGAATACATTGTCGTAGAGACTGACGCGCCGTTTTTGCCCCCTGTGCCGAACCGTGGAAAGCGCAATGAACCGGCATGGATTGTGTATGTAATTAATTGTCTATCTGATATATACGGTATTCCTGCCGAGGCTGTCGCCGATATTGTCAGCCGGAATGCGGAAAAAAGGTTGCAAAAAATTACATAAAAAGACTTGGCGTATTGTTTTTTTTACTAAATTGCGGCGTTTTTCGATGGGGTACAGCGGTACCTTCAAGCAGTGGGGAAAACCCATATCTGGAGAGATGCTCGAGAGGCTTAAGAGGCGCGCCTGGAAAGCGCGTAAACGGTGTGGAATCGTTTCGCGGGTTCGAATCCCGCTTTCTCCGCAATTCAATTTCTCTAATAATTAAACTTCTGAACAATGAAAAAGTTTATCGCACTTTTCGCACTGGCAGGCGTCCTCAGCTTTGGCGCTTTCGCTCAGGAAGAAGCAGCTCCCGCAGCTGAAACCCAGGATTCAACAATCGTTGCCGAAGCTCCCGCAGCTCCCGCTGTTGAAGAGGCTCCCGCAGAGGCTGAACCCACTGGTGGTCTTTACAAAGCTCTCAAAATCAAATTTATTGAAGGTGATGCCGGCTTTATGAGCTTCGTTGCTCTGGCCCTTATCCTCGGTCTTGCTTTCTGCATCGAGCGCATCATATACCTGAACCTTTCATCTGTCGATGTCAAGGATCTTCTTGCCAAGGTTGAGAAGGCTCTTATCGAAGAAAAGGATGTCAATAAGGCTATGGAAATCTGCAAGAACACCCGTGGCCCGGTTGCTTCTATCTTCTATCAGGGTATCCTTCGTCTGGACCAGGGTCTGGATGTTGCTGAAAAATCAATCATCTCTTACGGTGGTGTGCAGACCGGTCTTATGGAACGCAACTTCCCGTGGATTTCTCTTTTCATCTCTCTGTCTCCTTCTCTCGGATTCTTGGGAACCGTTATCGGTATGATCCAGGCCTTCGATAAGATTCAGCAGGTTGGTGACATCAGCCCGACGGTTGTTGCCGGCGGTATGAAGGTTGCTCTTATCACCACCGTGTTCGGTCTTATTTCAGCTATGATTCTGCAAGTGTTCTTCAACTACATTATGTCAAAGGTTGATGCCATCACCGGTGAAATGGAAGATGCTTCCATCTCTCTGCTTGACATCTTCGCAAAGATGGACCTTACTCAGAACAAATAATTACCACCCACACCTTATAATAATAGAATCATGTCAAAGTTAACTAATCTCCTGCCGAAGTTAGTCCTTTGGGTACTCATGATCTTGTCTGTGGTGGCATTTGTCATGATATTCATCGGCGGCAGCGTCGATCCGACTGCAGAGTATAAGGAGCCGGTCTATACCGATGTTCTTTTGTACTGGGTCGGCATCATATTTGCAATCGCATTGATTATTACCCTTGGATTTGCTTTGGTCCAGATAGCCAAGAGTTTCGTTCGCGAACCGGCTCAGACGGCAAAGTCAATGATTGGAGTCCTGTTGCTTTTCGGTCTGCTTCTTGTCAGCCTGTTCTGCTTCAACGATTTCAACTATATCAACAATGATATCCTTCCCACCTTCGACGGTGAAATCACCCTTCTGATGAACCAGCTTTCAAACATGGCCATCATTCCGACGGCTGTTTTGGCAGTCATCGCTATCCTGCTGATTGTCTTCTCCGGTTTGTTCAAGGGTAAAGTAAAGGACGTTAAATAACGAATGCCATGGGTACCGTTAAAAAACTGCCACAACCCAATACGAGTTCAACGGCTGATATCGCTTTCCTGTTGCTGATATTCTTCCTGTTGACGACGACTATGGATACCGACTCTGGTATTACCCGTAAGTTGCCGCCGCCAGTTGATGAGGATGTCGAGCAGAAGGTCGAGGAGCGCAATACGCTGGTCGTGTTGGTAAGTTATGACAACCGTATCATGTGTAAGGGTAGGGAAATTGAGCTCTGGGAGTTGAAAGATATCGCCAAGGAGTTCATTGACAACCCTGCTAATGATCCGAAGTTGCCCAAGAAGGTTCCCGTTACCATCGATTTCTTCGGTGAAGTGGAAATCACGAAGCCCCATGTCATATCCCTGCAGAATGACCGTGCTACCAAGTACTGGCGTTACATGGATGTGCAGAATGAGCTGATTGCTGCCTACAATGAATTGCGCGAAGAACTTTCGCAAAAGACGTTCGGCAAGACATATGCCGACCTTGACGAAGCTCGCCAAAAGGCAGTCGCAGCTTATTACCCTCAGAAAATTTCAGAAGCTGAACCTAAGACTTATAACTAACCGATTGCTATGTCAAAATTCAAAAAGAAAAGCGGCGGTGGCGTACCAGAGCTGAACATGTCGTCCATGTCAGACATCGTCTTCATGTTCCTCTTCTTCTTCATGTCTGTAACGACGATGAAAGAGGTTAATATGAAGGTCGTTGTGAACCTCCCGCATGCCACGGAATTGACCAAGTTGGAGAAGAAGTCTTTGGTAACGTTCATCTACATCGGCCAGCCGACACGTGAGAACCGCGCCCGCATGGGTTCGGAGACCCGTATCCAGCTCAACGACAAATATGCTGAGGTAGATGATATTCAAGACTATATCGCTCAGGAAAAGGGTAGTATGAAGGAAGAGGATCAGCCCTACATGCAGGTTTCACTTAAAATCGATGAGAATACCCAGATGGGTATCGTCAACGATGTCAAGCAGGCTCTGCGTAAGGCGTACGCTTTGAAAATCAACTACTCTTCACGTATGAGGGAGACAACAGCCAACTGATTATCGACAACACACTATAGGGCGTCGCGGCATTTTTTGTCGCGATGCTTTTTTTATGCCCCCTTTTGCCGTACCTTCGCACGATTTTTCACTTTGAATGGTAGCTATTGATAATATAACGGTTTCATTCGGTGGTTTCACACTTCTTGATTCCATCACATTTGTCATCAATAAAAAGGACAGGGTGGCACTTACCGGCAAGAACGGTGCCGGCAAATCGACGCTTCTCAAAATCATTGCAGGGCTTCAAGCTCCGACTTCCGGCATTGTGTCTATGCCAAAAGGATTTACTGTCGGATATCTCCCGCAGGTGATGAATGTGGCGGATACAACCACCGTCTTTCAGGAAACCGAAAAAGCCTTTCAGTCTATCTTCGTCCTTCAGGAAAAAGTGGCATTGCTTCAGCAGCAGCTTGCAGAGCGTACTGATTACGATTCAGAGTCATACCATAAGCTTATCGAGGACCTCAATCATGGAAACGACCTTCTCAATATGTCGGGTGTATATAACTACAAGGCTGATATAGAGAAGACTCTTCTTGGCCTTGGGTTTGAGAGAAGCGATTTCGACCGAGGCAGCAATGAGTTTAGCGGAGGATGGCGAATGCGTATCGAATTGGCGAAAGTATTGCTGCAACGTCCTGACATACTGCTTCTTGACGAGCCGACTAACCACCTTGATATCGAGTCAATCCAGTGGCTTGAGAATTTTCTAGCGCAGAACTCCAGGGCTGTCATGCTTGTTTCTCACGACAAGGCATTCCTAGACAATGTTACTACAAGGACTATTGAAATCTCTCTTGGAAAGATATACGACTATAATGTCCCATATTCACAATTTGTCGAGTTAAGGAAGGAACGTCGTGAACAGCAGCTTCGTACATACGAGAACCAGCAGAAGATGATTCACGATACTGAGGCTTTCATTGAAAGGTTCCGCTATAAGGCGACAAAGGCTGTGCAGGTACAGAGCCGGATTAAGCAGCTGGACAAGCTTGAACGATTTGAAGTGGATGAGGAAGACACTGCGACTATGAGCCTGAGATTTCCGCCGGCACCCCATTGCGGTTCCTATCCGGTGGTAGCTGAGGATGTCCGGAAAGACTATGGGGAACATACTGTCTTCAAGAATGTTACGCTGACAATTTCCCGAGGAGAGAAGGTTGCGTTTGTCGGCCGTAACGGTGAGGGAAAATCTACTTTGGTTAAGTGCATTCTGGGAGAGATACCTTTCGATGGGAAACTCCAACTGGCCCATCTGGTTAAAATCGGCTATTTTGCCCAGAACCAGCCGCAACTCCTTGACGAGTCGCTGACTGTCTTTGAGACGATTGACCAAGTGGCTACAGGCGATATCCGCACAAAAATCCGCGACATACTTGGAGCGTTCATGTTTGGCGGCGAGGCTTCTGACAAAAAGGTCAAAGTGTTGTCCGGCGGGGAGCGTTCGCGTCTGGCTATGATACGGCTGTTGTTGGAACCAGCCAATCTTCTTATTCTTGACGAGCCGACTAACCATCTTGACATTCGCTCGAAAGATGTTCTCAAGCAGGCAATTAAGGATTTCGACGGCACTGTAATTGTCGTTTCCCACGACCGCGATTTTCTAGATGGACTTGTCAGCAAGGTGTATGAGTTCGGACACCAACGGGTCAGGGAGCATCTTGGGGGCATACGTGATTTTCTTGAGACTAAGAAACTTGAGAATCTTCGCGACATTGAGCGCCAGCAGATGACGGTTGCTCCTGCTGCCTCTATGGTTTCAAAAGCTGCGCCGACAGTCAGGGAAGAAACCCCGGTTCAACCCCTTGTCACTTCCAAGGAGCGGTTTATTGCCCGGAAGGAAAGTAATAAACAACTGAAAAAGCTTCAACAGACCCTTGAGGCCCGTGAGCAGGAAGTTGCAGCCTGTGAGAAGGCTCTGGCCGAAGCTGAGGCTGTCATTTCAACCCCGGAAGGGGCTTCCGATATGGCTCAGATAGAGAATTATACCAAATGCCAGCGGGCTCTTGACACAGCAATGAGCTACTGGGAGGAGGCTGCCAGTGAACTGGAAATGTTCCAGAAACAGAATGAATCATGAGTACGTTGATAGATAGGGTCAAGTCCATTTCCATAAAGGATTATACATACGATTTGCCGGATTCAAGGATTGCAAAATATCCGGTTGAACCGCGCGACAGTTCGAAATTGCTGCTCTACCGCGACGGCGAGGTCTCGGAGAGCCGCTTCTACAATCTGGCAGACTACCTCCAGAGCGACTCGCTGCTGGTCTATAACAACACAAAGGTTATCCATGCCCGACTTTTCTTTCACAAGGAAACGGGTGCTCAGATAGAGATTTTCTGTCTGGAACCGCTTGCCCCGGCAGATTATGCTCAGAATTTTCAGGCAAAGGGCGCTTGCGAATGGCTCTGTCTGGTGGGTAACCTGAAAAAATGGAAAGCGGGCAAACTGGTCCGAGACATTCATGTGGGTGGAAAGGATTACCGTCTCTCTGCTGAGCATCTTGGCTTGCACGACAAAACCCAGCACATCCGGTTTGAATGGATACCTGCCGATGGCGGGGAGAATATTTCATTTGGGGATTTGCTGGAACAGGCCGGTACCATTCCTATTCCTCCTTATCTGAACCGCGAATCGGAGGCTTGCGACGAGAAGACCTATCAGACAGTCTATTCAAGAGTGGAAGGCTCCGTGGCGGCCCCGACTGCCGGTCTTCATTTTACTCCAGAGGTGCTTCAGGCGGTTGACAACCGTTGTGTCGAGCGGGCAGAAGTGACTCTACACGTGAGTGCATCAACATTTCAGCCGGTCAAGTCGGAGCGCATCGAGGGACATCCCATGCATCTTGAATTTATAACCGTCGAACGTGAACTGTTGGAAAAACTGCTCCGCTATGAAGGAAGAATCACGGCTGTCGGCACGACATCTGTCCGCACGCTGGAGAGCCTTTACTGGTTTGGCGTCCATTTTCTGGAGACAAAGGAGCAGGCTGATGCTGATGGAGAAACCGATGTCTTCGGCCATTGGGTACTTGACCAGTGGTATCCCTACCAGTCTCATCCGGCCTATTTGCTGAAAGAAGCCATACAGGCGGTTCTGGACCATCTGATATCTGTCAATGAGACCACTTTCAATGCATCTACCCGCTTATTGATTGCCCCTGGATACACTTTTCATGTGGTATGTGACATGCTGACCAATTTCCACCAGCCGCAGAGCACCCTGCTCCTGCTCGTGTCGGCATTTGTGGGGGGTGACTGGCGCAAGATTTACGACTACGCTCTTTCGCACGGTTTCCGTTTCCTCAGTTACGGTGACAGTTCATTGCTTCACCGTTGAATTTTTCTTGTTTTTTTGACGGGATAAATGTACTTTTGCAGTGCGTTTGGGGCAGTGGCCCTGGCGTGGTACAAGTGACAATTCATCAACCTAATTATCTAATAAACAATGGTTAATTTCAAAGAACTCGGCCTGGTGAACACCAAGGAAATGTTTGCCAAGGCAGTAAAGGGCGGTTATGCAATCCCCGCTTTCAATTTCAACAACATGGAACAGCTTCAGGCCATCGTAATGGCTGCTGCTGAGACCAAGTCACCGGTTATCCTTCAGGTTTCCAAGGGTGCCCGCAACTATGCTAACCAGACCCTTCTCCGCTACATGGCAGAAGGTGCTGTGGAATATGCAAAGGAACTCGGTTGGGAAAAACCCGAAATCGTCCTTCACCTCGACCACGGTGACAGTTTCGAGACCTGCAAGAGCTGCGTCGATATGGGTTTCTCGTCTGTCATGATTGATGCTTCTGCCCTTCCTTTCGAAGAGAACATTGCCCTGACCAAGAAGGTCGTTGAGTACGCTCACAAGTATGATGTTACCGTTGAAGCCGAACTGGGTGTCCTGGCCGGCGTTGAAGACGAAGTCTCAGCTGAAGAGTCTCACTATACCCGTCCCGAAGAGGTTATCGAGTTTGCCACCAAGTCAGGTTGCGATTCTCTGGCCATCTCTATCGGTACCAGCCACGGTGCCTACAAGTTCAAACCCGAGCAATGCACCCGTGACGAGAAAACCGGTCGTTTGGTTCCCCCTCCATTGGCATTCGATGTATTGG
>DCHH01000082.1 GCA_002315625.1 Bacteroidales bacterium UBA1757
ACCCGCATCATCACCTTCATGAACAATGGCGCAGCTGAAAATGTGAAGCTCACTGTTTCTGCAGGTGTTTTGGCAAAGGATACCGCCACAGGTGCTTACAGTTGGACGGGCATCACCGAAAATGCCACCGTCAAATACACCTACAACGGACAAACCTTCACCTTGTACAAAGCAACTGGAATTTAATCCAAACACCCTTCTCTCCCCAGGCGGCCTGACCGCCACCTGGGGAACAAATAAAATAATATGAGTACAAACATCATCGATATCATTAAGAACTATTTCAATAGCAAGTCTGTTGATAAGGTCTGGATTTTTGGAAGTTTCTCCAGAGGCGAGGAACGGCCTGATAGTGATATTGACATACTTGTGGCTATTACCCCAGGTGCAAAGTTCTCTTTGCTGGATCATTCTCGCATGATATGCGACTTGGAAGAAATTCTTCAGCGCGATGTCGATGTGGTAAAGGAAGGCACTTTGATGCCGTTTGCAATTGACAGTGTGGAACGTGACAAAATATTGATATATGAAAGAACCGCTTAGAGACATAGAGCGATTGATGTCGATGAACTCTGGAGTGTGATAGCAGAAGACATACCAGTTCTGAAGAATCAAATAGAGAAGTATATTTAATTAAGGTACGCGCGTAAGAAAAGCGATATGAAGAAGAGTTTCGAGTTTGCCGGTTACTGGAAAGCAGCGGTCATTGCGAAGGGGTTTGCAATGGCAGTCGCGGTGGCTTTGCTGGCGGGATGTTCCGGCAAGGAGTACGTCGGCGAGCTCGGCGACCTCGACCTGACGGCCGGTGCAGAGGACCTCATCACCTTTAATGCCGGCACCTCCGCCCTTACCCGTGCCCCGTTTGCAGGGGCAGATGCCGCCGCGAAACTCTCCAACCACTTCGTTGTCTATGGTACCAAACACAGCGTAGCCGAGAACGGTTACGCCACCAACGACAAGCTGGTATTCAACAATTACAACCTTTCGTGGAAGGATGGCTCGGCCGGGACTTCGCTTTCCAACACAAGCGGCTGGGAGTATGTCGGCAACACATCCTATTCTGCCGCAACGACCGAACAGTCAATCAAATACTGGGACTACGGTGCAACAGCCGGTTACACCTTCTATGCTTTTTCTTCGAGTGACATCTCCTATCCGGCCCAAGCGTCCGACCCCATTGTCATCACAAAGACACTAAAGGGTACAAATGCATGGCAGAAAGGATACTCCGTCAAAATCAAAAACGGAGCAAACTTGGACGGTCTCTACTTTTCAGACCGCAAAGCAGTGGCAAAGGCCGACTTTAACAAGCCCGTCACGTTTAAGTTCCACAGTTTCGGCGCCAAGGTGAGGGTAGGATTCTACGAAACCATTCCCGGATACACTGTCACCATAAAACGCTTCTATTACGAGAAATACGCAACTGAAGCCACGACGGATTTTACGAAAATGACAGACGCCGACGAGGACAACTTCCGTGCTGCCGTCCAGAATGTGAAGAAATCCGGTGTCAACAACGAAGTGACGGTGGTATATGACATTTCTGATAACACTCCTTCCATTGTCAACACTACGGTAACTTACAACTACGACCTCACATTGGGCAGCAACATAAAGGGAAAGACTCTCGGCACTACTTCCAACACCGCCACCTACGACCGGGAAGGCGCTGCCTATACCGATGTCTTTCCTTTCGAGCTCATCAGCAACCCCATGCTCATCAAGTGCGACTATGTCATAACTTCCGAGGACGGTCAGGGGGAGACGCTGGAGATTTCGGGGGCAAAGGTTGCCATTCCTGTCCAATACCTGCAATGGAGCGGCAACTGCTGCTACACCTACCTTTTCAAAATTACGGAAAACACCACTGGTACGACCGGTCTGTCGGGCGACAAGGAGGGGCTTTTCCCCATCACCTTCGACGCTGTTTCCGTCTCGACCGATGTCAACGACCAGAGCACCCTTACGACCGTAGATAAATATGATATTACTTCCTACAGGACTGCAACGGATGTCTATCTCGTAAATACAGACAAGACAACCGGCAATGTCATTATCCCCACGGCAATCGGTGATGAAAGCGGCAATGCTCAGGTCTATATCGTGACTTCAACAGGCGCTGAAATTGACGAGGTAAATATCAACACCTATCTCACAGGAACCAACAACGGTCTCTCACTGGAACCGTTGAAAATAAAAACGGGCGACCACGCCGGGCAGTTTGCCGCCGAACTTGTATCCAAAGTACCGGCAGCCGACGGCACATATTATACCATTGGCGATGCCACACACCCGGGAGCTGTGCACTTCCCCTCAGAAATGGGTTATGCGTACGCATACGTCTATTGTAAGACAAAACACGTCAACCCCACCTACACAAAGGTTGCCGCAGGTGCTGTGTGGAGTTCTACTACAACCTACTACACCCTTTCTTCAAGCGGTGTCTATTCCGCCGCTTCGGGTGTCACGGAGGCGTACTTCAATGCAAACAAGTCAAGTCTCTATACACAGACCACTGCTGGCACTCCCGGCGAATACGCTGTGATGCTGCTTGACACGCGAGGATACTAATATGAAAAGGAAAACAGTCATATATCTGCTTTTGACGGCACTGCTTGTTGCCGGCTGCTCGAAGACCGGCTTCGCGGACGGAGAATTCCTGACGGCGGAGATGGACAGCACTGCCATTCTCCTGGGGACGGCTTCCAAGGCCATGACGCGTTCGGCTACAGGACTCGAGACATACGAAGGCACCATGAAGGTATATGCCGCCAAAAAGATGATTGCTACGGACAAATACGATAAGGTCTTCGGCAACTATGTTGTCTGGAACACATCGCAAGACCCCAGCGTTGCAGGCGACTGGGATTATGTGGCGGAAAAAGACGAAGTCAGGTCTGTCATTAAGGACGGCAAGGCGGCTACCCCCGGCAACCTCACCATTCCTCAGAAGCAGGTGAAAAAATATTGGGACTACAAGGCTTCAGAGTACCTTTTCTGGGCCGTTGCCCCCTATAATGAACACGTCACCTTCAACGTTCCGGCAGCGGGTTCTGCTGGCGAAGGCACTGTGACCCATGCCACAGTGACAGGTATCGGCGGACATCTGACCGCAAACAACACTTCGACTGCAACACAGTTCTCAGAGTACTATCTGGCCCGTCCCGTCAAGGTGCTCAAGGCAAACTACGGCGACAAGACGGCCAACAATCCCGTGAAGTTCACTTTTGACCACATGCACGCATGGGTTCGGGTCGGTTTTTACGAAACCATTTCCAACCACAAAATCAAAAACATCACGTTCTATAACAACGAGGCCACCCCTGTAGGGGGCCAGAATATTGTCCTGAACCGCGAGGTGGCGGCATTCGTCGGAGGCAACAACGGTACGGCCACCATCACCTACGACAACACAGGCCTTGCGTACGGCATTTCATACACAGGACTTACCGCCCAGAAATGGATTCAGTTTGGAAAGCTTGCAGAGATTGCCGATCCCTCGGACTACGCTTATATGCTCAAATTGTGGGGACATGACGGTGACATGAGCGCTTCTACCTTCTATTTTCACGTCCTTCCTACCCCGGCAGCACTGGTCGGAAACGACAGTCCCATCACCCTGACGCTGGATTTCACTCTTCAGGGCGAGGATGCAGCAGCAGAGGAAATCATCGTCAGAGGGGTGAAGGCAACCGTTCCGAGTGAGTTTTCAACATGGGTTCCCAACCATGCTTATACCTACGTGTTCAAGATTACCGAAGCAGCCCTGAACCTCAAGAAAATCGAGTTCGATGCGGAGGCAAGCAACATTACTGATATGTCAACCGAGCACGAGGAGGAACTGATATAACAAAGAGACAAGAACATGAAGCGATTATATACAATATTGTTGTTGGCCTTGACGGTGGCTTTGGCTGCCGGTTGCCGGCAGGACGTTTCTCCCGATACCCCGGGAGGAGATGAGACCTTGAAGCCCATTGCCTTCAACAGCGAGATGCAGGATATGAAAACAACTCGCGCCGCTCAGGCTTTGTTCAACTACCAGAAGAGCATGAAGCTCTATGGGAGCAAAACCGTCAGCGGAGTGAAGAAAGAGGTGTTTCCAAACTATCTGATAAAGTATCTCGACGCATCAAAGACATGGGAGTATGAGGCAATTATGGATGCCTCCCTTACCGGGCAGATTACAAAATATTGGGACCATGACGCTACCGGCTATTATTTCCTGGCGGGTGCACCATACGACGCGACAGACATATCCGCTGACGGCAAAACGGTCACTGTCAATAATCTGATGGCAGAAACATCTACTGCCACCAGCCCAATCTCAAGAGCTTATCTGTATTCCGAACCGAAGAGTGTTGCTGCGGCCGAGTTTGACAAAACCGTAATGCTGAGCTTCCATCTGGCATTGAGCCGTATAAAAGTGGCTTTTATTTTCAAAGATGCCCAGACAGAGGCCGTTACCCTGTCCGATATCAGCTTTGGACCGGCATCGGGAAACTATGCGACGAAAGGAAGTCTGGCGGTAAATTATTCTTCTTCATCACCTGTTTATACTGTCACTCCAACAGAGACCTCAGCTGTTGCTCTGGATTTCCAGAGTGTTACGATTGCCGTTCCCGGAAATATTGACAACACCTACGCAGAGGAAGTATATTATATGATTCCGCACTCATCGTCAGCAACTGCCTCGGACTGGACCATGACCGTTGGAAGTCTTACGGAAAAGAACACGGCCACCGTGGATGCACAATACATGAAATGGGAACCCGGTCATCAGTATGTCTATAAGTTCCTGCTCAGTTCTGCCAAGACAGACCCCACAATCAAGTTCATTGAATGTGTGAGCACGGCCATCACTGGATGGACCGATGCAACCGCCTCGGATGCGACTTTGTACAATTGGTAATTTTCGTAAATATGCATAGCTCAGAATATAGAGTCCGTCACCGCAAATTCCGCTCAGGAGCCGACAGCCTGCTGTTGCTGCTTCTGGCAGTCTTGTCTTTTGCGGGATGCCAGAAAGGGCTGAAGGATTCCGACGAGAATGAGGAAGAATATTATCCCGTAGAGTTGCTCATGGGCATGAAGGAATTTGAGCAGGAAGGGGAACAGACCAAGGCTTTGCCGTCAGGCTATACCGTATTCAGTCCTGGAGCGACAAATCCGGGAAAAATCGGTATGTTTATGACCCAGCAGCCCGCAGGCTCGGAATACACCTATACATCCATTACAGGAACATACGCCTGGTCAACGACTGACCTCAAATGGAACAGTAATGTCTCGGTAAAGTATGACAAGAGCGACCCTGGCGGCCCAAGCAACAAGTATTATGCATACGGTTTTATGCCGGCCGGAGGCTCTGTCGGTGCCACTATTACATCTTCCGACTTCTCTGCCGGAGCCGTCATGACCCTCACGAACGTTCCTCCCGTTTCGGCACAGGATCTCTGTATTGTGACTGGTGTGCTGACAGGCGTTCCTATCGATCCCGAAGCAAAGCCGCTGACATACCCCTCCATTGAGAGTGTGAATATTAAAGAAGGGGAGAATCTTTATGTGGCCGATACCATTTCCAATGCAATTTACCTTTTGCTCAAGCATGTTTATTCTAAATATTCGCTGAAAATGGGGGTGGATTCCGCATACAACACCATGCGCACAATCAAGGTTACCAATATGAAACTGTCGGCCGATGCTCCTGCAATGAATGTGGATGTCACATACGCACACGGCTCTGCACCTACGGTAAGCATCACTGCCCTTTCTTCAACGGCATCCCTTGAATCTGAGATACTCTCCTCTGAGACCGCCCTCGGTAAAGATGCCACCGACCTGGCATCATTCTATTGTGCCAGTCTGCTGGACTACATCCAGCTGAGCATTACTTTTGATGTCTATGACAAAGGTGGTACCAAGCTGCGTTCCCAGTGCAAGACGACCAACAGGATAAAAGTGCAGAACCTTGAAGCGGGAAAGCACTATACCGTTACTGCGACCATCAAACCCACATATCTCTACCAGCTCAGCGAGGAAGACCTCGACAGGCCCACGGTAGTCATATAACCATTTAAGACCATGACAAAGGTTACTCATATATCAGGCAGACTCACCACACTGTTGCTGTTGGCGGTTCTTTTGCTCCCGCTGGGAGGTTGGAACGGCGGCGTGCTCCGTGCCCAGCACATCAATGGTGAGGTCTATGGCGGCGGCCACAACGGAACCGTCAGTGGAAGCACCGAACTGTATATTTCAGCCGGTGAAATCGGTAATGACAGCCTTGTCGGTACTCCGTACGGAGGCGTGTTCGGTGCAGGCGAAGGTGCTACGGCCATTGTTGCCGGTAATACTCAGGTCTATATTGCAGGCGGTCTGTTCTATAACCACATCTATGGTGGCGGAAAAAAGGCCGACCTTACCGGAAATGCCAATGTGAATATCTTTGGCGGTGTCATACGTGTCAATGTCTATGGCGGTTCGCGCCTGGCCGATGTCAACGGCTATGCATTTGTCCATGTTCATGATTCGACGAATACCTCATCCAGTCCTGTACTGGGAACCGTCTATGGAGGTAACGATATCGGCGGAAATGTGAAAAATACAGCCGGTAAGGCCCCCGCTTTCTATAATGCGCTTGCAGCGGCAGACAAGGCCTCTGAGATGCCATCTGCCTTTGTCCGGATAAGTCAGACCAATGCCGCAAAGCAGCCGTACATCGGCAATGTCTTCGGTGGCAGCGATGGCGGTTATACCTACGTGGCCACTGCGACCGGCTATGACATCACCCTTCCGAACAACCGTTATGAGGTTCAGAAGTACGGTTCGTCGGTCATTAGCGTAGAGACTAAGCCCCTCATTGACAGGACATATCTTGAATATGACGGAGGAACGGTGGGAAATATGTTTGCCGGCGGCGATAATGTCACTGTGAATTATGCGGCAAATATCCACGCCGCCTGCACTGGAACAGTGGCGGCCACTATCCCCAAGAAATACTTGTCTGTAAATAATACAAAAACAGTCAATGACGGTTTCCTTTCCGAATTTGAGGCGGACAATTATACCGTCAACGGAGATAATATAACCTTTACGTACGGCATTAACCGCTGTTTCGGCGGAAATAACAACGCTGCAATGAATATCCGCCCATCCTGGTTCATGCGGGCGGCCAACATCAACAACCTCTATTCCGGTGGCAACAAGGGCGATATGACCTACGCCAATGGTATTCTGGTCACGGTGGAAGGCACGGGAATGAAGGTGCAGAATGTCTTCGGCGGCTGCCGCCTTTCGGATGTCCACCCCACTGCCGGTACCATCACGGCCGAGACCCTCGACGGTTTCAGTTTCCCCGCAGGATATGCTGCCCGTGTCCTTATCAAGGGTGGAACTGTATATAATGTGTATGGCGGTAATGATATCTCCGGACAGGTCTATCACGGAGCGAATGTTGTAATCCGTTCCGACATTGTGAATAATGTCTATGGCTCGGGCAACGGTTCGTACGCATACCGCTCCAACGAAAGTGCAAAGAGTTCGGATTTCTATTTCCAGACCAACGGCCTGACCGGTCTCGAGGCTTTGAAGGCCCTCAACAGCCACCGGCCCAATACTGAGAATGTACTGATTGACCTTGCCGGAACCTCAACCAATACGACTTTCATCGGAGGCGCTGTCTTCTGTGGCGGTAACAGTGCCACCCTGCGCGACCTGACCGGCAGTCTGGAGTATGCCCGTGCCAAACTGAAAGTTGGTTCATACGTAATCTCCAACCAGATATTTCTTGGCAGTAACGGAGAGCAGATGCTCAATGAGGAGATTATTATGGGAATGAACAACCACGAATACAATACGAGCATTGACCTCACCCAGCACGAGCAGATGGTTGAGTACATGCGCGGTGTGGAGGTTGCTATCAAGCCGAGTGTCGAGTTCGCTGCGGATTATGTCGATTACAGCACATATATCGGTTCGCTGTATTGCGGCGGCAACAAGGGAAGCATGAGTGCAGCCGGCACTTTCAACATCGACTTCCTCAAGAAGATTGTGATTTACGACAAGCTTGTGGCAGGCTCGAATGATGCAAACGTGGCGGTCAAGAACGATTCAAAAAAACTGGACAATACAACATCAGCCCTTGTCAACCACTCGTATGTACTTGGCGGTCTGACTACCGAGGCACATCCCAAAGTGCAGCTGAACATTACCGATTTGAAGCTTGAACCCCGCCGGCTTGTTATCAACAACGTTGAGACGGGCGAATATGAATTGGTGTGGAACCGCTATCAGGGGATTGCTTCCGAGGGTGACATGAAGCTCTACAAGACCTTCTTGCACGGTGCAAACATCTATGGCGGCTGCTACTCCTCGGGATATGTCAACGGTGATGTCCAAATCAATATTTCCAATGATGTCACTACCTCCGACTTCAATACCGAGATAGCACGGGAAATCAAGGCCGACGGAACTTATACAGGCAAAACTGGTGTGGTTCATAACTACGACTGGAACCATCATCAGTTCGAACCCTTTATCAGTCTGCTGACATGCTATGGCGGCGGATATGGTGAAGAAACCGAAATCTGGGGTAACACCACTATCAACCTGACAGGTTCAGTCCGTATGATGAAAGCCCGTGGCGGCGGCGAACGCGGATGGGTCGGCAAGATGAGGCGTGACGCCACAACTGGAGCTATACTGGATGAGGCGGATAAATTCAAGGCATACAACTACAACGATACGACAGACTACGTCGAGATTGAAAAAAAACAGGTTGAGACAGCATACGACGCCACGGTCCATCTTGACGCCGATATCATAGGAGACCTGGCAGACAAGACAACGGTTATCAATAATGTGTCTGAAATCTGTGGTGGCGGTTTTGCCGGTGTCGTGACCGGTAATACCCACGCCCTGATTGACAACGGCTGCGTCTATACCGTATTTGGCGGAGCTTCCAATGCCCATATCTACGGAAGTGCCGAAGCTATCATCGGCAAGAACGGCCGGCCGTATGTGACCCAGACAGTCTATGGCGCCAATGACTTTGGCGGCCAGATTATGGGTGCTTCCGTCCATGAGACCGCAAATACCCATACGGGCAGTATCAGCAAGGTGAAGAGCAACACCTACGTCGAATACATTGCCGGAGAAATCGGTTACAACACAGGTGAACATACTGCTCCGGACAGCATATCTCCCGACTTCGGTATCTTTGGCGGCAGTTACGGCTACTACGATTACTTCACGGAGACGGGCAACAAATACTACGGACAGTGTGTTTCCAAGCCCAACCTGATGGGTAACATTACGATTGACCAGGATGGAGGAGTGCCCGAAGCGGACTTTGCTTCCAATACCTTTGTGAATATTTCGACCATGACCACGGATGCCCAGGACAAGGTCATGCGTATCTATGGCGGCGGTCAGGGCTATCCCGGTCAGATGGGACTGGCCTGTACCCGTACGACATACGTCCTGATAAATGCGGCCAATTCAAATGCCAGACCCTCTTTCCTTGCCCAGTACGCATTCGGTGCCGGCGACTGCGCCAAGACCTGGATATCACGGCTCGATGCCTACAGCGGCAACATGCGCCATCTCTTCGGCGCCAACCGTGGAGTGAGCTATGTGCAGGAGGTTGATGACCTTGGCGGCGGCCCTTCATTGGTTTCTTCCATAACCAAACCGGCCGGTGGCGACAAGAACCTTACCTACATGGGTGAACGTTCTGTTCTGAATGTCTATCCCGGTATGATTGCCCCTCAGATGGACGTCTTTGCCTCTGGTGCTTTCTCGGGGACGAAGCGTACGGTGCTTAACCTTTACGGAGGTGAGGTCCATGATGTATATGGAGCCTCAATTGAGGAAGGAATCACATACCTGACCGAAGTGAACGTACCCAAGGGTTCGACCATAAAGTGCAATGCCATCTACGGCGGCGGTAAGGGGCTTTATGCTGACCGCCCCTGCGACACCTACATTACTTCGATTAACTTCCACAGCGAGGATGCCACAGTAGAAGAGGCCATCTATGGCGGTAACTGCGACTACCGGTTTACGCGTCGTACTACCATTGATATCGATGTGCCGGTCAAAAACAGTCTTGGCAAACTTGTTGATGTCTATGGCGGCGGCAAGGGTATCAATACCATTTCGGAAATCACTTTCGTTACTCTGGAAAATGGAGCCGAGGTGAACAATGTGTTCGGCGGCGGCTGCGAAGGACAGGTGTATAACAAGCCTTCAGTCATCCAGTACATGCTGACCGTTGACTACTACAGGAACAGCTACACGACAGGTGATAAAGATCATTCATATTGTCTGGGAGACTGCGAGATACAGGGATTCAACACCTGGAAGAATCAGGATGAAATCAAGAATATTTCCCTGTATGCAAAATCGACCACACCTATGACCATCGGTTCTCTGGCACCATTGAGCATGGGCTACACTTCCGAAGTCTATGACCACAACACCGAAATCCTTATTAATAAAGGTGCGGTCGTTGCCGGGAATGCCTACGGAGCAGGTTATGGAAAGAATGCATACACTGCAGGCGGTACCCACATCAAACTTCTTGGCGGTACGGTTCTGGGCAATATCTATGGTGGCGGCTACGGAGGCCCGGTAAAGGATACTCTTCACATTGCCGGAACGACGTTGGCTAACGGAATCGGTCCGATGGTGATGAACACCAAGACGGAGGTCTATCTCAACGGAGGTACCTGTACCAATTCTTTCGGAAGCGGCTATCAGGGAGGTGTCTTTGGCCATACAAACACCTACGTCGGGCGCGACTATTGCGGCGACAGCGACGATAGGGTGTACTATGACGGCAACCCTGCAATCATGCGCAGCGTCTATGGCGGCGGTGAGGAGGGAAGCGTGGATTATGCCGTCAATTATTCCGACAACTCCAACATAGACGGCACCGGTAAGGCCAATATGTATATCTACTACGGACATATCGGTTACAAGTATGACCCGACAGCGACCTACGACTCGCTGAAATATGTCGCGAACCTCGATTACCAGACCCTGAATGACAGTATTCTCTACAACAACGGAAACGTTTTCGGCGGCGGTTACGGAGAAGATGCCAATACCATCAATTCCGTTGTCAATATGTATGACGGTTTTGTCCGCAACAGTCTCTATGGCGGTGGTGAGATTGCTACAATCGGAAGAGGAAAGATTCAGCTGGAAGCAGACAATGTCACCCGCACACTGAAAGAAATAACGGTACCCGGCTCTACACAGATCAATATGTATGGCGGCCATGTGCTTCGCGATGTCTTCGGAGGAGGACGAGGTTACAGCTTTGACCTGAAGGGTGATGAGGTTGTCGGCAATAAGTTCTATGCCGACGGTTACGTCTTCGGCAAGACGAAGGTGAACATATACCGTGGAGAGATTGGCACATCCGACCAGAAGAGCCTTGACTTAGGTTATGGCAACGTCTTTGGTGGCGGTAATGTCGGTTTCGTATATTCAGGAGAAGGAACGAAAGCTACCGAGACCAGCGGCAAACGCACTGCCGGGTATTACTATAAAGGCAGTTCTGATGTTATGACCGAAGACTGCAGCGTGCTGATTTCCCCATACACGAAGGTCACCGACCCCGATGGGGCAGACGTCAATGGAAAACATTATGCCCAGTGCGCCTACGTGCCAACCGAACAGCTTAATTACCTGCTGGGCAAGAGCAATATGGCCGACTCGCTTGTCTGGGAGAAGATGGACTACCTGACGGGTGTGACTATTCACAATGCCGTATTCGCAGGTGGAAACGTGACCCGAGGCGATTCCAAACTCTATGCCGATACCAAGACCGTGCTCGGCAATGCAGTGGCTGTACTCAACGACATCTACCACCGTGACCTGATTTCCGTCGGTACGGAACACACTGGAGGTATCTATGGCGACGGTAACCTGACATCTGTTGACGGATTCCGCGAGATATGTGTGGCCAACTATGGTACCGACTATTACAGTCTTGAAGCCGAAATCACTCCCAAGCAGTACTATGCTCTCAACGACCGTGAGAGGGCATACTTCCAGCTGATGTACAAGTGCGTCACTTCATACGGAAAATATGCCAAGGACCAGACCATTTCCGATGATGTCTATAAAAAGATGGATGCTGCGGAACAGGCAAACTGGACTCAGGCAGGTTTCTGCAGCGTCTATGCCGGCCGTCTGCTGAATACCATACAGCGTGCCGACTTCGTGGGTGTCCACGGCAGCCGTATCGTTCTGCAAGGCGCTCAGGACCGTACCGTCAGTGTGGCTGACTATATGGAATATGCCATTAACCGTGTAGGCGAAGTGTCGCTTAACCAGCGTACTTCCAAAATCGAATCGAAGGAGTCTGCAGATGAGAAGAAACACGGCAACTATTTCGGATTCTATAATAATGTGAATTTCCTCAAGGCGTTGACGAGTGACGTGCTGTTTGACTCTGAGCGTACCACCACAAGTACCCAGCACCCGGCAGACGGAAAGTCATTTTATAAGTTCAAGCTGGACAACAAGAACGACTACGCACGCAACAATGCCACTTCACCCAACAAGGTTGCACTTAACTCGGGTGTCTATCTCGAGATTGTCGATCATCTTGCCACTGCAAGCGGCGATGCCGGTTATAATGAGGGCGATAAGGTCTATGGCCCAATCACGGGTGTCGTGGAACTTGACCTTATGGATTTGGGTGAGAATCTTGGCGGTGCGTTCGTCTATGCCAAGAACATCCATGGTGCACGAAGCGGTTCCATGAACGAACAGGCACACATCACAGAGTACAATAACGGTGCGAGAACTCATGTCGGTTTTACATACGGAAGCATTGACCAGGGAATTGAAACCTCCGGTAACTTCGTCCATCCGGCCAAGTCAATCATTGATGACTGCTATCCGGGCAGTGCCGACGTGACATCTCCCGGCCACTATTGGTTCCTGCGTGGTAGCATCTATGTCTATGACCAGTATATTTCTGCCTACACCGGAGCTTCGACAGCATATAAATCCGACGTCCAGATTCCTCTCACCATCGCTGCGGGTTCACATGGCCGACTGAAGATTCTTAATATCCAGCCGAACCTCTATGCATACTATGATAAGGACTACAACAAGCTGACAAGCGGTAAAGGTGTCGTCGTGAATGGTGTCACCTACCGCCTCAACGATGTGGTAACATACTGGGATTGGAGCAGGATGTCGCCGGCTGAGAAACTGATGTTTGTGCATGATACATACATCGTCATGCAGAACTTCTCATATACCGGTGCAGGCGGTACGGTCAATGTCCAGAAAGACGATGTCATGCTGTCCGATGAGTATGCTGCCCTGCCTTCGGATGTGACTGCGGAAGACGGTTCTACAGTATCCAAATCGCAGGCAGTGCGCATTTCCAACGCCACAAGCCACACCAACGGCTATGCTTTGACGGCAGACATTACCAATCCGGCCGATTGGGACGACCGCTATGTTCACGTTAAAGACCCCAACAATATCATTACAAAGGAGGCATACGAAAAGCTGACGGATGAACAGAAGAAAAACTATTTCGTTGGTCCGTCGTACAGTGCCACTGTTGGTGTCTATGGCCAGAGCGATTACAGCAAAGGCGAGATTATAAATGAGGAAATCCATGGTGCCTACACCAAGATTCCGTCAGGACTGATGCCTGCCGGTCAGGCTACCGTTGAGCAGGCGTATATCACGACAGGAGAAATCACCTATACCTACGAAGGGACCAAGAAGACTCTGATGGCCGGTGTGGGTATCTCCAAAACGGAATATGATGTTGCCAAACTGGTGCCAGGCAATGTCGATAAGCTCGATGAAGCATACGTTTGCAACGGTACGCTGCAACTCAAGGAAAGCTACATTATTACGGGCGACCTGATTTCCACCACAATGTACAATAGCCTTTCTTCAGCCCAGAAGAACCAGTTCTCAAAGGCTTATATCTGTACCGAGGCAGGTAAGTATGGCGGTACCTACTACGAAGGCAATCAGAACTACGATGCCTTGAAGGGATGGTGCGACCTGACGGCTGACGACCGCTCGCACTTCACCTTCAACTATGACGCCCTTGACCTGTTCATCAATGACCTCGATCCGACAGCCACAATTGGTGCGTATGACAAGCCAGGCAGTCTTACTCCTTATTATGACCGGGTCATTGAACTGGACTACAGTGCGAAGTGCCATACGGCGGCCACATACCGCGGAAACGGAGCGACAATGGATTCTTCGTATGCTGTTGGTGACCTCATCAACCGTATCCAGTATGAGAAGGTGCCGAACGAGATGATACATTATTCCTATCTCAAGGCTTCAAGCGGTGTTCCGGTCAATGTGGTCAATACAGGCTTTGAATACGGAGATGTCGTCTATTCTGTGGGCGATACCATCTCTGCACAAAGATGGACTGACATTGAACATACGGCATTTGCTTCCAACATTACCCGTCTCACATTCGCAACCGGTGGCATCTATTACTATTGCAAGGATTCCTACCAGGTAGGCGGACAGGGAACGGTTGCCGGAGCATACACTTATGCCACCAACATCTACGGCACCTCAAAGACCTATGACATAAATACCGAGCCTATTCCTGTCGGTGCCGTCATCAGCTACGACAACTACCAGCATCTGCCCAACCTGCAGAAGAACTTCTCCATTACGGGTGTTTCTCCTGTTGAGACCAGTACGCTCTATGTGGCCCGCGATGCCAACATGGCCGACGTGCAGAAAGACCGTGTCATCACTGTGATTTACCAGTATCAGTATGACGAAAGCACGACCGACAACCAGATGTCAACCGTCACGGAACGTCATGTGGTCAATATCCACCTGCTCTTCCGCAGCGGTGCTCCGAGCATCGGCCGTCTGAAAGTGCCGGGAGCCGTACTGCCTGGAGCCACAGTTGGTCTCAAGCAGCCTTCTGTCACCAAGGGAGCATACGAAATCCTCGGCGGCGGATGGGAAATCTACGACAACCAGGCTGATGCCGACAACCACATCAACGGACAGCCCTACACCAACAACAAGACTGTGCTCTATTTCTACCAGACGGGCAAATACGTAACCTATTACGCCAAGACCTATCTTGGAAAGACCTATAGCAACGCAGTTCCGCTTGAGGTTGCCAACTATCACTCAATCAACGATGTGATGGCCGATACACAGCACTATATGTATATTGACGAGCTCTGTCCGCGCAACCCCAAGATTTATATCGACAACGATGAATTCAGCAAAGACGGAACCAAGAGCGAGCTTGACCTTCTCAAGGATCTTTACGACCTCAGCGTCCAGCCCAGTTCTCCGCTCAATCCCAGAGTCATAGGGTGTAAGGGACTAGATTTCATCCTTCAGGACGATGTCAGCCCAAAGAAATATACCACATGGACTCCGTTGGGTTCTGATACGCAGTGCTTCGGCGCGGACTCCTATTTCCACGGCGACGGTCACTCTGTCACCGGACTTGACGCACCGCTGTTCTACAACATTTGCGGAAGCGTCTTCAACCTCGGTGTCAAAGGTTCGTTCACGGGGGCCGGTGTGGCCACTATGGGACACTATGCCGCCAACTGCTGGGTATGGAACGAAAATGCCGCAGGTCATACCGGCCGTCCTATTCTCGGCAATGAACTGGCTGCAGAAAATGCTTCGACAGTTGTCAACAGCTACTACTATGAAGAGGCTGACGCTACAGTCAAATACACATCTTCTGACAACTCTGTCCGCAAAAACGAAACGGCCTTCAACAACGGTGAAGTGACATACGCCCTGAACAGATACTATCTGCTCAAGCGCTACAACGACAATGCCGCCTCTAAGCCGACGGAGAATCCTTACAGCTATTGGACGGTCAAGGCCGACAACACCGTGCAACTGCATGAGGACGAGGGCCGTTATTTGACCGAGGATGCCTTTATCACTGTCAATTACAAGGATTATTCAGGCACTTCGCTATCCAAGAAACTCAACTATGTTGAATTCCGCTATTGGGACGGCGACTTCGTCAATGCCGACGGCGAGATTCATACCGTAGCCGACGAGCGTTACGACAACGGCTATTATTATCCGATTTATCCCGACGACTACATCTTCTTCGGCCAGCTGCTGAACTACGGCTATATCAATGGACGAAGCCACGACATGCATCCGCAGGCGGTCACCAGGACAGATGAACACCGGCTTCAGACGGCCAATACTTCGTCGAACCGCGTCTATCGTGCGACGGCCTACTATGGCAATATGACAAAGCAGGTGGCTCACTTCAATGTGGGCTGTGTGCTGCCGGATATGTATAATAAGGAGATTTCGAAGACCACTACAGAAGTGGTAAAGACGGCTGCCGAGCTTGGAATTACCATCACCATGTCGGGTTCGAATATCGAAGTCCATACGGAAACCCTTCCCAATGGTGATGTCAAGACCACGAAGGTTACAACTCAGGATGATTTGGCTTCACAGACCCGTACAATCACTACCGAGGAGACCGTAGGCCGTCCAACGGATGTCTATCATGGAATGACGGCTGTCGATTTCACCGGTCACGGCGATTACGGTTACGAGAAGGGAATCGGTGCAACCAGCAACATTCTCTATACGCCGATTACCGACTACAAGACGCTGGTTGATTTCACCAATCCCGGCCAGACCCGCAACATGCTGGTCTATGCCAACAGCACTGACGACGCTTCGGGTTACAATGTGCTTTCGTCCTTCCTGTACGAGCCCAACCTTGTATATACAAACAGTACATACAAGAACATTCCGAAGATTACATCGGCTGTTGCTAATGCCGTTCAGGGTCACCTGATTGACAAGACAAGCACCGGTTACGTTACCGACCGCAACCACTTCCTGGTCGATGAAAATGACTTCCATTGCCCGATTGCCTACCGTATGGGAGCTGATTACCGCATGTGGTACCAGCGTACGCCCTGTACATTCTCTTCCGGCGAAAACGGCTATGAGTCAATCGTCCTTCCCTTCACGGCCACCCTTGTGACGGCACACCAGAAGGGTGAGATTACACACTTCTACGACGACGACAAGGCAAACCACGAATACTGGTTGCGCGGCTTCCAGGGGGCTACGACTGCCGCTGGTGTGACTACGTTCAATTTCATCCGTCCGATGGCCTCTGGCGTGGGCGCTGACAGCCGCTACCAGCCAATGGGAAGTCAGTATGAGGTCTATAACGACTTCCTCTACGACTACTACTATTCCTATTCTGCAGGTCAGGACGACAATAAGGATGTCTATCAGGTATATTACAAGAACTACCGTTCGTACAACGGCTATATTCCTCTGACAGCCAATGTGCCGTTCCTGCTGGCATTCCCGGGAAAGAAGTACTACGAGTTTGATATGTCGGGAGGGTTCATCCCGGAGAATACTCTTTCAACCGTTGACCGTCTTGAGGTGCAGAATGTTTCCTTCTGCTCGGCCAAGGGTGCCCAAATCGATGTGCTGCCTGAAACCGGAGCGCTCCAGACCGTTAAGGACGGCTATACTTTCCAGGGAATCTTCCAGAAGATGGACATGAACCCGATAAAGAATACTGTCAGGGTTATTACCACCGTCGGTGACCAGTTTGCGACGCTCGATTCGATTTATCGCGACAAGCCGAAGGATCAGCAGTCCTTGAGGTATATGTATCCGTTCCATGCCTATATGGTGCTGCCTCCTTCAGGTGTTGCGCAGAAGTTTGTCCTAAGCAAGGATGCCACCTACACCGAAGAAGTGAAGCCTCTGGGCGACGACCTGGACATCTCAGCCAGCAACTGCCGCATCCGCGTGGAGAATCTGACGGAGAATGACATAAACATCCGCATCATTAACAGCACCGGCCGCCTGGTCTTCATGATGACGCTACCACCCTTCGCTACAATAATTGCACCGGCAGGCGCTCCTGGAGTCTATTTGGTCAACAGCCATAAAATTGTTGTTAAGTAAGAAACTGTATTGAAAGGTTCTATCTTTTGAGTTAAATGAAATACATAGAAATGAAAAATGTAATTAGCCTCCTAAAACGTGTCGTTCTGCTTGGAACGTTTCTTGGCTTTGTGGAGTTGGCATGGGGTGGTAATTATTATATTCAAGTTCAAGTGGATCCTAATCCATCTGGTGCAGGAACCGTGTATGTGGGGAATAGTAATAGTGATCCTGGGGAATCATCCTACAAAACTTCAGATGATGCTCAACAGAATAAAGAAGAAGAAACCAGAACATTTTATCTTTATACGGCTCCAGTCAATGATTTGAACGTATTTAGCAAATGGGTGATTGCAAGTGAAACAAACAAGGCATCTACTGCTACTGTTCTAAATAATGCAACCTCAGCAAAAGGAGCATCATTGGTGGTTACAAATAATGGAAGTAGAAACAACCAGAAGCTAACCATTGAAGCTAAATATAATCAGTATTGCCGTTTATACGCTAACTCTTCTCCTACATCAGGCGGTTATGTGTATGTAACTGACTATACACATCAACAAACGGAAGCTCAAGTAAAATCCAAAGGCCTTACATATGATTACGCAGAGCGTACTGCAAAGACGATTTTCACAGCCAGTGCGGCCCCGGAAACCGGCTATCATTTCAAAGGTTGGGCAGAGAGTAGCTCGAGCTATTCAACCCTTGTCAGCACAACACAGTTGAACTCAGAGTTTGAGATAGATGTTCTCAACAGTCGCACCGTATATGCAATGTTCCGGCCTTTCTGGCAATTTAGTGCAACAGCTGTGGCAACTGTTGGCGGAACGGTTTCCTCTGCGGGAGGTACGGCTACAGCTTCGGTGAACACGTCTGAGATTGAGGGTGAGCCTACCAACAACAAAGCTTCCACTCTGGCCACTTTCACTGCGACACCTGCCGATGGCTATGGTTTTTCCGGCTGGGCAACAAGTGCCGGTACAACAACTATTCCCGAGGGCCATTACGCAAATCCCTACACAGAGACAATCACCAACGAAGCAAAAGGCACAGAAAAGAATCTGACCTTGTATGCGGTTTTCCATGAGTTGGTGAACCCTACAGGTATGAGTGTTTCGCCTACATCGATAGAACTTTCAAAAGGTGTCACAAAGCAGATTACGGTGACTTTGACCCCGGACAAGTGCTATAAGAACATTACATTTGTTTCTTCCAATCCGTCCTCGGCTACAGTAGATGCCAATGGTGTGGTTACGGGAGTAAAGTCCGGAACTTCCACCATTACGGTTACCTCAAAGAATAAGAACGGCACAACTGCGTTTACCAAAACCGTGGCTGTAAAAGTGATGGAACAAATACCGGCGCCTGTTGTGACCCTTGAACCCAGCGCGTCAGACAACTATGATAAGGCTGTGGTTACTGTAACTGCAGGTGCAGGTTCCCCATCCGGCGTGGTTTTCCACTATACCACAAATGGTTCCGACCCTACAGAGACAAGCCCGACTTACTCCGTACCATTCAAAATTGCAAATCTGGAAACCGTAAAAGTCCGTGCATATTGCCCCGACTGGTATGAATCGGTAATTGTAGAGGAAACCTATTCAAAACGCATTGTATCAACTCCGACTATAGAGATTAATCTGAGTGGAAGCGAGTATGTGGTCTCTTTTACATGCCCGGATGATGATGTCGTTTTCTATTATACCAAAGATGGCAGCACGCCCACATACAACAAATCAACTGGAGCGGCCACGGGTACCACAACCAAATGGAACGGAACAGCTTTCAATCCTGGAATTGTTGAAGGAGTTATCACTGTAATCGCCACTCATACCGACTGGCGCGACTCTGACCCTGTTTCCAGAAACTACGTCCGTGCTTCAGGTGTATCGGGTGGTGTGGTGTATTTGAACGACTACGAAGACCACACTTGGACATATTATGCGGGTGTGGATACCAAAGTCGATGGTGGTAATTACAACACCAATTATGCCGGAATTTTGTACAGTCCGGATCCGAGGAATGTGAAGATTACATATCAGGGAAATGGGGGAGCTGTAAGCATTGATAATTCAGAGACTTCGTTCGTCTATTACTGCACATTGGAGAAACAGAGTGGCAAGTGGCTATATACTACGATTGCCAACCCGTTCTCAAAGCGTCCGACCGTTGGCTCGGGCGATTCCCGCTGGCGCGGATTCGGCTCTTGGGAGGTGGTGAGTGTTAGCGGAGGCTCGATTAAGAGTAGCGACGGGGGAACAACTTATGGAGTTGGCAGTCAGATTCCTGCGGAAACGGAAATTCAGTTTGTCCCGTCAGGTACCTATACTCTCAATTGCACTTCCATGAATGTCGTGCTGAAAGTTAACTGGGTGCAGGCTTACCGCTACACCAGTGCTTCGAGCAGCATGTCGGGAAGTACTTATGAAACCAACTTTGTAGTTGCGGCTTCCGGTAGTGTGAGTGTGTCAAGCAGTTCAAAGCCTTGTACGGTGATGGCCGTTGAACCTGACGGAAGTACTGACTATCGCTCTGGCGGCTCCTGTAGCAGCATTTCATCTTTGAGCAGTGGCATTGTGAAGATGGAATACATCAAATTTACAGGAAGTAGCATCAGTCCCGCAGGTAAAAGTCTTTATGTCGGCCGCGGAGTCACCACAAGCAATAGCCCTACCCTGACTGGATGCAATACAAATACGACCGTCAATCAATTGTTCAAGGTCGAAAGCGGAACATATTCCAAATTCTACTGCTATACGACTCAAGTTTCCGGTTCCAATATCCAGAAGATGGTTGTAGTCCTCGGAAATGACTATGATAGGGCTACGGGGACAAATACCAACTTGAGTATAACCGGTACATGCCACATGGAAAATTGTGACGCAATTTCCAAAACCACAGATGGTGATATTTTCAAGGTGTATATAAAGAGCGGAAGAATTAATTCGGATGTTACACATACCACTGCAAAGGAAAGCGGAAACTGCTTCTATTTGTGGGATAATTCGGGCGGTGGCAAGGGTACCCGTTCGCTTGAGATTCAAGGTGGAGAATTGTGGAATATTTGCGGAGGCGCTGATGATGAAAACTATGATGACAATCGGGTGACCCTTTCATACAGGATGAAGGGGGGAACTGTGCATGGATGTTTCTATGGTGGAGCTGCAAGTTTTGAATCATACGGCAGCAAGAAATTCGTTCTTACCGGTGGAACTGTAGAGGGTTGGATTGCAGGCGGTTCTGATGCATACGCATCTTCTTCAGGCGGTGGCATTGTTTATGGAAAATCATATATCTACATCGGTGGCAATTTGAGGGTGGATAGTAAAGGCTCTACGACCCCAGTTGATGCCGGTTTGGGTGGAACTGTCTTCGGCGCAGGAATTGGTAAATCAAGCAGCTTGGACGGAACTATCGGACGGGTAGATGCCGGTACGAATGTGGTTGTTGCAGACAACTCATACGTTGAGCGCGGAGTATATGGAGGAGGTTCATACGGTTATACATCATCAGCTTCTTATATGTATGTCACTGGAGGCCATGTGGAAGGTAAAATAGGTGGTGTGGATGGAACCGATTATGATTCGTCAGTTACTGGCGGCATCTACGGAGGTGCCTGTAAAAACAAGGGCGGTGCGGTGAATGTCTATATGACTGGAGGAACTGTTGAAGGCGGTATTTATGGCGGCAGTAATGTCAATGGAACCGTTTCGAGTGTCAATATGGTGATTGCAGGCGGTCAGGTCGGTACGAAAACGAACCTTACGGCAAAAGCTTGTGGTGGCGGTTATGGTACATCAACAGGTGTGTCTGGCAATGTTACCATGACCCTTGGTGTGGCAGGTACAACAACCTCTCCTTATTTCTACGGTAACTGCTACGGCGGTTCGGCTCTTGGTACGGTTACGGGCAATGTGAGCATGACTATCAACAAGGGCGGCTCTTACAGTGGTGGCTCTGACGCTGGCGGTGAAATCTACTGCGGCGGTCTTGGGCAGAGCGGAAATACCTCGTATGGTAATGTGGGCGGCTCGCTGACTACTGTTATCAACGGTACGGACGCACGGCCGGGAGAGGGTGAGTATGCCTACAATGCCGTATATGGCGGCAGTCACTATATCAATCAGAGCAAGACTCCTTCTGTTACCGTGAACGGTTGTGAGGTAAGCATCAAGGAACTCTATGGCGGTTCGAAACTGGCCACACTTTCCGGCACCAACATTACGGTTAATGGAGGTAATACAATCGGTTCCGTGTATGGCGGTTCCAATGCTGCAAATATCAACGGCAATGTGACACTGAAAGTTAATGGCGGTGGCGTTGACCGTGTGTTCGGCGGCAACAACAATAGCGGTACTATCAGTGGCACCATCAACATGACCATCGACCAGAACAGTTCCTGCGAGATGCGTCTTGGTGAAGTTTATGGCGGCGGCAACAAGGCTGCAAGCAATTCGGTGGCCATCAATATCGGTTGTCCGGGCTATATCGGCCAGCTTTATGGCGGTGCCAACGAGGCCAATATCACGGGCAATATCGTGTTGGACGTCCATGGCGGCACGTACGGCACTATCTATGGCGGTAACAACAAGAGTGGTACCATTTCGGGCAGTGTGACGGTGAATGCGAGCAAGAACAGTACATGCGACTTGAATATCGGTACGATTTTCGGCGGTGGAAATGTGGCCGATCTGGCTCAGAGTGCCAATAAGGTTACAGTGAATGTCTCCGGCGATGGGACCAAGGTCGGCAACATATATGGCGGCGGCAATCTTGCATCGGTCTATTCGACTCAGGTGAATGTGAGCGGCGGTCAGATATCCGGCAACGTTTTCGGTGGCGGCAAGGGTGAGAAGGGTTCTTCGAAGAACATGATTCTCTCCGGCGGCACGAATGTGAACATCACAGGCGGTACCTTGACCAATGTGTTTGGCGGCAATGATGCCGGCGGTACGATTACCGGTACACTATCTACAAAAATCGAAAAGAATACTGCCAAGCTTGACATCGAGGGTGAAGTCTATGGCGGCGGCAATGAGGCTGCAAGCGCGTCGGGTGCGCTGGATATAGTCTGTGTGGATCATATCGGATCTGTTTATGGCGGTGCGAAAAACGCCAATATCACTGGAAATATTGCCCTTTCGATAAAGAGCGGCAAGATTGACAATGTCTTTGGCGGCAATAATCTCGGTGGAACCATAAGTGGAACGATTTCAATCGATGTCCAGCATGCCGGCTGTTCGTCTATTAACATCGGCAACCTCTACGGAGGCGGCAACCTGGCCGACTACTCTGCACCCTCCGGCTCTTTGAACTATCCCGTCATCAATCTGAAGACCTGCGGAAAGTCACCGGTTGATTGGGTAAACAGTGGACTTCACTGCCTGAAGGTGGGCAACATCTTCGGCGGCGGTAAAGGTGAAGCTGGTAATGATAAAGGTAAGGTAACCGGCAATCCGCACATCAATATCTATGCCGGCGAAATCGGCACAGTCTATGGCGGTGGCAATGCTGCCGACGTGGTTGGAGACACATACGTAAAGGTCCTTGATGAGGCTACTACCGACAACCAGGACATCTACATAACCGGCAACGTCTATGGCGGCGGCAACGAAGCCTCCGTCACCGGCGCCACCCACGTCCAAATCGGCCCGAAACCCTAACCAC
>DCHH01000075.1 GCA_002315625.1 Bacteroidales bacterium UBA1757
ATCTTCACAATCAGGGTTTTGTCGTAACTTTTGGTTCGGAACACAATACTCCGGCTATGGAGCCCGTCGAACTTTTTGCCCGTCACAGCACTCCGCTTACCGACAAACTGAAACAGATTAATTATGAGGGGTGTTGCGTTGTCCTGGCCCACCAGCATCTGGTCCGTCAGGGGCTGACCGGATATGTTGATGCCAAGGGTGTGGCCGACGTCTCCAAACGCGACGAGTTCATTGCCCTCGGTGACCAGATAGTTCATTCGATCTGAAAACTTTACACGCGACTTTTCGCACAGTCACCATGGTCGCAGATGTGGTCGGCACCCCCTCTGGGGGCAAAGCCGACGGAGTCGGCTGGGGGGATAGAAAAGGGAAAAAATGAACGAACAGATAAAACATTTCGAGAAAAGATAATATATAAAAACATTCGGAAATGAAACAGATAGAAGACCTCATTGAGGTATCGCAATTTTATGGAAAAGACAGCCGCTTTGTAATTGCAGGCGGTGGAAACACATCGTACAAGAATGCTGACAAATTGTGGGTGAAGGCCTCCGGATCGGCATTGGCAACCATCACCGAAGACGGTTTTGCCGTGCTCAGCCGTGCAAAACTGCAGGTTTTGAGCGAGCGTCAGTACAGCGACAATACCGCCGAGCGTGAAGCACAGGTTAAGGACGACCTGGCAGCGGCCTGTATCACCAAGGGGAAGCGCCCGTCGGTTGAGACATCGATGCACAATGTAATCGGTTATGCATACGTGGTGCATCTTCACCCGACTGCAGTCAACGGACTGATGTGTTCGCAGAATGCTGAGGCCGACCTTTTAAAGCTGTTCGGCGAGAAGGCTTTGTATGTTCCCTACACCGACCCGGGCTACACCTTGTTCAAGAAGGTGGAAGATGCCATCAAGGCCCATCGTGAAAAGTTCAGGGAAGAGCCCAAGGTCATCTGGCTGCAGAATCACGGCATTTTTGTGGCTGCTGACACCATTCAGGAAATTTATGCCCAGTATGATGCCATCATTGCCAAGCTGTCGGCCAAGCCTCTGGAAATCGAACCCCGCGAGACCTGCTCCTGCACAGAACAGGTGTTGCCTGCAATCCGTATGATACTCTGCAACGAGGCTATTGCTCAGAGTGCACAGACGTACCAGGGCATCCGTAATCCCTATAGCGGAAGCAATCTCAAGACCTTGAAGGTGCGCAAGAATTCACTGGTCAAGTCGTTCTACGACAGCGCGGAAGGCTTTGCCAAGGTGAGCCGTCCTTTCACTCCTGACGGAATTGTGTATTGCAAATCCAACTACATATACATTGATGCGGAAGAGCCCGAAGCAAAGATTGCTCAGGCTGCCGAAGCCATCCCGGCTTTTGTCAAGAGGTTTGGATATCTTCCAAAAGTATTGGTTATAAAAGGTATTGGTCTGGTTGCGGTAGGCGATAACGCTGCACAGTGCGACACAGTTCTCGACGTGTTCGAGGATGCCATGAAGATTGCTGCCCTGGCAGAGCAGTTCGGCGGCCCTCATCCCATGACCCAGGCTCAGATTGACTTCATCGACAACTGGGAGGTTGAGAACTACCGCCGCAGCGTGGCTGCCGGTGGAGCTGCAGGACGTGCCGAGAACAAGACCATTGTCGTGACCGGAGCTGCCCAGGGTTTTGGTGAGGGAATTGCCCGCTGCCTGCTTCTGGAGGGTGCAAACATCGTGGTGGCCGACCTTAATGAGACTGTTGGACAGGAGACCGTTGACCGCTTCAATGCGATGTGCAAAAGCAACCGTGCCATTTTCGTCAAGACAAATGTCAGCGACATTCCTTCAATTGAGAACCTTGTCCACGAAACGGTGTGCAACTTTGGAGCTATTGACGCTTTTGTCAGCAATGCGGGTGTGCTGCGTGCCGGCGGGTTGCAGGATATGACTCCCGAGAACTTCGATTTCGTTACCAAAATTAACTACTACGCATATTTCTATTGCTGCAAGGTGGTGAGCCGTGTCATGAAACTTCAGACGGCCTATTCCTCAGAGCAGTATTACGCCGATATAATCCAAGTGAACTCCAAGTCGGGACTTCGTGGCAGCAAGGCCAACTTCGCATACGCCGGAGGAAAGTTCGGCGGTCTCGGACTGACTCAGTCATTTGCGCTTGAGCTTGCTCCTAACCGTGTGAAGGTCAACTCAATATGTCCGGGCAACTTCTATGACGGACCGCTGTGGAGCAATCCGGTCAACGGCCTGTTCATCCAGTACCTCAACGCCGGCAAGGTGCCCGGTGCAAAGAATGTTCAGGATGTGAAGGACTTCTATCTGGCACAGGTTCCCATGCGTAAGGGGTGTTCTCCCGAGGATGTCTGCAAGGGAGCCCTGTACCTTATGGAACAGCTTGGTGAGACGGGTCAGGCATTGCCCATTACCGGCGGCCAGGTCATGCTGAACTGATACTTTTGTCACAAAACAACAAATAATGACACTACTTTTTATTGGAACGACTGAACTGATTGTCATCGCCTTAGTGGTGCTTCTGGTTTTCGGCGGGAAGAAGATTCCGGAACTTATGCATGGGCTTGGAAAGGGAGTGAAGAGCTTCAAGAAGGGCATGCAGGAAGTGGAGAATGAAGTCAAGGACGAAACATCGGAAGCCGATTCGGCAGATAAGGAAAAATAGAACAGTCTTTCGGTGGAAAACCGTGAAAAGCTTATGACATTCGGTGAGCATCTGGATGAATTGCGCCAGATGCTCACCCGTGTTGTCTTTGTGCTGGTAGCTCTGATGCTGGTTTTCTTCTGCTTCAAGGAAATCCTGTTCAAGATTGTACTGGCTCCGAGCCATTGCGATTTTGTGACTTACAGGGCAATAGAGAGGATTCTTGGGGCATTTGGTTCCGACTTCCGCTTTGAACCATACACAATTGAACTTATCAGCACCGATTTGTCGGCCCAGTTCATGATTCATATAAAAACGGCTTTTATGCTGGCTGCAATCGTGCTTTGCCCGTACCTGCTTTACGAACTTTTCCGGTTTGTCAGCCCGGCTCTCTATTCTGGTGAGCGGAAATATGCAAAGCCTGTCCTGGTGGCTGTGTATCTGCTTTTTGTCTTTGGGGTACTGATGAACTATTTTGTTCTGTTCCCCGTCTCGTGCCGTTTTTTAGGGACATATCAGGTCAATGAGGCTGTGACAAATACCATCACACTTTCGTCATACATAACCACGTTTTTTAACCTCACGTTTGTGATGAGCATTGTCTTCCAGCTCCCGGTCATCGCTTTCCTTCTGGCAAAGTGGGGAATACTCGAAGCCTCAATGATGAAGAAATACCGCCGCCATGCACTTGTGCTGCTGATGGTTGTGTCGGCAATTATTACCCCGCCGGATGTCTTTACAATGATTTTGGTGACACTCCCGCTTTATTTGCTTTATGAACTGAGTATCAGCATTGTGGCAAAAGTGCGGGTGGCCAGGACTTGATTTCTTCTTGAAAACCGCAATTATTTAGGTATTTTTGCGCCATAATTTTTAGTGACATGAAAAAACATTCAATTCAGGAGTGGATGCTGACAGTGCGTCCATGGTCGTTTACCGCTTCGGCCTTGCCAGTAACGGCAACAGTTTTATACCTCTGGTGGAGAGGTTGTGATGTTAATCTTTTGATGGGACTCTGGGTCGTGGTCAGTATTGTGCTGTTCCATGCGGCAGGAAATGTGCTGAGTGACTGGAACGACTTCCGCAAGGGGGTCGATGCCGAAGATACTTACGGAACAAAGACGCTGACCAGCGGCATGTTCACTCTGGATGAGTTCAAGCGGATTGGAATAGTGCTTCTTGCCGTTGCTCTTTTGAACGGCATTGCTCTGATGCTTTGCACCTGCTGGCAACTGCTGACTTTCGGAGTGGCTGCACTGCTGTGCGTCCTGATGTATCCTCCCATGAAATTCAATGCCTTGGGTGATTTGCTTATCGTTCTTGCCTTCGCCTTCCTTCCCGCTTTGGGTACAGGTGTTGCGCTGTGCGGCGAGATTGTCTGGAGTGCCCTGTTAGTAGCAGTGCCGGCAGGATTGCTGACCGATTCGATTCTCCATGCCAATAATACACGTGATATTCAGACTGATACGCGTGCTGGAATCCATACAGCAGCCATTATCATGGGCCGGACCGGCTCGATGGTAGTCTATTATTTTGAGCTCATTTTCTCGTATGTATGGGTAATTGCTTGTGCAGTTGCCGGCGCTTTCCCGCTTTGGACACTGCTGGTTGTAGTTACTCTGCCGATTGCATACGGCAATATCCGTGAGATGTCGGGCTATAAGGATGCGGCTACTATTGCCTGCCTCGACCAGAACTCAGCCAAGCTTCAGCTGACATTCCTGCTGGTCCTTTCTGTTTCATTAGTCTTGGCTTATTTCCTTTGAAAAAAGTAATTTGTGTAGTTATAACGGCGTTTGTCCTGTGGAGCGTGATGTTTGCCCCATGGACAGCGCCGTTTGTCCCTTTCTGGCTGGTCATGACGCTGGCTGCTCTTGTTATGACCCTTATGGTGACATGTTTTTCGCCTCTCTGGTGGAAAAACATTCCCCTTCAGTGGAGGGATGTTCTGTTGGGGGTAGGCATCGCTGTCGTGATGTGGGGCGTTTTCTGGACAGGCGACAAGTTGTCTCGGCTGATGTTCCATTTTGCCCGGCCAGAGGTGGATGCGATTTACGGTATCAAGGAGGGGTGGTCACCCGTCCTTGTCAGCTGTCTGCTCCTTTTTATAATAGGGCCGGCTGAGGAAATCGTCTGGAGAGGATTTGTCCAGAGGACTCTGGCTGAACGCTTCGGAGACAATGTGGGGCTGGTGATAGGTCTTGCCTGTTACACCCTGATTCATGTGATGTCGCTGAATTTCATGCTCATTATGGCTGCACTTGTAGCCGGAGCCGTTTGGGGATTGCTCTACAGATTCTTCCCTCAACGTTTTGGGGCAATAATACTGTCGCACGCCCTTTGGGATGCGGCGGTTTTTGTCTGGTTTCCGATTTAGACCATGACATTATGACGGGAATACTGCTGTATCTTATCATCGGAATAGCCGTAGGAATACTCGGCGCCATGTTGGGAATCGGCGGAGGCATTATTATTGTGCCGCTGATGACTTTTGTCTTCGGGGCAACTCCCCAGCAGGCTGTCGGCACGTCGATGGTGGTGGTACTGTTCAATTCCCTGAGCGGGAGCATTGGCTATTTGCGGCGGAAAATGGTCTTTCTGGATGCCGCATGGAAGTTTGCACTTGCCACTATACCTGGTGCCATTTTAGGCAGTTATGTCGCTGATACTCTTCAGGGCAAGGTATTCTATGGTATCTTCGGGGTGTTTTTTGCCCTTTTTGCCGTCAATATGTTTTACCAGGCAGGGAAAAAGTCATCAAAGGACGATTCCTGCGAAGTTCCTGCACAGTACAACTGGAAATTAGGTACCGGTTTCAGCGTTGGAGTCGGTTTTCTTGCCAGCATTCTGGGTATCGGTGGCGGTGTGATTCATGTGCCGATGATGACATATCTGCTCAAGTTTCCCGTAAAGGTTGCCATTGCAACGTCAACAGCCATACTGTCGGTTTCGGCGATTGCGGGTGCAACGTCGCATGCTCTGATGGGGCATGTGCTCTGGCTGCCAGCACTGTCGCTTGGGGTTGGGGCATGTATCGGTGCGCAGCTGGGGGTAAAAACAGCAAGCAAGGCCAAGTCGTCGCTGCTTCTCAGACTGACGGCCGGCCTTGTGTTTGTAATGGGCATCAAGTTTCTGATGGAACTTTTTTGAACCGGTTCACAGGGACTTGTCCCCATTGAACCTTGAACCGCTTAATGAACGATGACTTTGAGCTTGGCGTATGCGCGTTCGGCGCGGGCCAGGGCATCTTTTACGTCGGTACCGCGGGCAAGAATCACACCCATGCGGCGGTGACCCTTGATTTCGGGCTTGCCGAAGAGACGAATCTGTACGTCGGGTTCGCTGAGGATTTCATCAAGGTT
>DCHH01000009.1 GCA_002315625.1 Bacteroidales bacterium UBA1757
CCGAAGCCTCCATATAGTGGCCGAGGTCGCGGGCTGCCGGCACATGTCCAATATACTCGTCGGGATAATTGAAGGCCATGGCCACCATTTTGCCTGTTTTACTGACACGGCTCACAATCAGCGGCTCCTGATAGTAAACCACTTCATCACCCAGCTGGTTCAGCATACGGAAAGCATGGAACGAAGGCTTGACGATTCCCTGAAAATTAATTGGCAGTGGATGAACGGGAACATATCCAAAGAAGGCATCACCAAAGACCTCGAATACATGAAAGCGGCAGGAATAGAGTCCGCCTTTATCTTTGACGTATGGGTCGGTACCGCAAGGGGCCCTGTCGATTACGGCTCGAAAGAGTGGATTGAAGCCGTCAAGTTTGCCTGCGCTGAAGCCAAACGGCTTGGAATAACGCTGGCCCTCCACAACTCTCCCGGCTATTCGGCCATGGGAGGCCCGTGGATAACGCCCGAAGAATCCATGAAGCAACTGACATGGAGCGTCTCCAACAAGCGCGTTCCTCCCGTCCCGGAGCACAAATGCGATTTTTACAGGGACATCCGAACCTTCGAAGTGAACTCGGCAGATGAAATGCAGGATATTTCCATACGTCTCGAAAAGGGAGAATCCACAGTCATTGAACTCTCCAGGCAAAAACCGCTCATCGGATTCAACCTTTGGAGAGGTGACCGGGAAACGCCGGAGGATCCGCATGACGGTCCGAGAGATTACGCTCCCACATTAAAAGTGGAAGTCAGTATGGACAAAGTCAATTGGAATGATTTGGGGAGCGCCAGCGGGGTAGCATTGAAAGCACGCGATATCCCCATCCATTTCGACTGCGCACCAAACAAATGCCAGTACATCAGACTGACAAGCAACCGCGGCACAAACCTCCGTCGGATTGAAATCCTTACCGAACCCGGCTCCGGAAAAGCCTACCGCCGGGTCGGATATACGACGACGGGGCAGACAGTCACTGCCGCCTGCGAGTCAGGAATAGGTCTGGAAGTGGACAAGCTCTCCAGAAAAGGGGTTGAAGCCCACTTCAACAAATTTCTCAAGCCCTTGTTGGACGAACTGCGTCCCTATTGCGGAAGCACTCTTTCCCATATCCTGATAGACAGTTGGGAAGCTGGAGGCCAGGACTGGACCGAGTCCATGGGTGCCGACTATCTCATCAACGGCTACGGAAAAGATTTTCTGAAGGGCTCAATATATAAGGTAAACCCGCAAAAGCAGAAACTGTTCATGGAGGAATTTGTCCTGCCATTCAAGGAAATGATTGCCCAATATGGACTGGAACTGGCCGGAGAACCATACGGAAATGGCGATTTTGACCGGAAAGAGTACGGATATGCACTCGACCTGCCAATGAGCGAATATTGGGCCCGCAGCCACTACGGAACCATCGAAAGGCCCCGCTTCGTAAGCCGGTATGCCCATTCGGCCGGAAGAGAAACAGTCGGATGTGAATGTTTCACTGCCTATCCCGGCGATGCCGACATCCCCGCAACACTCGGAAGCTTCAAAAAAGACATTGATGCGCTGTGCGAGGCCGGTGTGAACTATTTTGTCCTCCATTGCGTTGCACACCAGAACGATGAGCAGCGCCCCCTCACCATGGGACCCTTTGGCACAAGATTCGACCGTCTTCACGCCAATGCTGACAGCGTAAGGACTCTGACAGACTATATCCGTCAGCGGATAGAACTGCAGCAAAAGAGAGCCATGTTCGACTTTTTTATCGGAGAAGAAGGCTCCCGTGCCTATATCCGTCTGCCAAGAGGACAAAAAGAGGTGAAAGCCATTCTCTACTGCCACCAGAACATGACAGAAGAGGTCCTTTTCCGAAGCCCTGTGTTCACAACCAGGATGGACAGCCTTGGATTTGCCATGGCTTTTGTCCAGCGAGGTTCCCAGAACTGGGACATCACCTCGAAGGACGAAAATGGACAGACCTGTCAGGAAAGGTTTGAAAAGATAATCAAGGCTTTTGCTGATGGAACCGAACATCCGGAAATAGCCAGCGCCAAAATTATCCCCTTCGGGCATTCCGCACAGGCCACTTTCCCATGGAATTTTGCCGCCTGGAACCCGGAGCGCACCCTGTGTATCCTCTCCTTCCACGGCGATGCCCCCCGCACCAATCTGTGCGGTTATGGCAGGGAAAATATCGAGTGGGGACGCACCAGAAACATTGACCGTATTCCGGCTCTGATGGTTGAAGGCGAATACGAATGGTGGGAAGGAAGGGTCAATCCGGCCCTGGGCTTCCGGATGCACTATCCCGACAGCCGCATCTCATTTCTGTGTGATGCCGAAAGAGGCCACTTCGACCTCTCGGAAGAAACACAGTTGTATATGGCCAAATTCATAGAAAAGGCTTTGCACTACGTCCCTGTTTCCACACAGTCACCCGACGGAGACGAACAGTTTGTGGCGGAAGCCTCCGACGGTGAATATTTCTCCCGCTGGCGCGCCGACGGAAAACTGGCAGACAACATCCACGACTGTTTCTGGTATTTCGATGAAGAAATGGTCAGGCTTACCCGGGAAAGATACGAACGCTCCTGGGGCAAGAAAATGCAGTACGTTTCAGCCAAGCTTAATGGTAAGCTTTTGGAGTACAACCCAAAAAGTCATGTCAAGATAAACGTCCGTTGCGACGGCAATGTGTTTACCCTTGAGCCGGTTTTCGTTGATGCGGCCCGCTTGGTAGAGGTGGCAGAACATGCAGCCACCAGACCGCGCATCGTCCTTATTTCCGGACCCGCCATCCAAATAGGAGAATACACCTTCCAAATCGACCCAGACTATTTCGGCAAAGACCCGCGCAGAATGTGGACAGGCATAACCCTCTGTGTAGAAGCCGAAGGTGACAGCCAGTACAAAGGCACCGTCCAGGAACTGAACATTCAGGTCTCTTTCGAATAGCTTTAGCAATTACTTGAAGAGTTCCGAATGAGAACCCAACCTGATCAGACGAATCAGATCAAGCGTTTCATCTATCCATATCAAAAGGTAGTCATCCTCTATATGACACTCAAGACAATTGGAATACTGGCCTTTCAGGTAGTGCGGGTCATATTCAGCAGGAACAGTGCCAGTGTCTGAAAGGACCTGAATACTTTAGTGTCTTCATGATTATAATGAGGCCACAAATTCCTTAAACTTCTTGAGGTCTAAGGTAGAGAGGTTTCTCTCATCCTTTGCATCTTCGATTGCCTTGACCGTTTCCTCATTCGGCTCATCGAAAGCAATATCAGTAAGCACCTTCTCGACATAATTATTCAAGCTTCTGTTTTCTTTTCTCGCTTTGACGCGAAGCCGTTCTATCAACTCATTGCTGAAGCGGAACGCTGTCTGTCTCTTAACTGTTGTTGCTGCTGTATTCATGTGAGTGATTTTGCGTGCAAATATATAACACTTGTATCACAATACGAAATTTTTATTGGTTCATTGGGGACAGGTCACTGTGAACCGCTTGAACCGTCTATTTCTCCACAATCACGCCGCCATTGGGGACAACCGTAAGTTTGCACTTCTTTCCGTCTCTGATTTTCAGTTCGGTCAGACTCGGATTGGCAAAATCCGGTCCGGCAGAATCGGAATAGCATTGTGCCTGGCCTGCGCCGAGGAATGATAGGTCAAGGTTCAGAGTAAGCGGGGCATCGGTAGCATTGACCGCCGCCACATGCCATTTCCCCTGCAAGTCCTGACGGGCCAGAACTATGTATTTCCCCGGATAGCCGTCAATGAAGCGGGTCTGCTGCCAGGTGGTCGGAACAGTCTTAAGCCACTCCATGCAAAGCGCAGGGGCATCCGACAAATTGTTCGGGCAGATTGCAATATTCTGAATCGGATTCTGGAACAGGATTTCGGTGCAGCATTGGAAAACCGGACCGGTCACAAGACGCGACCCACGGCCGCCGTTTGCCCGGTTAAGGACTCGGTTCATAAAGCATCCGCCAAACTCCATGCAGCCAACCGTGTTGCGGATAAAAGGATGCAGGGTGGCCTTGAAAGCCTCCTCGTTGCAGGCCCCCTGGCCGAAACTCATGTTCTCCGAAGCCAGCACAGCCTCCGAACCGACATAGTTCGGATACATTCTTTCCCAGCCGCGCGGAATGGTGCAGCCGTGGAAAATCACCATCAGGCCGTGGTCGTCGGCATCTGAGAGCACCTCCTCGTAGAGCTGCATAGTCTGCTGCTTGTCGCCACCCCAGAAATCCACCTTGATACCCTTGACACCAACTTTCTCCAACCATGCCATCTCCTTCTTACGGACAATCGAATTGTCCATGCGGTTGATGGGGCTTTGGATGATATCGTTCCAATTGCCGCTGGAACTATACCATAGGAACACATCCACATTCTTGGAATTTGCGTATTTGATAAGCTCTTCCATCTTTTCGTATCCGATATTCTGGTCCCATCCGGCATCAATCAGAATGTACTCAAAATGCATCTCGGCGGCCATATCGATGTACTTTACCTGGTCGTCCCAGTTGCAGGAAGCATCCATCCACACAATCCAGCTCCATGCGCTGCGCCCGAAACGGTAGTCGTGACTGGTCTCGTAAAGCGGTTCGACATGGTCCCAAGGGACAGTAGTCTCGACAATAGGCTTCAAATCAGAACCAACGGTAATCGTTCGCCATGGAGTGGAACCGGGCAGACGCATAGCCGGACTGACCGTGCCGTTTCCGTTGTTCTCATCAGGCAGTGGAAATGATACCTTATATGTATTATCGACGCAGTCACTCAAACGTGAACCGCAGTAGCGGCTATCGACTCCGGTCTCGGAAACCAGCACCCAGCCCCGGTCCCCGACATGGAAAAGACAGGGAAAAGTGTATCCATGACCATACTGGGAAGCCACATTCATCTCACCGTCGTTCGAGTACCCCTCCTCATAACTAGGCTTGGAACGCTGCCACCCTATCATTGCATCGCTCTGTGGCGTCAGGAAAGTGGTCGTTCCGTCCGGAAAGCGGAACCCGGTATTCTCGTAAAGTACGCGCGTACTTCGGCGGAAACGCCCTTCTGGAACATTGTAGCGAATGGCAATATCGTTGTCGCTCACCCGGAACTCGAAGAAAACAGTCTGCTTGGCTTCGTTGGTAAGTTCAATGATGCGTTTTATATATGCATGACAGACCGAGGCCTGTTTGATGCGGGTCAGTTCGTAGGCGGTTTCTTCATCGGTATCGTTTATGCTGACAATTTTCAACCCACGGGTGAAATCGCCCCATCCGGCCTCGCGTCCCTGCGGCAGTCCTTCAAGGGTAGGCTTGGCTCCCATGTCCAGCATGATTCCAATGGGAGACGGCTCAAGCATCTGCTTCCCGTCGTACTGTACGGAATAAGTGGGTGATTCAGTATCAGCCAAATCAAAAGAGACAACCAATCTCCCGTCCGGACTGGTCAGGACAGGATTTGCTTTCAATTCCGACGTGACGGAAACAACATTGGCAGCAGAACCATCTGCATTAACCTGACTGACAGGGGCTAAAATCATAGCCGTCAAGGCAATAGTCAAAAGAATGTGCTTCATAAAAACTAGTTTTGGACAAAGATAGTAAATATGACGGGAAAGCAGTACCTTTGCGCACAAATTAATCACCCTTAATTCAAACAAATAATGGTCAAGATTGGAACGCCGCTTTCAAAGGTGGCAAAAAAAGCATTGCTCTGCGGAAGTGGAGAACTGGGTAAGGAAGTCGCTATCGAACTGCAACGTTTTGGCGTTGAAGTAGTTGCCTGCGACAGATACGAAAACGCACCCGCTATGCAGGTGGCCCACCGCTCCTACACTTTTTCAATGCTTGACGGCGAAAAACTTCGTGCCGTCATCGAGAAAGAGCGTCCCGACATCATAATTCCTGAAGTGGAGGCCATTGCCACCCCCACACTCGTCCAGCTCGAGAAGGAAGGATACAATGTAATCCCGACAGCCAACGCCGCTTTCCTTACGATGAACCGCAAGGGTATCCGTCAGCTGGCCGCCGAAAAGCTCGGTCTGCCCACCTCAAACTACCGTTTTGCCGCAACGCGTGAGGCATTCGACGCCGCCCTCAAGGAAATCGGCACTCCGTGCGTCGTAAAGCCCATCATGAGTTCTTCGGGTCACGGACAAAGCGTCTGCCACACTCCTGCCGATGCAGACAACTGCTGGAAGATTGCCCAGGAAGGCGGTCGCGCCGGCGGCGGTGAGGTCATCGTTGAAGGCTTCGTTAAGTTTGACTACGAAATCACCCTGCTCACCGTTCGTCACAG
>DCHH01000124.1 GCA_002315625.1 Bacteroidales bacterium UBA1757
ACATCGCATGGATGGAAGATATGGTTCCGTGGATGTACACAGACCAATATGTAAAACTTAGCAATTCTCAGTGCATACCTGTCTGCACCGGCGAGGATATATATCTCAAGGAGGGTTTCGAACCTCTCATCAAGAATCATGGAGTTTCCGTCATTCATCCTGATATCCTCACATGCGGCGGAGCGCTGGAGCTTAAGAAAATTGCCGATATGGCCGACGAAAACGGCGTTGCAGTTGCCATCCATATGGCTGAAAGCCCTATCGCTGCGATGGCAGCCGTGCACGTTGCTGCGGCAATGCACAATGTTCTTGCGATGGAACTTCACTCCGTTGACGTGCCTTGGTGGAAGGACCTCGTGAAGGGACTGCCCGATAACCTTGTGGAGAACGGCTATATCACCGTTCCCGACGGTCCCGGTCTCGGCATCACCGAACTCAACGAAGAACTCATTGCCAAGCACATCAATCCTGATATCCCAGGCATTTGGGAACCGACCGATCAATGGGACAAGGAGTTCTCCAATGACCGTATCTGGAGTTAAAAGCTATGCATCTTCGCCTACACACCACACTCCGTGTCGCCCTGCTTTGTCTGGCGGCCCTGTTCTGTTCCTGCGTAAACGGCGGAAAAGAGGAGGAAGACACAACACTTTTGATGCTGCGGTTCCGCGGCACGGCTACCTACACTGACAAGGCGTGGGACAGCACTTTCGGTATGATCAAGGATAATCCCGGCTGCTGCGATGAGGTCTGGTTCTCCACAGGACTGGGATTCCCTTCGCTGGATATCCACCGCCAAAGGGCGGCAATAATCACTCGAGGCATGAGGGAGCTGAGGTCGATAGGAGTGGGCTCGTCGCTTCAGGTGCAGATGACTATCGGTCATGGTGACCAGCTCGCCAAGGGTGAAGAACAGCTTTACAATGAATTGAAATGGACAAGGTGGACCGGTTCCACTGGAGTGGTTAACGAATATTGCAGTTGCCCCCGTGACCCGGAATTTCTCAAGTATATGAGACAGATGGCACACATCTACGCCGAAACGCATCCCCGCTCCGTTTGGATTGATGACGACCTTCGCTATAACAATCACAAACCTGCCACCATCGGTTCTCATATAGGATGCTGGTGTGACAAATGCATTGAGGACTTCAATGCAGCCACCAATGGTAAATGGACCGCCAAGAGCCTCGCAAAAGCTTTGGCTGAAGGTAAGAATGAGGATCTGGTCAATGCTTGGGAAGAATTCTGCATTTCATCGCTGAACGATATTGCCCGTGTGATAGGTGAAGAATTCGTAAAGGTCTCTCCTGAAACACGCCTTGGACTTCAAGGCGGATGGAAGACAGGCGCACGAGAGAGGATGCAGAGATCCATTTTGGAGACTCTCCACCAGGTGAGCGGACAGCCTGTCGGCTATCGTCCCGGGGGCAGTTCCTATTATGATGAAGTGAATGCTGACGGCCAGATAATCAAGAGCATGAATTGCGCTGCATTCCGGAAATCCATGGGAGACCCCGATTGGATTGCAGAATGGAGTGCGGAGGTTGAATCATGGCCCCGGGTATATGGCTCACGCACGCCACAGGGCGTGTTAGTTGAGGGATTTTCGGCATTGGCCTACGGCATGAACGCAGTTAGCATGTTTGTCTTGGCAGCAGAAAAGGAGAGTCCTGAGGTATATTCCCAGACCATGCTGCGACCATTGGCCATAGGTACGCCTATGTTGAGGGCCTATGCCAAAGCTATCGAGGGGACTGTGCCTGTGGGTTACACTGCACAGGAAGATAATTCCAAACTTTATTCTTTCGCCCGCACTGCCATTCCTGTTCTCCCGGGTTGTGGAAAGGATTTGGGACAGCTGGACCCGGCCGACTTGTCACGGGTCAATTTGGCAAAAGATGTGTCGGACAAGGTCCAGGACCTTCGGGAAGAGCTGGATGCACGCAGTGCCTGCCCGGTGGTGTGCTGTTCGCCTTTCATAGGTCTGGTCATTCCACGCATTGACGAGAACGGCATCCTGCGCACAATAGCTCTGCAAAATGTCCGTATCGACTCTCAAGGTCCCGTCAAACTCAGGCTTCAGAACCTGCCGGAAGGCGCCAAAAAGGCAGAATGGTTTGAAATGAAGAAAGATCCTGTGACCTTAAGAATCTGCGAAGAAAACGGCAGCCTGTTTATTCTCATCCCCCAGATTGCCGCATGGACCTGCGGATTCCTCAGCTTCTGAATTCCTTGCGGAATCTTTCCACGGAATTTTTAAGGTGATTTTCCACGGAGCGCTCGGTTATGCCGAGCGTTTCTGCTATCTCGGAATGGGTCTTGCCCTCGATACGGCTCTGCTGGAAGATTTCGCGCGTCCTTTGAGGAAAAGTTCCGGAAAATTTGAGGATGGTGTCAATGTCCAGAGCCGTATCCTCTTCGCGCTCATCTTCAGAAAAATCCACGCTTGCGAGCACGTCCCAAGCATTGTCGGTAAGCTTGACGCCCTCGTGACAGCGGGAAGCGTAATTCCGACTTTCATTCTTGACTATCATGAAAAGATAGGATTCCACCTTCGATCTGTCAAGATCCGCCCTCTTTTTGAGAAATTTGAGTATGGATTCCTGAAGAATATCCTCGGCTTTTTCCTTTGAACAACGAAGGGCATTTTTGACATACATCATCAATCTGGAATAGGTAGAGAGCACCAATTCCGTAATTTCGCTGTCAGAATATGTGAATTTTCCCTCGGACATTTCAAGTATCAAACTCTCAAATATATAAATTTTTTTTCGGGTTTTCGATTTTTTGTGTCTTTATATCTACCATGACCATGAAAAACAAAATAGATGATTTAATTGTCCGCTACTATTGCGGAACATTGGACGAAAAGGGCGCTGAAATTCTCTCCGCCTGGGTATCGTCCGATGCGGAGAATGCCAGGGAATTCAAGTCGAGGTTGAGAGTTCTTCAAAGTTCAGGTCTGTCGACTCCCGACGCCACAACTTTCCTGGGCAAGATAAAAAAGAAGCATTTCAGCCGCAGACGCTTGGCAAGAACCCTTGCCATTTCTTGCGCTGCGCTTGGAATTGCAGCCGTGGCGGTACTGCTGTTTGGCCTCAATGATACGCAAGCGCTTCAGTCCAAGCCTGTCTCGACAATGCAACTTCCCATTGTCAAGAATGTAATTCAAAACTCTGTCCCTGAGCAGCGGAAGATAGCCTCCGAGCCCATAATTGAGACTCCGGCAGCGTCCAAAAAGTTCATTGCGCCCAAAGACAAAATAATGCCTCTTACCTTGGAAGACGGCACCAGCATAATTCTCAACAAGGGGACCAAACTCGCTGTCGATTCCCGTTTCGGTCAGCAGACCAGAACCGTGACGCTGGACGGCGAGGCCTTCTTCGATGTCGCAAAGGATGAATCAAAACCATTCTGCATTGTCTGTGGGGATGAAACGTATATCGTGCACGGCACGTCTTTCAACATCCAGTCCTATGTGCGCGACGGGTACTCCATGGTGACCCTGCATACCGGCTCGCTCGAAGCCAGGGTGAAGGACAGCACTATCATGCTTGACCCCGGAGACGAACTGTTCGTGGATGATTCGGATGACAACTTCACCAAAAGAAAGGTCAATACGGCCTATTCATCCATGTGGATCAATGACGGAACGCTGCATTTCTCAGGTCTCGCCCTCAAGTATGTCGCCGCGCAGCTCAGCCATAAATATGGCGTGAATGTAGGCGTGCACTCTTCCGTAGCCAATATCGTTTACGAAGGGGAAATAGACAAGGAGCCACTGGAAACGGCCTTGAAACTCATATCGATTTCAGCACCTACGAGGCTGAAAATCACCAATTTGGACGGAGAATACTATATTACTAAACTATAACCTATTACCATGTATAAATCAAAATTGTTCAGAATTCTGGCGACTTTTGCTTTAGTGCTTTCTTGTCTGCAACTGCAGGCCAAGGATTATGGCAAGGTTACTTTGAAGGTCGAAAACAAACCTTTGAAGGAATTCTTGCAGGATGTCGAAAAGCAAAGTGGCTACACCTTCTTCTATACGAATGAAGTGTTGAAGAATGCCTCGCCCGTGACGGTCAACGTAAAGGAAAAACCGGCTACTGAAGTGCTGGATCTCGCCTTGAAAGACAGCGGACTGAGTTATGAAATCGTCGGAGACAAGATTGCAATCAAAATTGCGCAAGCCAAGACTGCGGCCACTCCGAAACAAATCAGCGGCGTTGTGATTGATGAGAACGGCAAGCCCCTTGTAGGCGCTGCGGTACTCATTGCCGGTTCGCTGAATGGCGTTGTTACCGACCTTGACGGTAAATACACTATCAAGGCCAAGTTGACCGACAATCTTCAGTACAGCTGTCTGGGCTACACCACGGTTACGCTTCCCGCCTCTTCAGGCCAGGTTGCAAAGGTTCAGCTTTCCAGCGACCAGGTGGCTCTCGAAGGCGTTGTCGTAACGGCTCTCGGTATCAAGAGGGAGGAAAAATCCATCGGATATTCCGCAGTTAAAGTGGAAGGAGAAAAGTTCTCCAATGCCGCTACTACGGACAACTGGCTCAATGGTCTTACCGGACAGGTTGCCGGCTTGAATATCGACCGTTCCAATTCAGGCCCCAACGGCTCCATGCGTGTCACGATTCGTGGCGAATCAACGGCCGATCTGGAGAACAACACTGCATTGTTCGTCGTGGACGGTATTCCCATGTACAACACCAAAACCACATCTGATGCCGGCGGAGACGGAAGTTCATACGCCATTGACTATGGTGACGGAACAGCCGACATTGACGCAGACAACATTGCCAGCGTGACTGTCCTCAAAGGTGCGGCGGCGACTGCTCTTTATGGTTCACAGGCCGCGAACGGCGCCATCATCATCACCACGAAGACGGCCGAAGGCAACGACCCCGCTTTACACGTAAGCTATAAGGGCTCTTTTGCCATGGACCAGGTTCTGTCCACTCCCGATCTTCAGTATGTGTATGGCCAGGGAACAGACTCGAAACCCTACTATTATTATACCGCGAGCGGTGTGGACGAGGACGTTTCCGGCCTCAATCCCGACCCTTCCAAGTCCAGTACCTCAGGTCTTGAATCCTGGGGCCCCAAGATGGACGGAACGAATTATTATCAGTATTATGACGTGAATCGCGGCATCGGCGGACACATTGACGCCCTGGGCAATTTCGTGCGCGACGAAACACCGTTCGTAAGTTATGGCGACTGGTTCCAGCGCTATTTCCAAACCGGCCTGAAGATGACCAATAACCTCACCCTCAACGGCAGGCTCGGAAAATCCAGCGACATTCGCGTCAGTCTGTCCGATACCCGCAGCAGGGGCATCGTTCCCAACACCCCCAGCCAGGGCAACTTCTTCTCAGTGCGTTTTAACAGCAAACTGGCCAAGTGGCTCAGCGCCGAGGTGGCTCTTAATTATAAAAGGAATAAAAACGACAATATTCCCACATCTTCCGGCTACGGTTCAACCTCAATCATGTACAGCTTGTGGTGCTATGCTCCCAACATTGACATGACCTGGCCCCAGCGCTATTGGAAAGAGGGTGAATCCTACAAGCAGGACACGTCACTGTCAGGCGGCAAGAACAACGCTTACTTCCTTGCATACGAGTGTATCAACAACCAGGTTCGCGACCGTATTTACGGTAACCTCAAATTCAATATAACGATTTACAAGGACCTTACCCTCATGCTTCGCGGAGGTCTTGATGAAACCATCGATTTCCGTACACAGCGTCAGGCTACCTCCACTCAGGCCCGCCCGGACGGCTATTACCGTGAGCAGAACATCAACTCCAAGCAGTATTCAGGAGACTTCCTCTTGAAGTATAACCATCGCTGGAGAGATTTCGAACTCACCGCCAATTTCGGCGGCAGCATGTTCTACCGCTCGTATGGCAGACATGCTCAGGTTGCAAGTACCTTGAACCAGCCCGGGGTATATTCTTTGGCCAATTCAGCATATGAATTAAAGGTGGACAACTATTCCGAGCAAAGGGCGACCAACTCCCTCTATGGAATGGCTTCACTCTCGTGGAAGAATGCAATTTTCCTTGATATAACCGGCCGAAATGACTGGTCGAGCACCCTGCCTCCGGAGCACAGGTCATACTTCTACCCTTCAGTTTCCGGAGCGGTGGCACTCAATGACCTTTTTGATTTCGGACGCACAGGAGGCCTCGTAAACCTCATGAAGATTCGTGCGTCATGGGCTCAGGTAGGTCATGATACGGCTCCATACCGTTATACCAACTATCTTCAGACAACAGGTTTCCCGGGCACTGTCGCCAACCCGACATCACTGTCCAACCCTGATCTGAAACCTGAGATTGTCAGTTCATGGGAAGTTGGTTTCGAACTGAAAATGTTCAAGAACCGTCTGGCTTTCGATGCTGCATATTATGATGCCGTGACCGACGACCTCATTTCCAGGATGCCGGTTTCATACGCTACCGGCGTAAGCGCGATTTATACCAACGCAGGTTCGATCCGCAACAGGGGTGTCGAACTTTCTCTTGAAGGCACGCTTATCAAGACCCGTGATTTTCAGTGGAAACTCGCCGCAAACTGGTCCACGAACAAGAACACCGTCCTCAAACTCGGGGAAGGCATTGATTCATGGATTGTTGCAAGCTATTCCACACATGCGTATATGACCGCTTATGAAGGCGGAAGCCTTACTTCAATGTACGGCAAGGGCTTCAAGAGGGCTCCCGAGGGTTCTACGGCAATTGATGCCAACGGAAACATGGTGGACGTGTCCGGCATGATGCTTCTGGACAAGCAGGGCAACCCGCAGGTATCCGAAGGACTCAAGTATCTGGGCGATTGCGCTCCGGATTGGAAAGGCGGTATCAGCACGACCTTCAAATGGCGTGGCCTTACGGCATACATCAGTTTCGACGGCCAGTACGGTGGACATGTCTATTCATATACCAACTGGGTGCTGAATTATCGAGGCAAAGGCGTAAATACCCTTGCAGGACGTGAAGGAGGACTGGTTCCTGTCGGCGTGATTGAAAATCTAGACGGAACATACACCATCAACACTGCTGCGGTAGCCAAGGAGAATATAGCAACATACTATCACTGCTACTATGACAACACCAATGCTGAGGCTAACTTCGTAAGCACGCAGTTCATCAAACTCCGCGAGGTTCGTCTGGAATACAAACTCCCCAAGAAACTCTTCGCCAACACCAAGGCCATCACAGGAGCTTCATTCGCAGTTTATGGCAACAACCTTTATTGCTGGAGCGAGTTCCCGGGATGGGATCCCGAGGGTGTGACGATGAGGGGCAGCTCTGTAGTTCCCGGCTTTGAAATGTTGCAGATGCCTTCAACGGCGCAGTTCGGTGCAACAATTAATCTTGTATTCTAACAGAGGAGGAAATGAAAATGAAAACATTGAAATACAATATCCTTCTTGGCGCATTCATTGCTGTAGTGGCAATGAGCTCCTGCACCAAATTCGACGACATGAACAAGAATCCGTATGCGCTTGAAGATGCTCCTTCATACTCATACGTGCATCCTATAGTTTTTAACACACAATATTCGCTTTGCAGCGTGTTCCGCAGCCTTACTGCCCATCTGATGCAGTATGCGGTATCCACCAGCTCGGAAGTGACTTCCCGTATTGTCGGCAACTATTCAGTTCCCGAGGCTACAGACGACGATATCTGGACAAATCTATACCAGAGGTACGGCAATGCCGAGTCCATGTATGTCAAATCACTCACGGAAGACAATCCCGGCTCTACCGGTGTCGCTCTTGTCCTCAAGTCAATGCTGATTGAAATGATCACAGACACTTACGGCAACGTGCCTTTTACCGAGGCAGGTCAGATATCCCTTCCCGGCGCTCAGTTGAAATACACTACAAAGTATGAAGACCAGAGGGAAATCTATCGCGGCATCGTAAAAATGCTGGAAGAGGCCAATGACTGTTTCAACGATCCTACAGCCGAGAATATCAGCTCCATAGCTGACCGTATGTATGACGGCGACATTGACAAATGGCAGCGTTTCGGCAATGCCCTCTACCTCAGAACCCTTATGAGAATATCTCTGAAGGTGCAGGAAGAGAGCAACGGCATTTTCGTCTATGACACGACTGAAGGTCTTTCAATCAACGTGATTGACAAGATTGCCGAGCTCTACAGCTGCTTCGCATCCGGAACAGGTTACTATCCCATGATGAGAGGTCGTGTAGATGCCGCATCAGTCAGTTTCAATAAGTATAACGTTTACGAACAGACTCCTTTCTATACGACGACAGGCGGTAACTGGAATGCGGTTTGCGCCTGCGAGACCATCGTGATGAGAATGCTCGACACCAAGGAGGCGGTTGACAAGAGTGGAACGACATATCATGTCTATGTTCCGGTTTCCAGCGGCGGACATGTCCCGGATCCACGTTATGACGCATATTGGAGAAAGCCCCTCGGCGTGCCTAACCAGATGCTTGGTCCCGCCAAATCCAAGTTCTTTGAGGATCATATTTCAGCATCCGGCAACAGCCTTATAGGACGTATGCCCAATGGAGAAACCAATTCTACCATCACCGGAGAAATCTATGACGTCAAGAATGCGGACCATTACAATCTGTACAACTTCTCCGAGCAGCTTTTCCTCTTTGCAGAGGCTGGCGCCAGGGGCTGGGTTGCGTCAATCAGCGGTCTTGGAGCATATCTTGACTTGTTCAAGAAAGGCATCACCAACAGCATTCTCGAATGGAACCCTCACGTGACTGCGGACTCCGAGGAAGTGATAGAGTTCGTGAATTACATCGTCAACGGCGAGAAATTCAGTGGAGCGACCTTCAACTCAGGCAATGCCGTTGAGGCCATCCTTACTCAGAAGTGGGTTTCACTTTATTTTGTAGGTATCGAATCATGGTGCGAATACCGTCGTACCGGATATCCTCTCCTTCAGACAAACGGCCCCGCAGCCGAGAACAAGAACATTCTTCCTACCCGTCTGCGTTACCCCGCCGATGAGGCATATCGTAATGTGGAATACTTTCAAGAGGCTGTCAACGGCTGGCTTAAGGGAGAAAACAACATGACAACAGACGTTTGGTGGGCGGACACTCAAGAAAGCCGCAGTATCAGACTTAAAGGGAGACAATAGTTATGAAATTGATTAGAATAATTCTTTGCATTGCCGCAACTGCTCTTGCCTTTGCTTCATGTCAGAAGAAAGAGCTCACAGAGCAGGAGAAAATGAACGAGCGCATTGCCGCGTCGAAGGTCATTGACGTGAAATACCAGATTCAGGGCACGGAGACGAAGTCCCTGGCTGTCAACTGCAAGCCTCATAACATTGAGGTCAAGGTGGACGTAAATGACAAAAACCTCCGCTGGAACATCGAGTCCGACATGGCCTGGTGTGTAGTCAGGGAGGAAGAGCACAAGGGCCCCGGTTCCTTTACCATCGAGATTCCGGCGAATGAATCGTTCGAAGAAAGAGTCGATGCCACACTTACCTTCGTGGCAGGTTCATTCCGCGGTTTCCAGATGGTTGTGAAGCAGAATGCCAGCATTTTTCTTCTGAGCCAGCCTTGGTTCGTCGCAAATACGGCGGATACCACGTTTTCTGTCAATGTCACAGCTCCTAAGGATACAAGCTGGTCCATCGAATGTGACCCCTGGCTTGTGGCTTCAAAGGGCGGTGTCGTGCATGAGGATGAAGAACAGATTGTCACACAGGTCAATGTTGTAGTGAGCGCGAATGCCGATGCCGGACGTTATGGCAAGGTTGCCATAGTTTCTGACAAGACACAGGAATCTGCCGATATCCAAGTTACCCAAATGGGCAATGAATACAACTACGACACCCAAGGCAATATCTGGTTCGAAAAGACAGAGAGCGCCGTGGTCGAGTTCTTTGCGCCGTCCAAGACCATCAGCGAGTTCATTTGCCCCAAACAGATGAAATCAGAGGTCAGCGACGTCAATACCGAGACTGTGAAAGTTACGCTGAAAGTCGAGCAGAACTATAACGACTGCTCTGAGATTCGTGTGACCGAGTCCAGCGCGTTGCTCAACAATCTTTCCGCATCCGAAGTAAAACTTCCTTCCATCAGTCAGGATTATGTCGCTGCAGGCGGCCTGATGACTCCCAAGGGTATGTTCAGGTTTGCGGAGGCGGTCGCTGCCGGAGAAGACATTTCTCCCTGGCAGAAAGAGGGTGTTGTTGTCCAGCTTCAAGACATTGATATGGATGGCTACACCGGCTTCCCCGGAATAGGAACTGCCGAAAAGCCCTTCACAGGAACCTTCAATGGCAACAACTTCAGGATAAAGAATATCAAGAAGTCTCAAAGCGGACTCTTTACATACACCCAGAACGCAACAATCAAGAATGTGGTTCTGGATGAAGGTTGTTCCCTGTATAATGGCAACACACTGACCGGTGAAGTGAACTTCGGCGGCATTGTATGCAAAGCAGTCGGCACGACGATTGACAATTGCCAGTTCAATGGTTCAATCGAGTGCGGTGCTCAGACCGGAGGCGGCAGCAATATCTACTTCGGTGGCATTGCAGGCAGCTTCGACAAAGCTTCTGTAATCATCTCCAGCAAAGTCAACGGGACAATCATGGCTTCATCCGCCAATGGCAGCGCCGCGTCTTTGTATGTCGGCGGCATCGCAGGCAACGGCACGGGCTCCCTTACCAATTGTGAGTTCGCCGGCACTCTGGATGTGACATCAGGCATAAGCAATCTCTACCTCGGCGGAATTCTCGGATATCTTGCGGACGAAACCGTTGTCGGCAACAATTCCGGACTCGGCACGATCGATTGCAGCGCAACAGCCGCTACGGAAGCTGTCGGAGGTATCTACGGTTTTATTCAGGAACCCGGCAGAAGCTTTGATTTTAGCACCGACAAGTCAGTGTCTATGAGCAATATAAATATCAAGACCTGGCGCGCCGCTACAGATACGCGTGTGTTTGTCGGAGGTTTTGTCGGACAGGTTGGCGATGCGGCAAGAATCGCTTTCAAGGGTTATGAAATCAGCAATAATATCATTCTTGACCACACGGTGGCACATTCTGCCGAATATGTTTGTGCAGGCGGCTTGATCGGTGGCTGTGACCCTGACGGAAGGTCTGCCGGCATTGTCTTGGACAATATATTGAACCGTGGTTACATCAAGTTCGATTACAATGCGGCTACGGCCACTGTATCTCATGAATTTGCCGCAGGCATCGCAGGCTATCTCAACGGAACATGCCTGATAACCAATTGTTCTAATGAAGGTGACATAGGAGATGCAGTCAAGGCATCTTCCTGCTCAAAATCCAATGGATATTGCCAGGTTGTCGCCGGTATTGCAGCCAGCATCGAGGGCGGAAACGCTCTGGTGTCAAATTGCATCAACAATGCCAATGTCGTCAGCGTACACTATAATAACCAGCCGTACAATTATACTAAATCCGACTTTTATGCCTGCAATGCGCAGAGTGGTCTGATTGGAGTATTTGACTATCGCCCCGAGGTTTCAGGTGACACTATTGCAATCAAAAACTGCACGGTATCCGGTTATGTTCAGGGCTACCGCGGCATTACGGCAGGTGTAATCGGCTATGCCCCCAAGGCTGCGATTTCCGACTGCTCATGCACGATCACCATGGACGGCAGCAAGCTTGCCGGCATCAGCGGCGCGGCCAATGCCTCTGCATATAAGGGCGGAGTTGCAGGATGTCTGCTCAACTCAAAGATTTCCAATTGCGAATTCAAGGGCAATATCGCGGCTTCAAGCCCGGGTTCTGAGAAAGAAAATCCTGCCGGCATCCTTTCTGTGGATTACGGCGGAACCCAAATCTCAGGATGTGCAAGTTATTCGTCAATCACTGCGATTACCGAGATAGCTGAAGGCGCTCATATCGGAGGACTTGTGGCCTTCAACACTGAAACTACAAGCGTCACGGATTGCAAATACGGCGGAAGTGTCGCAGGAACAAAGATCAATGAAAATAATGTAGAAACTTTTGCGGTAGGCGTTCCCGGCGTTGGAACCGTATCCGGCATCAGTTATTGGAGCGGAAATTAAAATGAGAAAAATCCTGGTTTTAATATTGGGCTTGTCCGTTCTCGTTTCCTGTAACAAGGAACCGGGGACGGATGACCCGACTCCGGGCAAGGACACGGCTACGGTTATGGGTACCGTGACAGGCTCTGACGGCCTGGCTCTGGAGAATGTGGTGGTTTCAGACGGCCATGTATGCACTGCTACCGACAAGGATGGCAAATATTCTTTGAAATCCTCCCTGAAGGATGTCGATTTCATTTTCGTATCGACTCCCAGCGGATATGCAGCCCCTGTGAAGGATGCGCTTCCGGTATTCTACCAGCGTTTTGATGGCCTCAAGCCTGATGCCGACGGGAAATACAGAAACGTCAATTTCCTTCTTACTAAAATAGCCAATCCTAATCGCTACACTATTTTCATCGGTGCGGATCCGCAGCCAAGAAGCAAAGGCGCCGGCTACGACAACTTCGGTTACCACAGTTTGGACTGCTGTAACGATCTGTATCGCGAACTTAAGGAAACGGCGGCGAAAATGTCTTCAAACACTATCTATGGCATTATGCTCGGAGATATTTGCCACAACAGCACGGCATTGTATCCTGGCTATAAGACCGGCATGTCGGCAAATGGTTTCCCGACCTATAATGTAATCGGCAACCACGATCATGATCTTTCAAAGGTTGGCGACAAGCCAAGTTCTGCAAAATTCGAGGAATATTTCGGTCCCGTGAACTGCTCGTTCAATCTCGGCGACATTCATTTCGTGCTTCTTGACAATATGATGATTACCAAGAATCCCAGGTCCACCAACAGCGGAGACGATCTTGCCGACGGCCTCAGGGACGACATTTGGGAGTGGCTCCAGAACGATTTGAGTTATGTGGAATCCTCCCGTCCTCTTATGATCTGCGTTCATTCGCCCATGTACATGTGCAATGGTCAGACCATGAGGTCGCGTGGAGCCATAACATTTGACGGGGAAAAAGTCAATACTCACTATGCCGACGTGGACAATTTGATTGCAAAGCGCAGCGGCAAGGTCTATTATTGGGCCGGACATACCCACACCATGTATCATTATGTGGATGTCAACAATCCCAAGATTGAGTCTCATACAGTTTCGCGTTCAACCGGCGAACTTTGGACAAATGAATATAACGCTTCTGGCACTCCGAGGGGCTTTGTGATTTTCGATTACGACAACGGCAAGGTCAAATGGAAATTCCACCCTATTCAGTATCAGAGCAGTGCGTGGGCAGGAGGAGCGACGACTCCGGCATACAATTACCGTCCATGGAATTTCACCAACGGCAAGGCCGTGATGAAAAATGGCGGTGGAGACCTTACAGAGAGCTATCAGATGAATATCTATCCTCCGGGAACGTACGCCGAGAATGACGGCTTGGTCTATGTCGACATTTTCATGTTTGACGAACTTTGGAAGACTCCCACCTTCACTTGTAATGGCGTGACAAACAAGATGAAACGTGTCACCACTTCCAGCAAGTATTCATTCTATGACATGGGCAGCTATGAGGTGAGGGACTGGTACTACAATAATAACGCGACTCTCAAGGCGGAAGGTTATGCACCCTCCAAAACCGGCATTTACTCCATGTTCAGCGCATCGATTGGAAATAACACGCACGCGACGGGAACCGTGTCAGTAACGGACCGTTTCGGCAACACTTATACTTCATCAGTAACTTGGTAGTATGAAACGATTATTCATATCAATACTTATTATCCTCGGCTCGGCGATTGCGTTTGCCCAGGGGATATCTAATTCAAAGGAACTTGCTGCCTTTGCCAGTGCGGTCAATGCCGGCGCAGACCTTTCCAAATGGATGAATGCGGATAGCGTCATAGTTCTGACTGCGGATATCGACATGTCCAAAGAAAAGAAATTTGCCCGTATCGAGCAGTTTACAGGAAAGTTTGACGGTTGCAGCCACAAAATCAAAGGCTGGAAGACCGACAGGGGACTTTTCGGACAGCTTGTCTATGGAGCGGAGGTCAAAGGAATTGTAATTGACGCAAACTGCCAGTTGAAGGTCACAAGCTCTACAGGGGAGTTCAGTGCCGGTTTTATCGCGGATGTCAATCATGGCAAGATTGAAAATTGTGAAAACTATGGTTCGGTGTCTCACAAATGCACATACACCGCAGAGCCTATCCATATCGGTGGCATTGCAGGCTTGAACTATGCCTATATTCTGAGCTGCCGCAACTACGGAAAAATCCAGAGTTCCAATTATGGCATTGAACAAAAGGGAGAGCTGCCGATTGAAGTCGGCGGCATTGCAGGAGGTTGCAGCGCCGGCAAGAAACTCAAGTGCCCTGTTATTGCCTGGTGCGAAAACTTTGGCGAAATCAACGTTTCAAGTGACTTCCGTGTAGAGAACATCGGAGGTGTCGTAGGAGGTGGCGGAAGATGCCCTGTCAAATATTGTATCAACCGTGGTAAAGTCCATTCGTCAAGCTATAAATCCGAGGCGGCCCAAAAGCCGGCCCAGTCCCGTGTGGGTGGTATTGCTGGATTTACGAAGTCCGACATATCATGCTCCGACAATTTCGGAGAGGTGGTTTGCGAAGGCAATGCGGTTGGCTGCGTGGGCGGTATCGTGGGCATGCCTCACGAGTCTCTCAACGTTACCGATTGCGTCAATTATGGCAAGGTCGCCGCATATAATGAAAACGGAGCGAATGTGGGCGGTTGTGCCGGCAATATCGGCAGGCCGGTTCACCTGCGCCGCTGTATCAACTATGGCGCTGTCAGCTTCGAGGGCCTGAGCCAGAAATCGCGCAGTACCGCAGGCGGTGTTGTAGGACAGGTTTATTGCCCTAAATCACAGGAAGCAGGAGCGTATATCCGCAATTGTGCCAATTATGGCGCGGTTTCATCCGTAGCCGGAGGCAATACGCAGACCAATACCAATGCCATACATACAGGTGGCGTTGTGGGTTATATGACCTGTAGAGAAGGTTTGAGGGCATTCCTAAAGGATTGCAGAAATGAAGGTACCGTCAAGTCCATCGGCGGCCGTCGCGGCAATATCGCAGGCGGGGTCTCCAATGTTACGACCGGAGGCTTGTTCCCCGATGATGACGCCGTTTCCGCCAAACCGCTGGAGGATGGCTCAAACGTTTATGGAACAGTGTTCAGCGACGAAGGCAAGCCGCTCGAAGGCATTGTGGTTACTGACGGCAGGCAGTGTGTGACAACCGCTGCAGACGGCAGTTTCCGCATGAAGAGTGATTTGAACGAAGCGAATTTCGTCTATTTGTCGCTTCCTTCGTATGCTTCTATAAAGACCATTGACGGCATACCTCAGTTCTTCCGCAGGATAGCCCGTCACCAGCAGGCGGTCAAGGCTGATTTTATTCTTTCTCTGCGCGAGCCGGCCAAGGATTACACATTGGTGATGATAGGCGACCCGCAGGTTCGCCCGTACGGGGTGGACGACTCGATGGAGCAGTGGGACGGTACGGTTTCAACCGATATAGAAGCTTTCCGTCAGAAGCTCGGCGGGGACGTTTATTGCATCAATCTGGGTGACTTGGTGTATAATTTCATGACGGCTTATGACGATTATATCGACGCCGCTTCCAAAATCAAGTGTCCCACTTTCAACGTGATAGGTAACCACGATTTTGACCAGACCACGCTTTTTGACACCAAGCTCGGGAATATGTTTTTCGAGACTTATATCTGTCCGGAGCATTATTCCTTCAATATAGGTGACGTGCATTTCATTGTGATGAACACAATAATGTACGACAGGAAAAAGTCGAGTGACCATTATGGCAATGGCATTGATGACCGCGCCGCCCAGTGGCTGGAGGAAGACCTCAAATATGTGCCTAAGGACAGAGTCATTGTGGCATGCTCCCATGGCCAGTTCTTCAAGAAGAGGGGCGATTCCCCAAATGGCTCGTTCGGCGCCCACAATAGGAACTATAAGAGGTATTTCAATGCCATGAAGCCTTACAAACAGATTTATTCTGTTTCCGGGCATTATCACAACAATTTTTATTTTGATTACAGCGGCAAGAAACTTCGCCATGGCTCCGAGAATATCAAATCTCTGACGGTGGCCCGTTGTACCGGAGGTCTAAGACTCAACAAGTACCTCTCTGGCAGCGGCACCCCTCAGGGATATCTTGTAATGAATGTCAAAGGCCAGGATTTCGACTGGTACTACAAATCAGTCGGTCATGACAAGGATTATCAGATGAGGGCTTTCACGCCCCTGAAGACAGGAGACGGTTTCGTGAAAGTCAATATTTGGAACTGGTCAGAAGGCTGGTCCACTCCCCAGTGGTACGAGAACGGAGTCTGCAAAGGCGAGATGGAGTTCCATCCTGAGTTCGATCCCGAGTACCTTGACATATTTGCCGGAGTCACCAACAAGACCACCCGCAAATATTGCAAGCCTACAGACAAGACATATATGTTCCGGATAACTCCTTCCCAGGGCGTAACTTCCGGTGAAATCCGCGTGAAGGACCTTTTCGGCAATGAATATTCGACGAGCGTAAGTTGGTAAATATGAAAGCATTATCCTCAGACTATATAAATATCTAAAATAAAATGAAAAAAATGATGAAACAACTCACAATCTCGGGCTACCAGAGCCCGACGGTGCAGCAATTTTGTATGCTGTCCGCGCTACCTTTTGCCCAAGTCTCAAAATTTCAACTCAAAGAACTTGAAGAAGTTCCGGAGGAGTGGTAACCATTAAAATGTTAAAACGATGAAAAGATTTTTTACACTTTTAGCACTTGCATCTGCTGCCCTTCTTCTGGGCTCTTGCGCAAAGGAGCGTTTCACGGTTGAAACTCCTTCTAATTCTACGACAATCACTTTTAATCTTCCTGCAGAGAAAACTTTCCTTGGGGACAATGTCGGCGGGAAACGTGCTCTGTATTGGTCAAAAGGTGATTCTATCACTGTAAACGGCGTGGTTTCCGAGCCTCTTGATATTGAGGATGAGGATTATCAAACCTCAGCTCAATTTACATTCGAGGGCATCCTTGACACCCCTTACAGAATTGCTTATCCTGCCACTATTTGGACTGACAATTCTACGGTGACTCTTCCCGCAGTTGCCAAGTATATTCCTCTTGTGGGATATCAGGGTGCCACTGGAGCCGCTTCGTTGAAGTACGCCACTTCTGTTCTGCATTTTGCTGTAAAGAAAGGCACGACTGACAATTGCAGGATTGCCTGCCTTGAGGTTTCAGCCGAAGGCGTCCAGTTCAATGGCGTATTCTCTGTTGATTTTGAGAATGGTACGATTGCTTCTGCTGAGACTGTTTCTGCAAAGAACAACTACGTTCGCAAGAATATCAACGCATTCCTGGGTGACGAGGCAACCGATGTGTTCATTCCCGTACCCGCAGGCACCTATGCCGCAAAGGTTAAGGTGATCGACGCAAAGGGACATTTCATGGAGAAGGAAATTTCTTCCCGCGAGTTCAAGAAAGGCCAGATTCATGCCTTCCCCGAGTTTGCATACGAACCTACAGGCACTGTAGTTGACGTTCATATCACCACCGCGGCTCAGTGGAATGCTTTTGCCACCGCCTTCAATGACGGAGACTACGACGCAGTCAACCCTCTGGTTGTGTCAATTGATGCAGACCTTGATTTCACTGGAGTAACACCGGTATCAGTAGGCTCATACGTTGGAGAAACATATTGCTCTGCCGCAGTCCTTGGCAACAATCATAAGATCAGCAA
>DCHH01000031.1:0-818 GCA_002315625.1 Bacteroidales bacterium UBA1757
CCATTGATTTAGTAGAACTAATTACTGCAGAACATTAGTGTCCGGTAAAAATTCATAAATGCTCTTTGAAATTATTGAAAGTTAGGTAGTTACAAGGCATTTTTGAGCGCGCCGATTTGAAATTATCTTTGCTACACTATATTGTGTGGCACATGAATTTCGGAAAATACGTGTTCTCTCAGCTTTTAGATTTCATCGATAAGGATGTATTCCTAAGAATAGCAAACAAATACGATGGAAATCGCTACATCAAGTCATTCACCTGCTGGAACCAACTGGCTGTTCTGATGTTTGGTCAGTTGTCCAATCGTGAAAGTTTGCGTGATTTGGTTCTCGCGACACAGGCTCATGCCGGCAAGGCATATCACCTGGGCTTTGGGAAACACGCTTCCAGAAGCACGCTTGCCGATGCCAATTCAAAACGCGATTACCGCATTTTTGAAGAGTTCGCATACAAGGTGGTGGCCGAAGCCAGAACATGTAGGGCGGATGACATCTTTGGGGCTTGGATGCAACGTATATGCCTTTGATTCAACGACTATTGAGCTCTGTCTGGAGACATTCAAGTGGGCTCTGTTCAGGAAGAATCAGGGGAAAGGAGGTATCAAGGTTCATACACTGTATGATGTTGAAACGTCTATTCCGACCTTCTTCCATATTACAGAAGCCCGTGTTCACGATATGAATGCGATGGATGCAATCCCATATGAGGAGAACTCCTTCTACATCTTTGACCGTGGATACAATGACTTCAAACGGTTGCACAATATTGAAAGCATTGGGGCATATTTCGTGGTCCGCGGAAGGAAGAACAATGA
>DCHH01000031.1:887-16927 GCA_002315625.1 Bacteroidales bacterium UBA1757
TACATGAACGGTCAGTTCACAAGCCAGAAGTACCCAGACATGATCAGACGTATCCGTTATTGGGATGAAGAGAACAGACGTGAGTTCATTTTCTTCACCAACGCGCTGGATATCAGTCCAATGATGGTTGCTGAACTGTATCATCAGAGGTGGCAGATTGAGCTTTTCTTCAAATGGCTTTGGGCAGCATCTCAAGATAAAAAAGTTCTGGGGTAACTCCGAAAACGCTGTCAGGATACAAATCTATTCTGCAATCATCAGCTATTGAATGATGGCTATAGTGCAGAAAAAGATGGGTGTCACCAGGTCTATCTACGAGATGTTGCAGATTGTAAGTATCTCATTGACAGACACTACGCCTCTAAAAGACCTTTTTGGCAAACCTAACTACAATAATGTCAATGAACGCTTTGGTTCTACCGAACCGAGTTTATTTGATTGTTTAACTTTTTAAAAATGTTCCGGCTTTTTTACCGGACACACATGATATAGCTTATTGGAAAGAATTCGAAATTTAGAAAATCAGCGGCTCAATGAGACTTGTTTTGGAATACTAGCAAAGAAAGCAGTGAGGATATTGCGAACTTCAGCAGTATCCCCTTCAGCAAGTGCGTCAACCACACCTCCCATAGTGGATGTTGGAGATGCATACGTAGGTTTCAGGTAGTTGCTGGCGATGAGTGACAAAAAGCCTCTTGACACCTCGTCATTGGGAAAATCAAGTTTGTAACGCTGTGAGAGTTTCTTGAACTCTTTAAATGTCAGATAACCACTTTGATACAGCATAGGAAGCGGCTTCTCCGCATCGGCCTTGTACTCCACAAACTCAGGCTCACTGTAGTATTTGCCCACTAATTCCTGCACGTTGACCTTGGTTTTGGCCAGCAGACGGATGAGATATTCGGGATTGCCCGATTTGAACCAATAGTCCTTCAACTCGCCTGAAGAAAGGGTGTTCAAGAGGCTGAAAGGATTGTAGATATCGGTCATCCTATTGGTAAAGTGATAGCCATCGTAGTTTTTCTTCAGCATGGCTTTTACACCATCTGCGTCAGTGTCCCATTCGGGTGCCAGCTGTGCAATGCGTTCCTTAAAGACATTATACAGTTCAGTTTCTGTAATACCACAGATGGCTTCATATTTCGGAAGAAAACCGATATCCTGCGGCTGGTTGAAACCACTGAAAACCGTAATCTGTCCAAACTTAGTGACACCAGTAATGAAAACCATCTTCAGATACGGATCTGCATCCTTAAATACTGAATACAGACTCTTGAGAATATGGCGATTCTTCTCACCTAACTGCATCTCATGTCCGTCCTCGCCCTTCACCACCTTGTCCAGTTCCAACGTGTCGAGCAAAGGCTTATCGTATTCATCCACAAGGACAACAACGGGCATGCCTGTTTTATCCTTGGCCGCTTTTATCACTTCAAAGAAACGTTCACTGATGGATGACTTTTCGGCACCCTTTCCATAGAGTCCCTCCCACTGGTCAAGGAGTCCCTCCAGACGTTCTTTTAAAATACCATCTTGAGAGTATTCACCCGTCGAAAACGAAATCTTCATTACAGGGTACTTCTTCCATTCCGTTTCAAGCCGGTCTATAGCGAGTCCTCTGAAAAGTTCGCGTTTACCTTCGAAGTAGTACTGCAAGGTTGAGACGAGCAATGACTTTCCGAATCGTCGTGGACGATTCAGAAAGTAGATGTTGCCGTCGTGCGCCAAATCATAGATAAAATCTGTCTTGTCAACATAGACATAACCACCTTCTATGATTTTCTCAAAGTCTTGTATTCCTATGGGATACTTCAATATAGCTCGTCAGATATAACCTTTTATTTCGGCAAAATACACATTAGTTTCCATTTTCCAAATGAGAGAGGAAAAGGAAGGGAAGCAAATCATTCCATTATCAGCCATGATGACCGAACATTACAGATACGCGATAGTCTCTTCGGCGGGGCGGTATTCGGTGTGGAGGGGAGAGGGAGCGGCATCCTCGGCAGCATAGCCGAAGGGCATGAGAAGGATTGGATGGATGTTTGCCGGCAGATTGAAGGCTTCAATCAGCTTGTCAGAGTCAAAATAACCGACCATGCATGTGCCCAGCCCCAGGTCTGTGGCCTCCATCATCATGTGAGTGAGGACAATAGTCCCATCAATCTCGCCGTAGTTACCCTCTTCGCCACGCTTGCAGACGGTTTCATCGTTATAGCAAAGAATTATGCACTGCGGAGCACCAAAAATACAGGGAGACACCTCATTGAGCTTTTGCATCGCCTCCTCAGAGCGGGCAACATAGACCATCTGCGGCTGTGAATTGACTGCAGTCGGAGCAATACGACCAGCTTCGAGAATCTTGTCAATCTTTTCCTGCTCCACCTTGACATCAGCGAACTTACGCACTGAATAACGGTCGTGAGCCAGCGTCAGGAAATCGCGCTGCTGTTGCTCACATTTCTTTTCTGCTTTTTCTGCACAGGATACCAACGTAAGGAGAGAAATGATGATAAATAGTGACCTTTTCATACTGCTTGAAAATAAATGAGTTAAAGAAGCATGTAGAGCCCCACACCGGCAAAATAACCCAACAGTGCCAGCGGAGTGAATTTCTTCAGGTAGTAGCCGAACTTTACCTTCTCCAGGCCCATCACAGTAACACCTGAGGCTGAACCGATTATGAGGATACTGCCACCTGTGACAGCGCAATAGGCCAACAATGTCCAGAACGGACTGTCGGGCATAAACATGCCGGATTCTGCTAACGGGTACATGCCCATGGTGGCAGCTACCAGGGCGACGTTGTCGAGGACTGACGAGCAGCAGCCCAGCAGGACGGCAATCGCCTTTGGCTCGGGTATTGCGGCATTCAGCGAATTGGCCAGAGTGGTAAGTACTCCAACCTGCTTGAGAGCCTCAACAGACATCAGCACGCCAAGGAAAAACAGGATTGTAGCAACATCCAGATGGCTGAACAGGTTCGACACCTTCATCTTGCCCGCGTTGGGGTCTTTCGAAACCGCAGCTTTAATATCTGTAATAATCCACAGAATGCACAAGCCGAAAAGAACACACATGTAAGGCGGCAACTGGAGGCTTGACTGCAAGACGGGAACCATCACCAGCGACAGCAGACCTATGAACAGAAGGATGTTATGATAGACCGAATCGAAATCCTCAGCTGCAATGTCGCTGCTGTCCATAAGCGGAGGAAAGTGCTCGTCCTTCTTGTACGAGAGCGAGACAAGAAGCGAAGGAATGCACGCCATAGCCAGAGCGGGCAGGAAAATATGCGAAATCTGGTGCAGTGCCGTGACATTTCCCCCGGTCCAAAGCAGCAGCGTTGTAACATCTCCGATTGGAGAGAAAGAACCGCCCGCATTGGCTGCAATAATTGCAAGACATGACAGCGGTAGGCGCTGCTGGGCATCTGGAATGAGTTTTCTGAGTACGGCTACGACAATAATTACAGTAGCCAGGTTACCCAACATTGCCGAAAGAACGAACGTGATTCCGGCGACAATCCACACGAGACTCCGTTTCTTACGCGAACGGATGGAGCGGGTAATGACCCGGAAGGAGCCGTTTGAATCCAACACTTCGACAATTGCCATTGAAGCAAGGACGAAGAACAAAGTGGATGAAACGTCACCGAAGGACGACACAATTGTCTTGCTGAGATATCCCGCCGCCAGTTCTTTGGTTGACATGGATGAGATTTCCTCAGGGAATGCCTTTCGGTATGTGTCAATCATTTCCGGTGTTCCTGTGAGGAATACGGCATTGACATGGGTCAGGAGCAGCACCCACAAAACTATACACATCGTGACGGACACAGCCGCCTTGTTTACTCTCAGCACATCTTCCAAGGCAATCATGATGATGCCTCCCAGAAAGATAATGGCCATAATAACAGCAATATTCATAAACTCAAGATTAATTAGCGGGACAAAGGTAAGCAAAAATCACTTGAAGAAAACTATGTGGGCCGGGATGTCGCCGGTGGTTACATGCCAGCGCTCATGGCCGGTTCCGTCAAGGCAATAGAGAGTGCCGGGAATGACATAGCTTTTTGCATCGCAAAGGAAAATTTCCCCAGTTTCAGGATTGACAGCAATGCCGTATGGGCATTTGATATTGGCCGCAACATCTGCATCGATGAAATTCCCGTCGATTGGCTGCTCTGTGAGGACATTAAGCCGGGAGTAGGTAATGGTCCCCTTTGAGCCTTTCGCCTTCCAGTCATTGCTGAAAATGTAGGCAGTGTCGCCATTTATGCAAAAGTCAGAAACTGGTATGTCAATGGAATCCTTGAGCGTTTCCGTTCTGGTATCAAAGACGTAAAGTTTTGACACCTTGTCATAATAGTCGCCACGGCACGAAATGTAAAGGTCTCCGTAGGCATCCTTTCTCACCCGGTGGATATTTATGGCAATATCGACCTTCTTGATTTCGGTAAAAGTATTGATATCAACCACCGACAACGTCCTGTCATACCTTGGAGGATAGTATCCACCGCTGTTGGCAACGTACAGCTTCCCTCCTACAATTGCCATCTCCTCCGGCTGATAACCTACAGTTACTTTGCGGGTTATTTTCAGCGTGGCAGTGTCGATTTCAGCAATATAGCCAAGCTGCTCATGCTCCGGGTTGATTTGCACGGGGCCGGCGTATGAACTGACGTATGCCTTTCCGCCATGGAATGTGATGTAGCGGCAGTTCGGAATTTCTATTGTTCCAAGGTGGGCAGCAGTACGGAGGTCCATCACTTCGACCAGATTTGAACAGTTAATGACGGCATATAGTTTGCTACCATAAACCTGCAAGTCATTTCCGACATCTCCAAGCTCCGACACGACATGGGGATTGGTAGCAGCATAGATGTTCAGGGTGTATATGCCTGTGCTATAGTCAAAACGGTCAAGAGTAGCCTTGTTACTCCCCATATTGCCCTCATTAAGAAGGTAGAACCCACGGTATTTACCACCCGACACCCCTGATGTTACCTGAGTCTCACCCGGCTGCAAAACCACAGCTTCGCCTCTACACCCGACCATCAACAGGCAAATTCCTAATACAAACAAACAATTTCGCATCATTATTACATTTTTACCGTTCCACCCTGACCCCGACCTTGAAATTAGTCCCGGGCATAGGATAGTTAAGCACAACGTCATACTGCTGGTTAAAAACATTGTTCACCTCGCCCGACAGAGTAAACCTCCACCCACCAACCTGAAACCACCGCTGCAAGGCCAGGTCATGCGTGTACCAAGGCTGCACATAATTGGCCGGGATATTGGCACTCTGGTCATACCTTTCCCCCGTATAAAGGAAAGCATAGTGCAGATTCCACTTGCGCCACCCGACATTAGCCATAGCCGAACCGCTGTGGAGAGGTATGTAGGGAATCTGGTCGCCATAGTACGATTCGGCAGGGTCGGTCACATCGCGTGCCTGCTGATAGGTATAGCTTACCATCCCTTGAAGCGACCACTGCCCCGGTAACTTCCACTCCGTCTCAACAGAAGCGTCACACCCGACAATCTTCACAAGCCCCAGATTCATCATCTGCCACCTAAAAGGATTCGAAGTAGGTACGGCCACAATCTTGTCCGTCACCTTATTATAGTAGCCGTCAACCTCCAACTTGAAATGTCTGGGCGTAAATGTGACCCCGAGGTCGTATTGTACAGTCTCTTCCGGTTTCAATGTGGCATGACCTACAAGGGTGTAATACAGGTCATTAAATGTCGGCATCCTGAAAATCTGCTTGTAGAATCCATGTATGTCCACAGTTTTACAAGGACGGTAACTCACAGAGACAGAAGGGGTCAGCTTATGGAAATCGGCTGCCTCGCCCGATGTGGTCCTGTCATGGACAAAATGGCCGAGCAAAGATGCCTGTACCTGCACCCTTTCAAACTTGAAAGCCGTTGCAGCCGCCACAAGAAAAGTATTGCGGACTGGGAAAACAAAACCGTTCATGTCGCAGTCAAGACTGTTCCACTGCCAGTCCGCCGAAAGGGCCAGTTCCCACCACCCGAAAGGTCTCCAGCAGTTCGCTGCCGAAACATAAATTTCCTGCTGACGGTATGTATTGTCAATATACTGAAGAGTGGTGTCGGGATTGAGATAGCGTGTGTAATCGTTGGCATACTTGGCCAGTGCCTGCAACGACCACCAGGAGGCGAAGTCCTTTCGGAAGCTCCCTTGCGCGAAAAAGTTGTTGTCCCACTGCCGCTGAGAGTGGGAATAGAGGTTACGGGCCACATAGCCGGGCAGGCCGCGTGCAGAATGATAGTCGTAAAGCTGAACCTTCCAGCTGCCGTCGGGGAAAAAGCCATACAGACTACCTTCGACACGATATGCCTTTATGTCTCCATTTTCACGAATCGCAGTCGTGTCGTATGCGATGCTCCCGTCGGGCAAAACCTTGCGGTGGCGGAACGGGTAGCGGCCGTTGGACTGGAGCCATTCTCCGGACAAAGAAGCATAGAGACTATTGGAGATTTTCTGCTGATAGGTCAGTGCAGGGTTAAAAGTGCCGAACGAGCCACCTTTCAATGTGAAACTCAAGTGGTAACGCTCTTCGTCGGTAAAGCGTGGACGCTTGCTCTGCAGATATACCGAAGTGGCAGAAGCATAGTCACGGGCACTCTGCAACATGGAGGTCTTCTGGCCATGGTAGAGCTCTACCGATTCTATATTGTCCAAAGAATAGCGACCGAGATCAATCTGGCCGTTCTGGGCATTGCCGACTGGCAGGCCGTCATAGAAGATGCCGACATGCTGGCTCCCCATACTGCGGATATTGATTGTCTTCAATCCGCCAATGCCGCCATAATCCTTTATCTGCACACCCGAGAAAAAACGGACGGCATCAGCCACCGACTGCGTTGACATGGTCTGCAGCACAACTCCATCCAACCGTTTTGCTGGAATCACTTCTGTAACGGCTGGAGCGGCGTCAACCTCCACTTCATGAAGCTCATACAAATCGAGGCTATCGGCTTCCATTGCCAACAGCCTGCCCGCGGCAAGTGCACAAATAAGTACGGATAATATCCTTTTCGTAACCATGTTAACCCTTCCTCGAGAGCCGTTCAATAGATGGTCGAAGGCAGGTCTTCTGACTTGTTCCTGCCTGGTCAAGCGCCTTCCCGTCATTTCAAGTGACAGTGGCAAAAAGAGTGCTTGAGGCATTGACTCCATCCATCAGGAATGGGGCCGGAACTTACAGCAGCGGGGACTGTCCGGGACTTTCACCCGGTTCCCTGTTGGTCACAGACGGCATGTACGGGCCGTCAAAATGTGAACCTTCGCCATTTTCGGTGCAAAGGTAATTAATATCCTGAAAAATGCATTATTAAATGCCCATGATTTCCAGACCTTTCCGTCCCAGGTCAATCAAATGCTGACAATTGGAGCGGTTACGCAGGTCAAGGTCTTCATCCCAGATGGCCAGGTCAGGAAGTGAAACGGCAAAATAGTCCATAACGACATGGTCATCAATATGGGCCTCTCCAAACCGGACCAAAGACTCAAAACGCTCAAGAGCCTCTTTTCCACGTCCGAGCTTGTTCAGTGCAAGTCCTTGATAATATATCTTTTCCGGATTGGCATCGTTGTAATACAAGGCCGTAGCAGGTTGAAGAATCCCTTTTGATGCCTTCTCGAAACACTCTCTGGAACGGTCTGCATCTCCAGCCATCTCCCAAGCCAGGCCAAGGAAATAATAGAAGTCCTGCTCCTGCGCGCCATAGAGTTTACCCTCACCCAAGTGATGAGGATATACAAGACACTCTTCCAGGAGGGCGACAGCATCCTGCGGACGGTTCTCTGCCATAGCCTTGCCTGCCAGCTGCACACGAGCATACTGGTACTGGGCCGGCACCTTGCCTTCTCCCCCTTCCCACGGATGGAATGTATGGGCATCAAGTTCTTCCATAGCCTCTTCCCAGCGGCCAAGCTGATTGAGCAAGGTAATCTCCTCCAGGACTAGGTCATCGCGCTCAGCAATAGGCTCCGGATAGGACTGCAAATTGTCAAGACGCTGCTGGTACGGATAGCCGAGTTTCTTGTATAGCTGGTCCAGTTCCATCAGTACACGGCTGTCGGTCGGGTCGAGCGAAAATGCCTTCTCCATAGCCTCCACCGCCTTCTTGCTGTCATGCTGCTTGTTGTAATAGGCCAATGCCAGATTGCGCCAGACAGTCGGGAAATCAGGATTCAGCATCGCAGACTTTTCCCACGACTCAACGGCCAGGTCATATTGACGCTTGTCGTAGTAGAGGTTACCAAGTAAATAAGGAGCCTTGGAGTCGTGCTCAGGAGCCGACATCAGGGCTGATACCGCTTCGAGACGGTTCGGGAAACTGAGTGCCGGGTCGCTGGCAGCCGCCTTGTCGTATTGTCCAGAGTAATAATAGGACATGATGGTCACGGCCTTCACCTCCTCGGCCAGTTGCCAGACCTGAAAAGCCTCTGCATCAAGGCCGGCAGCCTTGTAGTCAAGGGCAAGTTCGTCATAGTTGTGCGGACAGCCGCGCATCAGTGAAATGAACGACTGTCGGTCACCTTGCCCGCACAGCATCTGCTCGAAAAGGCATCCGAAATTGAAGCGGTCGATTTTCAGGGACTCTTCACACAGTTGCAAAGCCTCGCTGACTCGACCTACATGACGGAGAACAGACGCTTTCAGTGCCCGCGCCTTATGGTTGTGCCAGTTTCTGAAAATGGCATGGTCAACTTCCCACAGGGCCCGATCCCATGCTTCCGCCGCAGCACTCAACTGTGCGCAGGCAAAATAACCGGCATCCTGCCAGGCGGCATTCCAAGTCGATTTGAAGAACCAGTCGTAGGCTTCGCTGTTTTTGCCCTGATATTTGAGGCAAAGTCCAAGGTTGTAAAGCGGTTCCCCGTCATACGGATTCAGATTGCGTCTGCGAAGAACTGCGACAGCCTTGCGAAGATAGGGCTCTGCAACGTCAAATCTGCCACGTCGTATATACCACAGGCCTACCGCATTGTTGCAGCGAACATCATCCGAATCGCGCCGCAATGCCTCCTCGTAATAGTCAAGAGCACTCCATGTGGCATGACGATACTGTTCAAGGTGCAGGCCGGTAAGGTAAAGCTGCTCGTTTGTGGTGATTTCAGAGGGCTTAAGGGCCGCCTCAGCAGCCGGCGGAATCTCTGACGACTGCCCGGCACGCCCGCGACACATAAGGCCGTTCACACTGAAATCGACATCCTTCAACGATACACCCTCCGACAGGGCGACATGCTTTTCATAAACCTTTTCCGGTGAGAGCTCGCACTGCTCCTCAAAGAGCACCTTGCCGTCAGCTGTGGCCACCTGTACCTTGCACTGCTGCACAGATGTGGCATAGGCCATCACCTTCACGCCGCCGCCATCCTCCACCATATTGAGCACCATATCACGGCTGGCCTGCTTGACGATGCCCAACTCGCGATAGGGGAAGAAATACTGCACGAACGATTTTTCCTCGTAGGGCATAAGCCAGCTGAAATCGGGCTGGTTTTCGGTATAGACACCGGCCATAAGCTCGATGTATGGCCCGTCCTCATCGGTCAGATTGCGGTCCCAGGCCCGGCCGAAATCGCCGTTTCCCCAGGTCCACTGCTTCTTGCCGGGGCTGTAGCGGTGGTCGGCCACATGCAACATACCGGCATGTGTATCGTTCTCGTACCCGCCCTCGAAATCAAACTCCGACTTGGCGACCATGTACGAAGTGGGAACGAAAATGTTCTTGTAGTTGGAAATATCTACCCCCGCACTGTAATCCATTTTGTAATAGACTCCAGTAGCAATCGGGAATGTGCTGACGGCACGCTTTCCATGGTCAAAGACGGCATTCACATCTGGCGGGAAGACACTCTGGTAGGCATCATTGACCTTGACTGCCGGGTTGGCCCACCACAGGAAAGTCTGAGGCGTCTCGGTCGGATTATAGAGCACACCCTTGATTTCCAGGTATGCACAGCCCGGTCTCAAGGTGAAACCGGCCATTCCCTTCTGGTGGAACATCTGTTCCCGTTCCGAGCACCACACCGTAACACTTCCGTCACCGTTCTCCTCAATGGTGCAATCGACTGGCTGGAAAGTACTTGGACGATGGTGCTGCGGCCAGTTGAACTCAATGCCACCGCTTATCCAGGGGCCGGCAAGACCGACCAGAGCCGGCTTGATGACCTGGTTGTAATAGATAAAGTCGCGTTTTGCAATCTTGTCGTAAGCCCTTTGCACACGTCCGCCCAACTCCGGGAGAATCATGATTTTCAGATACTCGTTCTCGAGCATCACAGCTTCGTACGTGTGGTCCGTCTTCACATCGGCGATAGACTCCACAACGGGATAGGGATAAACCACACCGCTACTTCCCTGATAAACTCTCTTTTCGAGGAATACCGGATTCTTTTCAGGTTTTCCGATTTCGTATGTGGGAATCACCACATTTTCCTTCCATGCCTTGACCATGATGCCTTTATTTAATCAGTTCTTTTTCCAGTTGCTCAAGCGATTTACCCTTTGTCTCAGGCAGGGCCTTAATGAAATAGAAGAGGGCCGCCACACAGATAGCCGTGTAAATCCAGAACGTGCCGCTTGTACCCAATGCCGCGTTCAGCAGGGGGAACGATAAAGTGAGGGTGAAACTGCCTACCCACAGTACGAATGTCGCTGTTGCAACAGCCACGGCACGCACGCGGTTGGGGAATATCTCAGCAATCAGAACCCAGGTGATGGGACCCAGCGTCATTGCATAGCAGGCTATTGCCAGCACGCAGAGCACCACCATTGCCACTCCCTGAACATGGAAGAAATAGCATGCCCCGAGAATCGCGTAAATACCGGCCAGACCACCGGCTCCAAGGAGCATCAGCGCCCTGCGACCCAGTTTCTCGACCGAGAAAAGTGCCACGAAAGTAAACACAAGATTGGCAATACCAGTAATGACGATGTTGATGAATGTATTATCAACGTCATACCCGGCACTCTGGAAAATTTCCTGGGCATAGTTGAAAATCACATTCGTTCCGCACCACTGCTGGAAAAAGGCGATTATGCATCCCAAGACCAAGACTTTATGGAAAGGCTTGCTGAACAACAGCTTGAGACCTCCCTTTTCCTCTTTTGCAGATTCCTGGCGGCTGTTTTCAAAAGCCTCCATCTCATCACCAGCATAATTCTCGCCTCCGACTTTGACCAGCACATTACGGGCCTGAGCCGATTTGCCACTGAGAGCCAGCCAACGGGGACTTTCAGGAATGAAGAAAGCCAGCACAAGGAACGCTGCCGAAGGGAATGCAGTGGCCCAGAACATCCATCTCCATCCGCTTTCCAGATTCCATTCCAGTGAATGTGTGCCGGCAATCCGCCAGTTGGCAATCTGAGCGGCCAGAATTCCGATGACAATGGTCAACTGGTTGATAGTGACCAATTTTCCACGAATTGAAGCTGGAGCAACCTCGGCTATGTACATAGGGCTCAGTCCGGATGCCGTACCAATGGCGATACCACCGACAAAGCGTGCAACAAGGAACCAGCCGAAACTGTTGAAGCCACCCGTTCCAATAGAAGATACAACAAAAATGAAAGCCGAAAGAATCAACAGAGGCTTGCGTCCGAACCTGTCAGCCAGTGTTCCAACCGCCATAGCGCCAACCATACATCCGGCCAGTGCAATACTTGTAGCAAGTCCTATAAGAAGGTTGTTTGACTCTATACCAAAGAATTGTTCATAGAAAATTTTGGCTCCTCCGATTACGACCCAATCATAACCGAACAGCAGACCACCCATTGCCGAGACAATGCAGATGAAATAGATAAATGGCTTGTTGAAACTATACATTGTTAGTTGATAAAAAGAATTTCGCGATACTTTGGAAGGGGCCAGGTGTCGTTGTCGGTAATCTCTTCCAGCTGGTCAACTGACCGTCGGATAGGCTGGAGCGATTCGGCAATACAGTGGTAGGCAAGAGCCTTTTCGTACTCATCCTCAATGACATTGGCACGTGCACGGGCTGCAATCATGGCTTCGACCTTGGTGTTGATATCGCCGACTAAAGCGGAAATCTGACGGACAAGTTCCTTTTGGGTGGCCGACATTGCATCAGCCTCAGATGGAAAATCCTCCTTCATAAGACTGATGTTTTTCAACAACTTAGTCTGGTAGGCAAGCGCGGCCGGGATTATATGGTTGATAGCCATACGGCCCATCACACGCGATTCAATCTGCACCTTTTTACTATATGTCTCCCACTTCACCTCATTGCGGGCCTGCAATTCCTTTCCTGTATAAACCCCGACACGGGTAAACATCTCCACAGCCTTGGGACTGATGAATGCCTTGAACATTTCGGGCACATTGGTCTCAGTATCAAGTCCCCGGCGGGCGGCCTCAGCCTTCCACTCGTCACTGTAGCCATTGCCGTCAAAGCAGACCACATCCAATATGCTTCGGATAATGGGTTTGAGGGTATCCATGACGGCAATGTTAAGCGGTTTACCCGTGGCTGTCTCCTTATCGACGGCAGCCTTGAAATCAATCAGCTGGTCTGCAACGGCCGCATTGAGTGTCGAAAGGGCCCCGCCACAATTGGCACTTGAGCCAACGGCGCGGAACTCGAAACGGTTGCCCGTGAAGGCAAAGGGCGACGTACGGTTGCGGTCTGTATTATCCACAAAAATCTCGGGAATTTCAACCAGTCCGATATTCCTGCCCTTCTTTCCAGCAATCTCGATTGGGGTGTCGGAAGGTACTTCGAGAAGTTTGTGCAGCACATCTGTCATTGTCTTGCCAAGAAAGGCAGAGACGATTGCAGGAGGTGCCTCGTTAGCTCCGAGACGGTGGGCGTTTGTAGCCGATGCGATACTCGCCTTGAGCAGGGCATTATGCTTCTGCACTGCCGCCAGGACATTTACGAAAAAGGTTATGAACTGCAGATTGCCCTTTGCATCCTTGCCAGGAGCAAGCAACGGAGTGCCGGTATCGGTACCCAGTGACCAGTTGTTGTGCTTGCCGCTGCCGTTGATTCCCTCAAACGGCTTCTCGTGGAAAAGTACTACAAATCCATGCTTGCGGGCTATCGGATTCATCAGATTCATCATCATCTGGTTCTGGTCGTTGGCCAGATTGGCCTCACCATATATTGGAGCCAGCTCAAACTGGTTCGGCGCCGCCTCATTGTGGCGGGTCTTCAGCGGTATGCCCAACTTGTATCCTGCAATTTCAATATCGCGCATAAAGGCGGCGACCCGCGATGGGATTGCACCGAAATAGTGGTCGTCGAGCTGCTGACTCTTCGAGGAGGCATGTCCCATCAGGGTCCGTCCGGTCAGCATCAGGTCTGGCCTGGCGGCGAAAAGGTCTTCATCGACCAGAAAATACTCCTGTTCCCATCCCAAGTAGCAATAGACGCGCTTTACCTTGGAATCGAAAAGTTTGCAGATGGGCAACGCGGCTTCAGTCACCGCCTTGATGGATTTCTTGAGCGGCGTCTTGTAGTCCAGTGCCTCACCAGTGTAGGAAATGAAGACGGAAGGAATACAAAGCGTATCGTCCTGAATGAAGACAGGCGACGTCGGATCCCAGGCGGTATAGCCACGCGCCTCGAAAGTGGCACGGATACCGCCATTGGGAAACGATGAGGCATCGGGCTCCTGCTGAACCAGCATCTTGCCGTCGAAAGTCTCTATCATCCCCCCCTTGCCGTCGTACTCCATGAACGAGTCGTGCTTTTCGGCCGTCCCTTCGGTCAGCGGCTGGAACCAGTGCGAAACATGGGTCACACCATGCTCCATGGCCCATGTCTTCATACCCGCTGCCACCTTGTCGGCAGTCTCTGCATCAAGAGGATGACCATTGTCGATACAGTCACATATCTTGGCAAAAACGTCGGAAGATAGGTATTTGCACATTTTTTCCCGGCCGAAGACCAAGGCCCCAAAATAGTCAGAGGTCTTGACTTCAGGCACTTCCACAACTATGGCCTTCTTTTTGAAAGCCTCCTGAACGACATCGAATCTCAGTTTCCCCATAACGGATTATTGTATTCAGTTGCAAAAGTATGGAAAATTACTGTACTTTTGCCCATTCAACAACCATCAAACATAATTCAATTATGAAAACACTGAAATCTTTTTTGTGCGTGGCCATCGTACTGGCAGCTACCGCCCTTCTGGCTGTTTCCTGCAACAATGACGACAGCAGTTCCGCTGACCAGAAAGTTTCGTACGCCGTTCAAGCACATCTTTCGACCCAAAAAACAGGAGTGAGCATGGATGAAGTACAGAATGCCATTATATCTTATTCCTCAAAGTTGATTTCGTCTGTTTCAAATGCGAAAAGTGACAGCGAGGCCATCTCCAAAGTCGAAGCTGTAATTGAGGATTACAAGGCGAACTGGTCACCTTGCAGCGGAGAAGTCACCATATCTAAAAATATTGGAGAGAAGTCAACAGAACTAAAGAAAATCACGTTCTGATATAGCATATCAAATCCCCTGGCAGGTATCAGAGCCTGCCGCATGAGGTAATGCGCCTGCATAATGCTTTCCAACACGCTTTATGCAGGCGCTTGCTGTAATGCTGTCGTGATAAAAGATAAGCCTTGCGGAAATAGCCTCAGCTGCCTGCATAAGCCGCATTTTCTCTTCGGCCGACACGGCGGCTGCATTGTCGATGGCTGCAATGCACCCCTGAGTGATGTGAAGGCTCATCGGCACTACATCGCCCGAGAATACAAAACTGCCTTGAGGGGTTTCGATGAAAGAGGCCAGCTGGTCTGTAGTATGACCCTGATAAATTCTAAGCGTCAGCCCTTCAAACAGTTGTCGGTCAGCGGTCAGCAGTTCCAGCTTGCCGGCATCATAAACCGCCTGCATATTTTCACGTAAGTAGGCATCTTCCTCCCAGAAAGTCGGGTGGAGGGAGTTTTCCCACTGCCCTTTTGTGGTCCAGTGCCGGGCATTTGGAAAGGTCATGACCAGACGTCCGTCAGCAAGAGCCTTGGTACAGCCTCCGCAGTGGTCAAAGTGAAGATGACTCAGCACAACATCGGTAACATCCGAGGCTTTGTAACCCTGGCTTTCCAATGCCGCTTCAATGTCAATGACATCATGGAATCCATAATATGACATACCTGTAGGCTTCAGTCCTACACCACTGTCAAACAACACTTTACGCTCTCCAAAATCCACAAAGAGACAGCGCATTGCAAGAGGACAGCGATTGTCTTCATCGACGGGATATTTGTGCGCCCATACCTTGCGTGACATTACACCGAACATGGCCCCGCCATCGGTCGAGAAACTCCCTGCCTCTATTGTGAAAATTTTCATTGTTGGGTCTGTTTTTCAGCAGCAGACTGCAAAGCCGCCTGTTCAACCGCCTTCCGCTGACGATATAGTTGCCATGTGTTGTAAAGATTGTGGTAGATACTGTAGAAGCCACCTGCAACCGACACAAGCGGATCCATGAAAGTGTAGCCCATCCAAATACCGAAGACTGTGTTTTTCTGGCCCAAAGCCTGACCGGCGCTGATGGTGTTGCCATAGTGTCTGCCAACAACCTTGCCTATTCCAAACTGAAAGGCACAAGCCAAAGCCGAAGCAACGGCGATATCAACCAAAACCGAGAGAGGCTGATGGCTGTTGGCAATGCCACGCGTACTCATAAGGATGGCCAGCGTCAGAGCCATAGCCCAAAGATAGAATGACCAGTGGGCATAGCGCATGAAAAAAGCGTGCACCTCAGGAGCCAGCCAGCGTACCAGCCAAGCCACGATTCCAGGCAGTAGCAGCAAGGGAAACACCTTCGCGATAATTGTGCCGAACGCACTCCAGAAACTCATACCCTCCTGCTGATAAATCAGCGGGACAAAAGTGGGAACCAGCAAAGCCACCAGCAAATTAATCAGTATCGTATAGGTCACAACGGATGCCATGTCGCCGCCAAGTTTGCCCGTCACGACTGCACAAGCGGTGGCAGTCGGACAAATCAGGCAGAGCAT
>DCHH01000091.1:0-4276 GCA_002315625.1 Bacteroidales bacterium UBA1757
GATGCCGAAACGTCAAAAAGCACATCCATACCGTCGGCGTAAGCGACCGTCGAATCATTCCAGTCAATAAATGACGTTCCCTGCTGCCAGACACTGCCGCTTGAGGCCGTCCACTCAGCCTTGCCGTTGACTGCCGCAGGGGGTGGAGGAAGTGTGATTCCCTCCGACTTTCCAAGGAAAAACGAAGTATGTGGAGGCTGGTTGTAGCCGCACATCTGCCAGCAGATTGCCTGACGGTACTGGTGGTCATGCATCAGAGTGTAGAAACGGTAATCGGTTTCGTACGGCGTGGTATATATATAAAGGTATTGCTCGTCTTCGGAATGCCAGATTGCCTCCTCGCGCCAGTCGCCAAGGATATCGGCCTGCAGGCAGGGCGTCCCTTTGGTATAGTTGCACGAAATGGCCTCAGAGCGAAGCAAAGTCTTGATGTTGTTGTAACCGATAAACTTTGTGATACTGCCGTAGCCATACCCCTTACCGGTTGTAAAATCCTGATGGTCAAGAATTTCCTTTGTCAGGTCGCCGTCCCAGTATATTGTATAGTTCTCTGCGGTACCGAAGTGGTTCAAAGGATGTTCAAGGTCGGATGCCGCATAGCCGTAGCCACCTCCCCAAAGTTCTGCACCCTTGTAATTCTCCGAAATGTTGCCGGCACAGCAGCGGCCGCAGTCGCCCGAAGTTGTCTTGTGCAGAAGAATCTTTCCAGTCGAGGCATCACGGAAGAGAATACCATGCTGCGGAGAACTTTCGAGACAGGAAAAGACCTCCTGCCCCTTTCGGAAGGGGTCAAAGTCGCCCACATGCATGGCGTCACCATGACCCAGACCGGTGCTGTACAGCGGCTTGCCGTTCTCGTCGATTGCCATCTGCCCCCAGGTAATCTCATCTCGTCCGTCCCAATCGACATCCGCAATGGTATAATTGTGGTTGCCCTGTCCGTAGTATGCTCCAGAGGTACCCGACTCCCACGACCAGCGAAGCACCAGCTTCTTGTCAACCACGTCGTAGGTCCGCATCTTGGTCTGCGTGTAAATACCGCGCCCTATGAAAAGGCTCGGATGAACCCCGTCTAAATAAGGTGCTCCGAAAAAGTATTTGCTGCAGCGGTGTCCATAGCCGTCTCCCCAATCAGAAGCCTTTCCACGGGGTATGAACGGGACACGGTCGAGTTCCTTTCCCGTTGCGCCATCTACAAGAGAGAGCATTTCGGGACCGTAAATCATGTACGACATATTGGCCTCCTGACTCACGCCATAGCGGTAGTTTGTCACGCCGTCCGGGGTGAATGCCCCCTCCTCGTTGCCCACATCGCCAATTACAGTGCCGTCGCCAAAGACCACACCCTCGCTCGTGCGCAGGAACACCTCGGCCTTGCCGTCCTCGTCGAGGTCAAAAGCAGCAATGTTCACCTCTACATCGGGCAGGATATTTGGCCCGACACAGATTTCCCAAAGAAAAGTACCGTCCAGCTTATATGCCTCGAAATAAGAAAATTGCGTACATCCTACAGCATATTTGTCGCTGCCGCCGTAGCAGTGTTTCACTATGATTTCATACTCGCCGTCACCGTCCAGGTCGGCCGCCGTCGCATCGTTCAGGTAATAGTTTTCGCCACGCTCCTTTACCTTTATGGCAATGTATGCCTTTTGCCGGGCCGTAACCCCTTTTGATGGCTTTGATTCTATCCATCCTCCGGCCCCGTCAGGCCTGAGCGAAGTCACCGTATATACAGAGTTTGCATTTCCTGAAGCGTCCGTCCAGTTGGAAGCACCAGTGATTGGCTCTTCATTGAGCAGCGTCCCGTCACGATAGACATTATAAGCGACATCATACCATTCATCGGCCGTGATGCGCCAGTTGATATAGTTACCGCCGGTTACCTTCATAGCCACGACACTCCGGTCAAGTTGCTCCATACGGCGCTGTGCATGTGAGAGAATGGTTGAACACAGCAGCAGACAGACAAAAAGCAGACGTTCCTTTTTCATACTATTCAGAATTTCGTGCTAAAGGTAGTCACATTTTATTAATTCCGTAGATTATCACGTTGGAAATTCATATCTTCGCGACATAATCCGGACAATTTTATAATCCCTAAGATATGAACCTCATCCGACCCCTACTGACAGCCATTCTTGCAGCCGCCATTCTTCCGGCTCAGGCAAAAAAAGAGAGCAAACAGCCTGTAGTCAACGACCTTACCACCCCGCTGCACCTTCTGCAACCAGCCTACAAGACTCCATACGGCATTCCGTCCGAGTCTGACATCACAGCACAGATGGAGAGCATACTTGACTTTCTTGAGGCTGGCACTCCCTGCTGTGTCGTCGATGGGAAGAGCGGAAAGGCCATGACCGACTATTCACTTATTGACTCGACTTCACGTCTTCAGCAGGGGTTGTTCCGCCTGACAAGCTACGAGTGGGGCGTCACATATATTGCCATGCTGTCGGCCGGCGAAGTGACCGGCAACCGGCGCTTTACCGACTACACGCTGGACCGCCTGAGATTCCTTTCCGATGTTGCCCCCCATTTCAAGGACGCTATGGAAAACGGTTCGTGCTGGGACGGCCAGCTCAAGAAAATGCTTCAGCCCAGTGCATTGGACGACTGCGGCGCAATGTGCTGCGCCATGCTGAAAGCTATGCGGCAGGGAGGCTTCATGCCCCGTCCGGACATGGGAGGAAACCGACCTGATATGGGGAACCGGCCCGCCAACATGCCCAATATGCCGGGCCAGCCAGTTGCCGAAATGCCAAAACGGCCCGCCAGCAGTCTCCAGCCGATTATTGACAACTACATGACGTGGATTATGGACCGACAGTACCGCCTGCAGGACGGCACGCTGGCCCGCAACCGGCCCGTAAAGAATGCCGTCTGGCTTGACGACATGTTCATGAGCCTTCCTGCCATGGCACAGATGGGGACATTGACCCGCGACAAAAAATACTTTGACGAGGCATGCAAACAATACCGTCTTTTCGTAGAGAAGATGTTCGTCCCCGAGCAGAAACTTTTCCGCCACGGATGGGTTGAGTCTATGTCGTTCCATCCCAGCATGTTCTGGGCCCGCGCCAACGGCTGGGCCATCCTCACCACGGTCGAACTGCTCGATGCACTTCCCGAAAACCACCACTTCCGTCCTTTCCTGCTCCAGACCCTTGAGTCTCATATCCAGGGGCTTCTGGCACTCCAGTCAGGCGAAGGTTTCTGGCACCAGCTACTCGACCGCAACGACTCCTATCTTGAGACATCTGCAACGGCCATCTACTGCTACGCCATTTCCCATGCCATCAACAAAGGGTGGATAGACGCTCAGACCTACGGGCCCTCCGCCCTGCTTGCATGGAACGCCGTCAGCACGAAAATAACCGCCGAGGGACATGTGGAAGGGACTTGCGTAGGCACTGGAATGGCCTTCGACCCAGCCTTCTACTATTACCGTCCGGTAAATGATTACGCAGCCCACGGCTACGGTCCAACCCTTCTGGCCGGCACTGAAATCATCCGGCTTCTCCGTACCACCCACCCCAAGATGAACGACTCTGCAGTGATGTTCTACCCGTATGAAATCACCTCCAAGAGCCCGATTTTCGAAGATACTCCGGCAAACCGCCAAAGCGGTCAGTCTGCCGGCAGCAGTCGCAAGCCGGGCCGTCCTGTGGTATTCACAATCGGCGACTCGACCGTAAAGAACGGCAGCGGTACAGGCTCAGACGGTCTCTGGGGCTGGGGAGCATTCCTTGGCAACTTCCTCAACACCGATTCTGTTACGGTTGAAAACTATGCACGCGGCGGCCGCAGCAGCCGTACCTTTATAGACGAAGGTCTGTGGGATGATGTCCTGAAAGGAATCCAGCCCGGCGACTACGTGATTCTCCAGTTCGGCCACAACGACGGCGGACGTATGGGCGACGGCCGTAACCGCTTCACCCTTCGCGGCAACGGTGACGAAACTCAGGCCTTCCCTATCGGCAAGGATGGCGCCGACATGGATGTCCACACATACGGTTGGTATATCCGCAAGTATATTGACGAGGCTGTAGCCAAGGGAGCCACCCCGATTGTATGTAGCCTCATTCCCCGCGCCATGTGGGACAAGGACGGGAAAATAATCCGTGCCACAAATGACTATACAGCTTGGGCACGCGAGGCTGCCGCATCATCCGACAAAGCCTTCTTCATCGACCTGAACGCCCTCGTGGCCGACAAGTACGATGCCCTCGGCAAGTCATACGTCAACAGCATGTTTCCCAAGGACCACACCCACACC
>DCHH01000091.1:4369-9070 GCA_002315625.1 Bacteroidales bacterium UBA1757
AATCCGGTAATCCAAAAGTAATCATGCAGTTTCGGACAGATGTAAATTTGGAAGGGGCATTCAACCTTTCTTACGCCGACACTATTGTCAGTCTGGGGTCATGCTTTGCCGACAATATCGGCTCGCTGCTTCACGGCAACGGATTCAGAATCGAGCAGAACCCGTTCGGCACCCTCTACAACCCGATGTCGATAATCAAGAACCTTGAGCGGCTGTGGAACGGTGACCCCTACACCGAAGAGGAACTCTTTGAATATCAGGGAGTCTATGGCAGTTTCTCCCATCACACCTCATTTTCGGGACACGATGCGCAGGAGGTTCTCGACAACATCAACTCCACCTTCACCCGCGCCTCCAAAGCCCTTCACGAAGCGACTTGTCTGATGCTTACCTTCGGGACGGCATGGGTCTATTCGTATGCCGAGACGGGACGGGTTGTCGCCAACTGCCACAAACTGCCAGCAGACCTTTTCGTCCGCCGCCGACTGGAGGTCGGAGAGATTGTTGACTACTACCGGGAGGCTCTGACTGGAATCCTCGCCGAGAAGCCCGAACTGAAAATAGTGCTCACAGTCAGTCCCATACGCCACTTCAAGGACGGGGCCCACGAAAATACGCTGAGCAAGTCCGTACTGCATCTTGCCATCGACGAACTCTGCCTCGACTTTCCGGACAACATCACCTATTTTCCTGCATACGAACTGCTCATGGACGAGCTGCGCGACTACCGTTTCTATAGCGAAGACATGCTCCACCCGTCCTCTACGGCATTGAAATACATCTACGAACGCTTTTCCGACTTCGCTTTCGATCCGGCGACGAAAGAGGTCATGGTCCAACTGGAGCAAATCCACAAAGCCATGGCCCACAAGCCTTTCCACCCACAGGACGATGCCTATCTGCGTTTTGCACAGAAGAACCTCGCGGCCATTTCCCTTCTCCAGTCGCGGTGCCCGCAGCTTAATCTTGAAGCGGAAAAGGATTTTTTTGAGAGTGCATTACATTTATAATCAATGAAATATACCATTGAAGAGATTGCGGCAATATTGAAGCCGTCATCGCATATCAGCTGTCCTGATGCTATTGTCACCACATTTCTGACCGACAGCCGGCAGCTCGCCGAGTCTGCCCATACCTTGTTCTTTGCCATCACGACATCCACAAACGACGGACGCAGATTCATTCCCGAGCTTTTCGAAAAGGGAGTCAGGAATTTCATCGTTTCCGGCCTGACCGAAGAATTGGAGGCATTGGCACCCCAATGCAACCTGCTGGTCGTTCCCGATGTGGTAACTGCACTCAGGATGTTAGGGGCAGACGTCCGCCAACATTTCAAAGCTCCCGTCCTTGCCATTACCGGAAGCAACGGCAAGACCATCGTCAAGGAATGGATATGGCAGCTTCTCCGCGACGACCTGAAGATTGGTCGCTCTCCCCTGAGCTATAATTCCCAGATAGGGGTACCACTCTCACTTTCAATGATTAAAGACGACTGCCAGCTAGCCGTCATCGAGGCCGGTATTTCCAAACCCCAGGAGATGCGCCGTCAGGCTGAGACCATCCGGCCCGATTTTGGAGTAATCACCAATATCGGTATTGCTCACCGCGAAAATTTCGGTTCGCCACGAGACCTGATACTGGAAAAGTTCAGGCTGTTCGACAGCTGCAAGGCGCTGGTTTACTGCTTTGATGATGAGGTTATTGAGCCGATGGCTCAAGTCTATGGAAATCTGTATGGCGTGCGCCTGTACGGCTGGAGCACCCAAAAGCGAGCCGGAGCGGCCATCCAATACCGCACGGAGACACAAGGCACATACACCCACATCCACTTCACATGGCACGGGCAGGAGGCCCTGTGCTGTTTTCCCTATACAGACTCCGCATCGGTTCAGAATCTTCTCAACTGCCTGACGTTCATATACATGCTTGAGGCCGAGACCGGCTATAGAATTGATACCGACACGCTTTCACAGCGCGTTGCCCAGTTGGAACCTGTAGCCATGCGGTTGGAGGTAAAGGACGGCAAGAACGGCTGCGTGCTGATTGACGATGCGTACAATTCCGACCTGCAGGCTCTTGAACTTGCCCTTGATTTCCAGTCACTTCGCTCGGTCGGACAACGTCTGGAGCGGGCTCTGATTCTCTCGGATATTTACCAGAGCGGTCTGAAGGCTAAAGATTTGTACGGGAAAGTCGCCGACTTGCTGGAGCACTATCATGTCACTAAGTTTATAGGTATAGGCAAGGATATCACCTCACAGAAGGGATTGTTCAATCTTGACGCAAGCTTCTTTGAGAACACCGAAAGCTTCCTCTCCTCGCCTCTCATAGATACATTCTGCAACGAACTGGTACTGATCAAGGGCTCGCGAAGTTTCGGTTTCGAGCGGATAAGCCGGTACTTGGCCTTGAAATCCCATACGACCGCCCTGGAAGTTAACCTGGATGCCATCGTTCACAACTACAAGTATTTCCGTTCACTGCTGAAAGCCGACACACGGCTTGTTGCCATGGTCAAGGCAGAGGCGTATGGTCTTGGAGCCGTTGAGATAAGCAAGACACTGCAGGCCCACGGGTGTGACGTTCTGGCTGTTGCCGTGGCCGATGAGGGGGTGCGTCTGCGTCAGGCCGGTATCACGATTCCGATTATGGTGATGAACCCGGAACCTACGGTATTTCCCATCTGCATGCAGTACCGGCTTGAACCGGAAGTTTATAGTTTCAAACTTCTGGATGCATTTCTCGAGACAGGCAAACGTCTTGGCATTCAGTCATACCCCATTCATATAAAGTTGGATACCGGCATGCACCGCTTGGGCTTTGTCGAAGCGGACCTGGACAGGCTGATTGACATTTTGCAGCACCAGCAGATTCTGAAGGCCGCCAGTGTCTTCTCCCATCTTGCCGGCAGCGACGAGGACACATTCGACGACTACACACAATACCAGTGGAAACGGTTTGAGGCAATGTCGTCAAGAATTGTGGAGGCTGTTCCCTACAAAGTGCTCCGCCACATCCTCAACTCAGCCGGCATCGAGCGTTTTTCCGCATGGCAGTGCGACCAGGTCCGTTTGGGCATAGGTCTTTACGGCATTTCTGTCGCCAATCCCGAAGCGGTCCGGCCGGTGGCTTCACTGAAAACCAGGATTCTTCAGATTCACAACTACAAAAAAGGTGATACAATAGGCTACAGCCGCACTACCACCCTTCAGCGCGACTCACGGATTGCAGTCCTTCCAATCGGTTACGCCGACGGCCTGAACCGCCGCAACCGTGGCTGCGAGGTGCTCGTCAACGGCGGCCGGGCCCCGATTATGGGCAATGTGTGCATGGACGTATGCATGATTGACGTGACCGGACTACACGCCGAAGAGGGCGACACGGTGACCATTTTCGGCGACGGCCTGACCATTTCCGAGGTAGCCCAGCGTATCGGAACCATTCCCTACGAGGTCCTCACCAGCGTAGCTCCTCGCGTAAAACGGATTTACTACCACGAGTAAGCAATGAGAAAAAATAATGATTTCTTTGCCAAGAACAGTCGTTGTATCCGATTTGGCGACAGTAGCCATAATGGATACACTTTATTACATAATTGCAGCCTACAATTACAACCTTTGCATAAAGGTTATAACTTTGAAGGCGGAACCGAAAAGCCTGCAATAGAGTAGGGGAATCATAAACTATATGATTATGAAAACTTTAACTATCAATCAAATGACGTTGGTAACCGGAGGTGAACTTAACCAAGGAGGTTGGATTTGTACTGTTGGAACAGGTGTAGCAGGTACAATATGGAGTGGTGTATTAGGCATCGCTTGTCCTGTCGCCGGTGCAATAATTGGATTAGGGTGGGCTTTGATTAGCGCATGGGCCTGCGATAAAGTAAATGATTCCTACGAAAAGAAAGAATCTGAGGATGAGTAATATATAACAATAACGGCATGAGGCATTTTTATATTTTCAATTCAATTCTTGCGACTCTTTTATTCATCCTGGTTTTGGGATTGGAAGTGGATAAAGGCTCGTATTTTCGGATTGTGTATTTAATTTATGTTTCAATATCTTGGTCAATTTCAGGTGCTTGCTATAATAAGAGCTACAAAACAATCCTGCTAAGCCATAATGATATTCGTGGACTAATTATTAAAGCATCAGTCGTAACATTAGGCTTAGAATGTTATGTCAACCTGGTAATGTTCATTAGTCAGTGTGGGCTCATTTCTAGAGTATACACAACGATAGCAGTTGCTATTATCGCAGGTGTGTCGTTGCTCATTGTTTTGTCCAAGAAAAAAGATTCATTCTTGCAGTCTTGAATATATTAGTTCCATATTTGACTGAGCACAAAATAAGCGAATTAAAAATCTTAAATTTGTGTTCAGATGGAAAAGACAAGACGATAAGCAAAGTTCAAGGCCAAGACTGTCAAGTCGGAGAGTTATTTGTACAAAGGTCTGTTAAACTCACGTAATGAAAGGCCGTACCCTCTCATCTTTGAAGAACTAATGAGAAGCTTTGCATAGATCATTCAAATAGTTCAAACAGCATCTATTGATATTCCGAGGAACCCGAGTGAGGAAGATACCGGTCGGGATGCCTCCTGCCAAAGGGAAGGTTTTGTCAGACAGAAAAAACATCCTATCTTTGCCAGTGGCAAACAAGCAAAACGAATAAGCTATGGGCAGGTTTTTGAATAAG
>DCHH01000121.1:0-19492 GCA_002315625.1 Bacteroidales bacterium UBA1757
TCTTAAATGTGAAGTGTCAAAGATGGGAAGGTAATGCCGGTTTTTTGATTTTGCAAGATTTGCCGAGAAATATTTTTATAAGCCTCTGAATTGGGAATCGTTGTGTGGGGGTACGAGAAAATGTGTACCTTTGTGAAACAATGAGAAAGGTATGAAGGACATATTTGACAGTTCGAAGAGTGATGCTCAGGCAACAAAAGTGATGCCTGTCGAGCCGAAGAAATTTGATGTGGCAGGTTATGCCGATTACGATGCGCAGCTGAGCGAACGGTGTTCGGCGTTTTGGAATGCACCTGACGATAAGGGCGGTGTGCTGGTATATCGACGGATGCGTGTGGCTGAAGTCTTTGCTGCGGGGTGTGCTGATATGAAGGCCTCGCTGGCGTGGCAGTTGGGGGCTTTGCAGGCCAGCATGGCTTACAAGGCTGATGTCCCAAACTTTCTTGAACCTTGGTACGGACTGGGGGTGGTGGCTTCCGCTTTTGGTTTTGGGTACCAATGGGAGCCCGGTCAGGCCCCAGCTATTGACGGGAAGTTTGCTTCGACTGCCGAGCTGCTTGCAGCGCCCTTCAAGCCTGTTGCACAGACCCGTATCGGGCGGCATAATCTGGAGATGATTGAATATTTTCTCGATGAGACCGACGGGCGTCTGCCGATGTCGTGGTGTGACACCCAGTCGCCGTTGAATACGCTGAGCAATATCGTTGATACGTGTCAGTTCTATCTTGATTTCTGTCTTGAACCGGAAGTGGTACAGGCTGCAATGGACAGAGTTGCACAGCTCACGATTAATTACACAAAGTTGCAGAGTGAACTGATTGGCGATGCGCTTGTGCGGCCGGGGCATGGTTTTTCTTCGTGCCGCTGTTTTCAGGGAATCGGCATGAGTGATGACAGCATGACCATGCTTTCGCCGGATTTGTACCAGTCGATATGTATTCCGGCTATGGTCAGGACCGGTCAGCCGTTTGGTGGGGCGGTTTTCCACAGTTGCGGCAACTGGTCGGGAAAGAAGGAGATGGTGGCAGGGATTGACGGCCTGCGGATGGCTGATGGGGCATTCTCGCTTGCTACCGACCCGGGAGCAAATCCGACTGAGGGGTACGCCGATACTTTTGCTTCGACTGGAATTGTGCTTAACGCCCGCATTGTCGGGAACCCGGAGCTTGTTCTTGAGAAGGTGAGTTCTTTGTGGCGGCCGGGAATGAAGCTTATTGTTGTAACCTATTGTGAAACCCCGTCCGAGCAAGCATATCTCTACGACCGGATTCATCAGATTTGTCAATAGAATGAAAACCGATTTCATCGCATACAGATATCCTCTCCGCGAGGTGCTGCCGACTTTTGAGCAGGCTGCCGAATATCTTCATTTGACCGAGGAGCAACAACCGGCCATAGATTTTTTCAACCGGAAAATTGAAGAACTGAAAGGCTCTGACTTGGAGGCTGTTGGCGGGTATTTCATAGCCGATATAGACGAGTTACATGTATCCGTGGGCTGTATTTATACTCCATACGGCTATCTGATACCTGGCACACAGGTCTGCGGCTATCTTCATGGCAGTTTCTATTATGCACTGTTTCTCTGTACCGCAGGGCAGGTGTTCCGTGAACAGTACGATGCCTATAATGATAAAGGTGAAATACTGGAGGCATACCTTGTAGATGCAATCGGTTCTATGACTGTTGAGAATGCCATGGACAGAATCCAAGAATCTCTGGAATCTGAAATGGAGGGACGTGGTTTGCACATAACCAACCGATATAGCCCCGGCTACTGCAACTGGCCCATCACCGACCAGACTGCAATTTTCCGTCAGATTGGTGATAACCCCACAGGAATTACCCTTAACGATTCGTGCCTTATGACCCCGATGAAATCGGTCAGCGGCATTATTGGCATTGGTCCTTCAGTGAAAAAACGCCCGTACGGATGTGCAGTCTGTCAGAACAAGACCTGCATCTACCGCCGCTTGACCCATAAATAATACTGCGGGCACAACAGCTTTTGTTATTGTGCCCGCAGTATTGTCAGCGCAGTGTGTCGTGGTTGTTTTTCGGGTCTTTCCAATCGACCTTCTTGCGCGGGTTGATATTGTTGATATATTTTTCGATGTTGGTATAGCCGTCACCGTTGCAGTCCTTGACAGCATCTGACGGGTCAAACGGGTCAAGCCCGTATTTTTTCTCCCATTTGTCGGGCATGCCGTCGCGGTCGGTGTCAATGTACGGCTCGCCTTTATATTCGGGATAGCCTCCTACTTGGGCCGGGTCGTAGATGATACCTAGTTTGTAGCTGTCATTGTTGAGGCGGCGCTTTACATACATGGTTTCCTTATAGTTACCTTCTACCCATGTGGGCTGTCCTGTGCGCACGGTCTCAACAATCCGCTGGTCAACGGCATCGCGACGGGGCAGGGTAGCGCCGGCATTGTTCAGGACATTCTTGTAGGCATCCTCTGCTGAGACAATAATAGACATGTCCAGAGGCATCGGAAGCGGTTCCTCGGCTTTGATTTCCAAAAGTTGCGGGTGGTGTGGGTCGGTCTCGGGCTGGATGCCACCTGCCCAGTTGTCTTTCGTAATTTCAGGATAACCTTCCATGATGTTGCCGTCGGCATAGACTTTGCCCCAGATTTGGCGGTCACCCTCCTTTTTGCGGCTTTCCGGTCTGGCAATACGGTACCCTTCAGGTTTGCCCACTGGAGTCATTGGGCCGGGCTTGTAGTAGTTGTTGATGATGTTCCAGCGGCTGGAGGCATCGCCGCCGTCCATTGTGCGGTTCCACCAGTTGAAGATTACGCAGTTCACAAGGTTGAATTCATCGCCCATGCCGACTGACGGGTTGCGGGAAATGTTGCAGGCCCAAAGGTTGCCGATAAATGTGCAGTTCTTGCCTCCGATAGTGCTGCCGAAAGCGTGGTTGTATGTGTCCAGACCCTCTGACGAGATGGTATTCTGGATTGTGACGTTGACAGTCGGAAGCTTCAGATTGCCACGCATGTAGCGGTAGAAAGAAATATTCTCATCGGAGCCCCATGAGCAGGAGCAGTGGTCAATCATTATGTTGCCGATAGGATTGCCGCCGAGAGCATCGTCGCGTATGCCGGCATCCAGGTTGCCACGGCGGAAGCGCATGTGGCGGATTACCACATCGTGGGTATCAATCCAGACCGATTCCCCTGCAACGCAGACTCCGTCGCCTGGGGCCGTCTGTCCGGCAATAGTAATATAAGGTGCACGGATTATGACAGGAGTGGTCAGGTGGATTATGCCTGCCACGTTGAAGACGATGATACGTGCCCCTCCCTGTTCGCATGCCCAGCGGAAAGAGCCCTCGCCCCGGTCATTGAGGTTGGTTACGGTGATAACCTTACCGCCACGACCGCCTGGCGTGTACATTGCACCGCCTTGTGCTCCGGGGAATGCGGGAATATCCATCTTCAGCAGGTCGCTGCTTTCGTAGGCCGTATAGACGTATGGACGTCCCATGGTGTCTTCGTGCATGACGATAGTCCTGGCAACTGCCCAAGCCGAATCACTGCGAAACCGTCCCATCATCCTGATGGAATCGGCATGATGCTGGACATCGCGTGGAACCTTTGGGTACTGAGCACTGAGAGAGCCTGCGCAGAGCAGAGATGCAAGAAAAACAAAAAACCTGTTAATATTCATTTTAAAACGATTTAGTCGTACTAATCAGCTGCAAACATACAAAATAATCGGAATTGTATAATTAGAATCTTGTTGCTATTTTTGTGCAAAATGAAGTGTGAAATATATGACTAATTATTGACTCGTGAAAACATTAAAATTATCATTCATCGTTCTGCTGGCATTTATGGCAGCATCAGCAAGTGCTCAGAAAGTCCCTGCTTTTCCTACTGCTGAAGGATTCGGCAAGTGGGCTACCGGAGGCCGTGGCGGACAGGTAGTCGAAGTGACGACCCTGGCAGATGATGCCGACAACCCGATTCAGGGAAGTCTGCGATGGGCATTAAAACAATACAGCAAGGAACCCATTACGGTGGTTTTCAGAGTTTCCGGCACCATACGTCTGGCAGCTGACCTTCGCTGCAACCGTACTGCCGGTACAACCATAGCCGGTCAGACGGCTCCGGGTGACGGAATCTGCATCCGTGGAGCGAAATGCAATTTCGGCGGCTGTGCGAATCTTGTAATCCGACACATACGATTCCGCATCGGACTGGATGATGAAGAAAATTTCCTAAAAGGAGGTTCCATAGGAATTGAAAATGCAACCAACTGGATAATAGACCATTGCACTTTCGGCTGGAGCGGTGAGGAAAACATGACCATATATGACAATACACTTACGACTGTTCAGTGGTGCATTGTCCACGAAGGGTTATACGATGCCGGACACGGCAAGGGCGTTCGCGGCTATGGCTGTCAGTGGGGCGGACAGAGTGCCACCTACCACCATAACCTGCTGGCACACAACAAGAGCCGTTCTCCGCGCCTGAACGGAGCCAGAAGTAACGACCACAATGTCCTGATTGACTATGTGAACAATGTAAACTACAACTGGGGCGGAAGTGGAGCCTGCTATGGGGCCGACTGGGACGAGAACGGTCAGACTCAGCGAATCAATTTTGTCGGCAACTACTATAAACCGGGGCCTGCCTATCCAGGGACCAAATCTTCAAAATTCTGCAACAACTCTTCAGGTTCCAATCCCAACAAGAAGTGTACACAATGGTACATGAGCGGGAACTATATGGAAGGAAGTGCGAATACAGCTGTCAACAGTGACAATTACAGGGGGTTGGACTACAGTGAATATACATCTCTTGGATACAAGAAGAGCGATATATGCAAGTCTTCAGCCTTCGAGATCCCCGACCCTGTAAGTACCGAAACAGCTGCTAATGCCTACAAAAGTGTCCTGGCTGGTGCAGGAGCTTTCCCGCGTGACACTGTCGATCGTCGTATCATCAAAGAAGTGAAAAACGGCAAGGCAACATATACGGGTTCGCAAAGTGGAGTGGCACCGGGCATCATCGACCGTCCGTCGGATGTGGGCGGTTATCCCGACCTGAAGACATATAATGAGATTACCGACAATGACCACGACGGAATGGACGACGCCTGGGAAACTGCAAACGGCTTTGACCCGGCCAACCCCCTTGACCGCAATTACATCCTAAAGTCTGGCTACACAGCACTGGAAGCCTATCTTTGTTCATTGGTGGGCGAGACAATTCCTATTGAAAAGTCAAACCCTTTTGACGTCACCGTTGCCCAGGACGGCAGCGGTGACTACAAGACAATCAATGCAGCAATAGAGTCAATCCCCGAGGATGGCAAGCGGCACACTATTTTCATCAAGAACGGAACATATAAAGAAAAGGTGTTCGTCGGCACCCATTATGCCACCCTCAACAAGACAATCTCCATGATTGGAGAAGATGTTGATAAGGTCATCATTACCTGGGACGACTATGCCGGCTGCACTATTGAAGACTATCCTGGGAAGGGAACTATCACCAATGCCGGCGGACAGTATATCGCAACCATGACCGTCAATGCCAAGGACTTCTACATGGAGAACGTCACTGTGCAGAACACCTATTCAAAGGCGCAGGCCATAGCCCTTTACCAGTGCAGTGACGGCCAGATTCTGAAGAACTGCAAGATTCTCGGTTTTCAGGATACCCACCGAACGAAGAAGGGAGCACGTTATTTCTATTACGACTGTACTATAGAGGGACATGTCGATTTTATATATGCAGGAGGTACATGCTACTTCTACCGTTGCAATATCGTGAGCGTGGGCGACGGCTATCTGACTGCTCCTGAGGATATTCCATACTATGCACTGCGCGAGAACGGTAAGAAACTTTACTACGGACTTATTTTCAATGACTGTAACCTTACGGCCAAAAACAGCAGTATTAAAGCCTATTTGGGCCGTCCCTGGGCAGGTGAATCGGGCAGCATTTTCATGAACTGCCGGCTTGGCAGCCATATCCGGCCGGAAGGCTGGTCAAAGATGGGCGACGAGTCCTACAAGACCACCTCGATGGGTGAATACAAAAGCATGAATGCCGCCGGAACAGCCCTGGCAGATGTTTCCAAGAGGGTTGACTGGAGTTTTCAACTTACTGAGAACGAGTATTATAATCTAATGAATCTCAAGACAATATATAGTGCCGTCAACAAGCAAAAGACATTTGACCCCTTAAACGAAGTGGTTGCTGTCTATCCTCCGGCCAACTTCAAGGCCAGCGGGCGCTCCCTGAGCTGGTCGCCGGTCGATGGGGCAGTGGCATACGCTGTCTATGCGGACGGAGTGCTTCTTGACTATACCGCAACCAACAGCTATTACGATGTCCGCGAGACTATAGGACAGCCCTCCTATCAGGTGAAGTCTGTTGCGCAGAACGGATGGATGAGTCCCTTTAACGGCACACCTTACAATCTCACCTACAATCTGCTCGACTCATTGCTCAATCCCGACCATCGCGTTGAGATAGCTACGGAGGTGGTTCCAAAAGGAGCCGGTACCATTACGCGCACCCCTTCATATCCGACATGCGTACTGGGAACCACACTTTCATTGACGGCGACACCCGCTTTCGGTTACAAGTTTCTGTACTGGACAAATGCAGCTGGAGATACACTATCGACGGATGATGTCTATGAACATCCCGTCACGGCAGCCGACACAATCCGCGGCTATTTCGGCCCCAAGCCGACATTCGTCTTGAATTGTGAGATGAAAGGGGGAAAGCCCTCACTTCTGACCCAGAGCCCTCAGCCAAAGAGCGTTGGAGGACGGTTAGTATATGAGGAAGGGACAGAGGTCACTCTCACGGCATCAAACCATCACTACCATGCTTTTTCCCACTGGGATGACGGTTCTACCGAGCTGGAGCGGGTAATTGTCATGACGTGCGATACGACGGTCACGGCTTTCTTCACCGATTCCGCATACCTGTTAGCCTGGGATTTCAGCACTGAAGGCAATAAGGCCTACAAGGCAAACCAACAGAGGGAATCATCACTTTCTGGAACCCTTTATCTGACCGATGACAAGGGAAAACAGTATGCCTGGAACGATTATTCCACTCTGAAAGGCGGATGGATGGGACAGCCGGCTGCCTGCAATGGTAACTCGGTGAGCAACAATGCCTACTTCTATATAAAGTGCAGTGTTGAAGACTATGGGAAACTTCGGATATCGTTCTCGTATGGCGCCAAGAACCATGTATGGTCACGCTATGTGCTGCAATGTGCTGCTGACGATGGCGATTACACCGATTTCGGGAGTATCTCATTGTCTCAATCAACCCTCGGAAAGTGGGTTTCCGCAGATTTGACACTTCCATCCTCTCTTGACAATTGCGAGGAGGTGAGAATACGCTGGTATCCAGACGTGACCTCAAAATTCATGGGCAACAAGTACGGCTATGAAGGATTTTCTCTGTCTGAAATCTATCTGCTTTCGGGCGATATCCAGCCAGAGCCGCCTGCTGCACTGCCTTCGCTTCTGGAGGGTTCGGACGGACAGATTGAGCGGCATGTAATCTATGACCTTTGCGGCAACAAAGTCTCTTTCGGCGAGGGTCAGGCCGACATCCGCCCCCTTCGTAGAGGGCTGTATATCATAGAATTAATTTACACAGACGGAACCCGTCGTGTCAATAAGGTGAACAACAATAGCTTATAGTCAGCGGCAGATTTTCAGCTTTTGGGTAAGGGTAGAGCCGTCGGTATGATGGTATCTGACCAGGTAGATGCCGGTTCTCAGCGATGATTCCGGGATGGAACCTGTTCCTTCGACTATCAAAACTCCGCTGAGGTCATATATCTGGAAATGGTTCAATGTCTTGTCGGCTGTTACTGATTCAATGGCTGTAGGCGGCTCCGGCTGGATGTCGCCGGAGAGGATGTAGATTTCGGAGAGCGAAAAACCTTCATAACCGTACTTGTTGCCCATGAATTTGGAGGTCAGGTCGGGATACCAGCGTATTCTTACCTCCTCGCAATAGTCACACGAAGATGGAAGTTTAAATTCGGCTGTAGTCCACTTTCCAAGGTTGGATTGGGTCAGTGTGATACTCCCGAAATCTGTGTAGTCGCCATCATCGGTTGCATATTGTAGCAGATAGCGCGACCAGACATGGTTCTTGGCACCATACGAGAACGATATCCGAAGCTTCCCGTACTCTTCCACGCTGCAATTGATATAGAAGAAAGTATTGTCGCTCACTGAGTTACCGTTGCAGACCGCCGGCTGTCCCATCCATCCACCTTTCGGAGCGGAATGATCGTCCCATAAAAACTGCTTCCCATTATCATTGGTCAGGTAAAGGGTTCCTGAAAGGGATGACTCTCTCTTCTGGTTTGCCTTGTACGCCTTGTCGCCTGTGGTGCTGAAATCCCAAGCCAACAGGTATGCGGAATCGGTAAAGAAAGCCGTTACTGTCGTGTCGCTTGCAATGACAATTGTCCTCTCCAGCTCAGTTGAACCGTCGTCCCAATGGGAGAATGCGTGATAATGGTGACTGGCAGCGGTCAGCGTGACAGCAGTTCCTTCTTCATACACTTCCTTCCCTCCAGAGACAAAGGGCTTTGGACTGACGGAAACGAGTGACTGTTTGCCGCCTTCCAGAAGGAGGGTCAGTGTGTAGGTAGGAGATGTTATGAAATTGGCTGTAATGGTATCGGCCTTTGTAACCGTATGGTTATAGACGGCTTCGGTAGAAAGGGTATCACCTGCCTGATTGCTCCAGAAACTGAACCTGTATCCTGAAATAGGTGTAGCAGACAGTTCAACGGTGCTGCCCAATACATAACTGGGGAAATCGGGTGTCCGTTTGACAGAGCCTGTTGCCGAGGGAAGAACCTGTGTTGCTACGGTTACCCTATGGTCGGGATTCAACAGAGAATCGAGCAGATGGTAGGTAAGGTTGTACGGCGTTCCGTTGAAGGGACTCATCCAACCGTTCTCAGCAATGGACTTCACCTTGTATGTAACTGTTTTGGCAAGAGCGCGGGTGTCACAGTAGCGGTTGGTTGCCGTGTAGTCAATCAGGGTGTCGTTGGCATAGATGGCGTATGCCTTTGCATTGGCAACAGTGTCCCACGTGAGTGTTTTACCGCTAACCTTGAAGTTGGCTGGAGGATATACGGCTACAACTTCATTCAGGGGGTCGAACGTGTTTTTTGAGTTGACGGCCTGATAAATGGTTTTCAGGTTCATCAGATTGTAGTATTCGTTGTCGGTCAACTGAAAACTCCAAGACACACGTTTGGAGACATCGGCCAGGGCGGTGCCGTCTGCCGTGAGGTTTTTGTATTCGCCCATCGAAGTGGTCTGGTAATCATCTCCTCCCATCGTGGACCACCCTTCGGTACGGATGTGGCTCCCCAACCGGCATTTCATAAAAATACTGCCAGATTCTTTGGCCCAAGGACGGCCCAGATAGACATCCTTGACGGAGGTGTTCTTTGCCGTGATGTCACAATCGTTGAAAATAAAGCCGTAATAGAGCTTTTTGCCGCTGCCCAAAGTTGCATAATAGGGAATGTCTTCGGGAGCTGTGAGGTAACCTTTGCCTACGCTTACGATGTTGCAACGATAAAAGTAGCATGTGCCGCCGGCATAGATGAAATCGACATGTCCTTCTATGGTACAGTCGTAGTAGAAATAGCGTGCTCCCTTTTTCGTGCGGTGGGTATCCTGGAAACCGAGAATCTTGCAGTTCTTCAGAATCTGGCGGTCACCGCACTGGTAGAGGGCCTCAGCCTGCGCTTTCGTGCTAGGGTTCTGCACGGTGATGTTCTCCATATAGAAATCCTTGGCATTGACCGTCATTGTGGCGCAGTACTGTCCGCCGGCATTGGAGATGGTCCCCTTGCCGGGATAGTCGGATATGGTGCAGCCGTGGTAGTCCTCCCACGTGATGATGACTTTGTCAACATCCTCTCCTATCATGGAGATGATTTTCGAGGAGCCTGTGTGGTGGGTTCCGATGAACACCTTTTCTTCATAGATGCCGTTGCGGACGAAAATCGTGTGACGTTTGCCGTCCTCGGGAACCGCCTCAATAGCGGCATTGATGGTGGTGAAATTGCCGCTTCCGTCTTTGGCTACCGTCAGGTCGTATGGCTGTTCCCTTTCAATAGGAATATTCTCTCCGACAAGTGAGCAGAGATAGGCTTCAAGAGCAGTATATCCCGATTTAAGGATATAGTTGCGGTCTTCGGGTCTTGTGGGGTCAAATCCGTTTGCCAATTCCCAGGCGTCGTCCATGCCATCGTGGTCATTGTCAGTAACTTGTCCGTATGTGCGGAATTCACCGTAGCCGCCGGCATCGGAGGGCTTGTTGATGATGCCCTTTACCCGGTGGTTGTCAAAGGTTCCGTGTCCGGAAGCGGTTCCGGTGCGAACTTCGTTGATGATACGGCGATCGACTGTATCGCGGGGGAAGGCTCCCACACCCTTGAGAACACTCTGATAGGCCTGGGCGGCCGTTTCGGTGATGACGGGTTCGGCCACCGGAATGTGATCCGATTTCATGTCATTCAGCGTGAGTCCGGGAACGGCCTCAGTATAGGCAGAAATGTCGAAACCGTTGTAGTTGTTGGTGTTAAGTCCCTTGCTTTGAGCGTATGAACCTTCCATATAGTTGCCCGAGAGGTGCCATTTGCCATAACTCTTCCCCTGATCTCCCTGACTTGGGTTGCAGTAGGAAGCACCGATAAAAACGGTCTGACGGTCACCGGGGTAGGCGGGGCCGGGTTTATAATAGTTGTTGACATAGTTCAGCTGGAACAAACCGGCATCTCCCTGACGGTTGTCGCCTCCGTAGCATGAGTTTTTTTTGCCGGAATTGTAGTTGACATTATTGACATAGTCGAGCAGCATCACCACATCGTTTTTGGTCGTCGCACCAAAGCGCGGTGAACGGTTGTAGTTGTGGGCTAGCAGGTTGTGGTGGTATGTGGCGGTCTTTCCACCTAGTACGGCACCATAGCTGCGTGCTCCCTTTCCGTGACCGGCATCATAAAGTCCTTCCGAGAAAATACACCATTGCACGGTAGTATTGTCGTTGTCGTAAAAACCAACGTTCTCTTCTGCCGACCAGGAGAAAGAACAGTGGTCAACGATAAAATTGCCGCCGTTCTCAATGTTGAGACTGGCACCGGCAATGAACTGGTCCTTACCGGGGGCCACATCCGGGTTGTAGGAATTGTCGTCCAGTACCCCAACACGCGAGCGGATGTGGCGGATGATGAGGTTGCGGCTTCCTCCCAGGTTGACGCAGCCACCCTTGATACAGATGCCGTCTCCCGGGGCTGTCTGCCCGGCAATGGTAATGTCACTGCGGTTATTTCGCAAATCGTTTCCTTTCAGGTCGATGATGCCCGACACCCGGAAGACGATGGTGATGGGTTGTCCTTTATACTGTTTCAATGCCCACCGAAAACTTCCGGCCGGAGGATTGCTTGGGTCGTCCAGCAGGTTGGTAACTTCAACAACCTGCCCGCCACGGCCTCCCGTAGCCCATTTGCCATAACCTTCGGCAGTGGGGAAAGCAGGTGTGCGACCCATAAGGGTCAGCGTAATCAATGAAAGTACGAGAAGAACAATGCTTTTTTTCATTAGAGAATGATTTTGAAGGAGTGGGAATTAGCTTTTTCATCGAGGGTTTTGACAATATAGACGCCGTGGTCCAGTCCGTTGATGGGGAGGCTATAGACACTTTCGCCATGGGCTTCGCTGTCAATAAGTTCTTCTCCATGAAGCGAATAGACGGTGAAATGACGCACTTGCATCTGGTCTTCTACAAGGGGTTGGGGCAGGGCATCAGGACCGGTGACAGAGACATTCACACGACGCTGATAGGTGGAGCCTTCACTGTCGGTCACTTTGATGACAATGCTGGTCAATCCCTGCTGTGAAGCGTTCAGCATCAGTTTGGAGCCCTCGATTGAGGCGGCTACTGAGCCGTTCTTTTCCACGATGGTATATTGCGGTTTGCTGGTGTATCCCTTGAAGAGTACGGCAATATCGACTGTGTCCTTGTTGCCGGTCTGCATAACTACCTGGGTATGGGCCATCCATTCCAGATAATCTTCCAGAAGGGTGTAACCGTCGTGGTCGGGGTCGTCATTGTTGTTGGCTACGGCCGGGTCGCTGCCAATCAGCTCTTCGTACCAGTTGGGCATGCCGTCCTGGTCGGTATCGAAGTCGGCGGCACGCGACACTTCCGGATAGACTTCATATCCGCCGCAGTCTTCATGGCTGTCAATCTGCCCTTTCAGTTTGGAAATGCTTCCAACGTATGTGTGGGTGCCAGTAAGGGCTTCGCGAATCATCCGCTGGTCGTGGAGATCGAAGAATGGCATTGTGGCACCAACATCGCTCAATACACTCTTGTAGGCATCCTTTGCCGATTCAATCTTAGCGTACGAGGGAAAGAATGGCTTGTCAACCCACACCTCCCAGTCAAGTTTCTGGCCGCTGTAAAGTGAGTACTTGTAGGTATCCCCTTCTTTGTCGTATGTCAGCGCCCCGTTGTCTTTGGCCTGACGGATATTTCCGCTGACATAATACGACTGGCTTCCCTTGCCCGTTCCTTCGAGCTGGGCATTGAGCAGCATTGTGGTGACGTTGCTGGCCTGTCCGATTTTGTAGTAGTTGTTCACGAAGTTCACCTCGTGGGCACCGCCGTCGGTGGCACGTCCACCCCAGTTATAGACCACATTGTTGAAAATGTCGAGCCTGCCCGAATAGTAGCCGTTTCCGTCCAGTCCGCCGCCAAGACTCCAGTTGCGGCCGTTGCAGTTGATGAGCAGGTTGTGGTGGAAAGAGCCCACATCGCCGCCGATAGTAGCTGCGAAACCGTGGTTCTTACCGACAGCGTAGTTCTTGTGGCCGGCAATTCCAAGAGCTTCGGCCAGCATGGTACGCTGCAGCGTCATGTTGTGGGCATTTCTGGAAGAGAAAGCCTCGTCGATGGTCCAGCTGATAGAGGTGTGGTCGAGGATGCTGTACTGTGCACCTGCCATACCGATACCGTCGGCCGTGCGGCGGTGGCCCTCGTCGTCAATAATTTCACCCAGTCCGAGGCGCATTCTAAGGAAACGGGCAATCCCCTCGCTGCCGACTCCAAAAGGTTGGTCGGCAAGGCAGATGCCGTGTCCGGGAGCCGTCTGGCCGGCAATGGTGACATATTCGGCGGAACAGGTAAGACGCCCACCCAACACAATGATGCCAGAGACATCGAAAACGATGGTGCGGGGGCCTTTGGCTGTGGTAATACCGTATGCCAGTGACCCTTCACCGCTTTTGTTGAGGTTGGTGACATGATAGACATCACCGCCACGTCCTCCGGTGGCATAACGTCCGTAACCTTCAGCATCGGGGAAAGCGAGTTTGCGTGGACGGAAACTCCAGACCACACCGGGAGTAACGGTTCCGTTGGCATCTTCCTCATCCACACGCCAGTAGTATGTGTTCAGGCAATAGAGGTCTTCGATGAGATAGGTGGTGTCGGCGTAGTTCTTCTTCCCTTTGTATTCCGGAGACGAAGTGGTGGCATTTTTTACAGTTTCCAAATTGGTGCCGATGTAGAGATGGTGATGGGCAATGGATGTGTTTGCCGGCGACCAGCTCATCAGGTAGAAGCCGCTGTCACCGTCGATGTGCATATCGGCATCGGCAGGGTTTGGAATCTTTGCTTGGGAGACTACACTGATGGTGTTCAATTCAAAACCATTCAGCAGGGGAGTGACATCGTAGTTGGATTTTGTCGGGTCATCTGCAACATCGTCAATAGTGGTCTCGAAGCGGAAGACGACAGAATCACCCATATTTGCAATGTTGAAGGTGTAGGCCATGATGGCGGCGTTGGCGGCTGTGGTTACGCGGAAGGTGCGGCGAATGGTTGTGACAGAGTCGCCGTTGCAGTAAATATGTATGGGGTACCCTGTACTGGTGGCGGGGTCCTGCCAACTGTTGTGGTAGGTTTGAATGGTGTGTGAGCCGACGGGAAGCCCTTTGATGGTCAGGGTGAAGAAGCCGTCCGACCCTTTATTTTCAAAATTCAGTCCGTCTCCGAGCAGTTTGGAATTTTCCACGGCAGCCTGCACAAAAGCCTTGTTCCAGCCATTTCGAAGATTGCGTTCGGAGGCGACCGAAAAGGTGACACCTTCCAAGGTTATAGATGCAAAATGGCAGTCTTTTTTGACGTTCCATGGAGTGTATCCCGGTTCCAGAACTTCTTCATCCTTTCGGGATGGTTCGTTGAAATCAACCTTGATGACGGGCTTGTCGGCTGCCTCTGCGCTGGAAAGCGTAATGGCCAGCAGTGCAATAAGGGAGAGTTTTTTGAAAAGCATATTTGAAGTGTTATAATGTTCTGATGCAAAACTACGCTCAAATGGCGTGAGTTGCCTACAGAAATTATCCGACAATCTTCAAAAATTGGTTTTTTGTGAACGGCTCTTGTATTCGGAGGGAGTCATCCCCAACTGCTCCTTGAAACATGTGCTGAAATAATTAGGGTTGCTGAAGCCGCACTGGTAGGCGATTTCGGTAACGTTAAGACTCCCCTCATCAATCAGTGTAGCGGCATGAAGGATGCGGATATGGCGTACAAGCATAACGGGTGACATACCGAACAGCAATTTGGTCCGCTTGTACATGACTGTCCGGCTCATTCCCAACGAATCGGCAAGATTGTCTATTACCAGTTCGGAGTTTTCAATGTTCTCAAGGATGAAAGATCTTATCTGTTCCATAAACAGACGGTCTTTCTCTGCCAGATAAGGTTTGTCCTCCCCATCCTTCTCCGGGACTTCCTTTGTTTCCGCTTCTTTCTTTTCGGCCAGCAACGCCAGACAATAGGCCTGCAGTTTCTCCCGCTCGGCCGCCTCCTGGGCGATTTTCCGACGGAGCCGGACAATTGTCAGAGGAATGCCGACGAGCAGTCCGGCGGTGCAAAGGACAATAAGGATAAAGGCCGGATAGCGCCAGCCGGATTCCCAGAAGGTCGGTTGGCGGAAGATGGGAATTTCAAGGATATTGTCACATGCCACGCCGTCGTGATTAGTGGAGCGGACCTGAAACACATAGTGGCCGGAGGGCAGATTGAAATAGCTTGCCGTACGGCTCTCCTGAACATCATTCCACTCCTCTTCCAGGCCCAGCATGCGGTATGAATAGCGGATTTGTCCGGGCGAATGGTATTCCAGGGCGGCATAGCGGAAACGGACATCACGCTGTGAGGGGGTCAGGACAATCTCACTTTCCTGACGCGGAAGCAGTGTGCCGTCTGACAGCCATACCCCTTCACACGAAAGGGCCGGGGCCGACAGACTCTTCTGAATGGTATATGGATTGAACAGGAATACCCCCTGTTCTGAGCCTATGGCAATGCGTCCGTCGGGAAGAGTAATGGAGGCATTGTCAAGAAAAAGGACATGTTCCGGCACGAAGGAAGCGGACTCATAGAAATCATAGTGTCCGCTGCTGGGGTCAAAGCAGGAAAAGAAACTGTTCGAAACAGTCCAAATGCGTCCAAGGGTATCAGATATCATGGAATTCACTTGTCCGAGGGCCTGACGGACAGCAACCGAGGACTGGGTGAATGAGGCATCCCCTGTGAGGATTTCCCGTTTGTCGATAACACGGGTCAGTCCGCCGAAATGGGTTCCCAACCATATATTCCCTTCCCGGTCGGTGCAGAAGTCCATTATATCGTTGTCACTCAATGAAGCAAGGCTGTCAATCTCGTGGAAATAGGTTTGAAAGTTGACCTGCTCAATCATCTGGAAGTTGCTTCGGAAAGCCACCAGTCCGGTAGTGCTTCCCACCAGAATAATGCTGTCGGGGGTCTCGGCGATGCAACGGACCAGTTCCCCGTGATAATCGGGATAGTTGCCCATCCGGTTGTACCCGTTGATGAACTGAATGTTCCCATGCTCATCGGTTTGGACGAGGTTAAGCCCTTTGCTACTATGGCATCCCACCCAAATCCGGTGACGGCTGTCTTCAAGTAGAGAAACCGCATAGTCGTGTGAAAGCGAATAGGCAACTCGGTCGTCGTGGAGGAAATGCTCAACGTGCCGGTCCCGAATAAGGAAAAGGCCTCCTCCCTTGGACGCAATCCATATGCGGTGCCGGCTGTCTTCAAGCATGGCATAGATATTTTCCTCAAAGACAGTGGGGGTAGAGACAATCTCCCCTTTACGGTTAAGGTAGCCGACTGGATTCAACTCGCGGTCGAACAGGTGGATATAACCTTTTTTGGATGCGGCCCAAAGATTCCCTTCATGGTCAGTCATGAGGGAACGGATGCCGAATTCGGTTTCGTCGATTGGGAGAATATCGTATTGGGTCTGGTATAGGGAAAGTTTACCAAGAGATTTACTGGAACAGATCCACAGGTTATTCTGGTTGTCGGAAAAACTGTGGCGGCAGGGAGGTGAGACAACGCTTCCATTCTGCCGGAGATATCTCAGGCAGTCTTCATCAGAATCGTAATAGCACAGACTTCCGTTTCGGGGAATTATCCATACACGTCCCGAAAGGTCTTCTCTGACCATTGGGCGGTTGCCTTTTGAATCCACCTCAACCTCATTCAGGGGAAGGGGAGGATAATAGTGTGAAGCTCCAGCGGAATTGATTCGGAGAATCCCTGGGCGCTCTCCAATCACCCATAGATTCCCACTCGAATCGCTATAGGTGGAATACGCCACTCCGATACCTTTATCATTTGAAAGATAAGCCAACACAGTAACTTCCCCAGTTGGGTTGTAGGAAAGGAGCGCATCGGAAGTGCCTATGAGAAGGATTGAATCGTTCTGCTTTTTGAACATGGTTATCTTTTCCGGAGTTTTCCCAATCGAAACCTGTTCACAAGTCCGCCCTTTTAGGTCAAAGTGGCTGATTTCACCTGAAGGAGTGGCCAGCCATACGCTTCCGTCCATTTCTTCGGCATAACGGAATGGTTCATTCAAAAAAATCGTGTCGGAATCAAACAGGAATGTTCCGTGTGTAGTAAGCACCCATTCTCCACCCTGACTGTCCTCTAATATTCCATTGACCCGGTTATTGCCAATGTTGAGCAGTTGGGTATAGGAAACCATCCCGTCGGCCGACAGTGGAACCCGTTCGTCAATGCGGATACAGTAGTTATTGCGTGCCTCCACCCACGTCACCCCCTTGGACAGGGGATAGAAACTGATGGCTGCAAAATGGTCGGGAAGCCCGGCGAAGGCCGACAGATTTGTGAATGACTTTTCTTTTCTGTCAAACAGATATATGTTCTTGTCCTGGGAAATGCAGTAAAGTCCGCCGGCCGAACTCAGTACAATCTGGTTGATGCGGTTGTTGCCGATTAACTGCCCTTTGTCAGAAACAAGGTCGTACCGCTGGAATGTATATCCGTTGAAAGAGAACAGTCCGTTCCACGAGCTGAACCAGATGAGCCCCTCTTCGTCCTGGACCATGCTGGTAATGTAATTGTTCTGCAGGTCACGGATATGGTCATAATTGGTGTAGGTATAGACCGGTTCTGTGGCCCGGACGTACATTGTTGACCACACCAATATCAGCCAAAACAACCGTTTTCTGATCATAAAGAACGGTCTAATGGCGTGAGAATACGAAGGGAGGCGGGACGGACAGCCAGGTCGATAACGGCATCTTCCATGTATGCTTCACCGTCAAAATGGGCGACATCTGCCTGTGGACGCTCTATGCGGATATTTTTAGCGTGGAGCGTGACGACGTTTTTGTTGTTTTCAATGGAAAAGCCGGGCAGTTGCATGGCCAGTTTGATTCCGTTGGGAACGGTAACGGGGTGGACGATGGTCACTTCCAGTAAGCCATCCACGAGAGATGCGCTTGGGGCGATATGACAGTTGTTTCCCCACTGGTTGGCATTGGCGCAGGTGATTAGAAGGGCTCTGGTACGGATGGTGTCGTGCTCTGTTATAATAAGGTATTCCTGAGGCTCATATTTCGACCACCAGACCAGGGCCTGTTGAACGTATGTAAGGAGTCCGCGAGTACCGGAATGGGCATATTCGTATGCCACCTTGGCATCGTACCCCACGCCGGCGGTGCAGAAAAAAGGGTGGCCGTTGATGGTGGCACTGTCGATGGTCTGAATATGCTCACGATTCAGAATCCCGATGGCCTGACTTGGAATCAAAGGAATTCCCACGTGGAGGGCTAAACCGTTTCCTGACCCGCAGGGGACGATTCCGAGGGCGGTTGATGAGCCGACCAGGGCGCGTGCCACTTCGTTGACCGTACCGTCTCCACCGACTGCCACAACGATATCACGACCTTGGGCAATGGCCTCCTGTGCCAGACGGGTGGCATCGCCCCGTTCGCGTGTGAGGGTAACCAAAGGCTCTCCGTACCGTTCTTTGTCAAGGAGATGCTCCACTTCGGAGATGATTTTTTCTCCCCTTCCATGCCCTGCAATGGGGTTGATGATGAATTGTATTCTGGGTTTGGTATGTTCCATGTCGTTTTCACTCGGTAGTGACTGCAAAGATATTTATTTTTATGCACTTAGTGGGAGAATTAAAAAACAAAGGTGTATCTTTGCACCACAAATCACTTGAAAGCATCTCAATTAAATAAAAACACTATGTCAAAAGTAACTGTTATCGGTGTCGGCAATGTTGGAGCAACTGCAGCCGACGTATTGGCCTGCCGCGAAGTGGCCGACGAAGTTGTCCTGCTTGATATCAAGGAAGGTATTCCCGAAGGTAAGGCTCTGGATATGACCCAGGCTTCCTGCATGCTTACCATGGACACCAAGATTGTTGGTACGACCAATGACTACAGCAAGACCGCTGGTTCAGACGTCGTCGTCATCACTTCAGGTATTCCCCGTAAGCCCGGTATGACCCGTGAAGAACTTATCGGTGTGAACGCCGGTATCGTCAAGAGCGTTGTCAAGAACGTAACGGAATACTCACCCAATGCCATTATCGTTGTCATCAGCAACCCGATGGACACCATGACCTATCTGACAGTCACCTCAACCGGTATCGACCGTCACCGCGTCATCGGTATGGGTGGTGCTCTTGACAGCTCACGTTTCAAAACCTATCTGTCAATGGCTCTCGGCAATGCCAGCCTGAACGACATCGAAGCTACCGTTATCGGCGGTCACGGTGACACCACCATGATTCCTCTTACCCGCTTCGCTACCTACAAGGGCGTTCCCGTAAGCCAGTTCCTGAGCAAGGAAGAACTTGACAAGGTCGTTGCTGACACCATGGTCGGTGGTGCTACCCTGACCAAGATGCTGGGTACTTCCGCATGGTATGCTCCCGGTGCTGCTGCAGCTTACGTTGTTGAAAGCATCCTTCACGACCAGAAGCGCGTAGTTCCCTGCTGCGTATATCTGGAAGGCGAATATGGCCAGAAGGACATCTGTATCGGTGTTCCCGTACGCCTTGGCCGTCAGGGTTGGGAAGAGGTCAT
>DCHH01000121.1:19559-24778 GCA_002315625.1 Bacteroidales bacterium UBA1757
CGCAAGACCAACGACGTTCTCAAGACCCTCTAATTCCCATACGATGGGTTTGAAATCAAATAGGAAAGGAATGGCATGGGTGCTTTGCAGCATCTGTGCCATTTCCCTTTTTCTGACGGCTGAGAAGGCTCAGGCGCAGGATGATATCGTCATTACCCCCGAGGATGTCTTCTCTTTGCGTGACAACAACGAGCAGATTTCAAGGGTTGACTTTCTGGAAAATCTTACAGCTGTACCTTCAAGTGACACAATGGGACAGGTACGGATTTTCCAGGACGAAAGGATACGGGGTCTCATAGGAATTCCAGGCAAAACAACCCCCGAAAATATTGAAATCGTAGATGGTCACCGCTGTGTAATCATGACTGGCTACCGGGTGCAGGCATACGCCGGAAACAATCAGGCCACGGCAAAGCAGGAGGCTTTCCAGCGTGAAATCCATCTCAAGGCATACATGCCAGGCCTTTCTACCTACGTGCGCTATTCGGCTCCCTTCTGGCGTCTGCGGGTAGGTGACTACATGACGTATGAAGAGGCCTACGAAGTGCTGCTCAAATTCCAGAAGGCATTTGAATACGGACGCGAGATGTCCATCGTCCGTGAAAAAATCAATGTACTGATTGACTGACCATGGTTGACAAGAACCTGATTCTCGACACTGAGAACAACGAAACCCAGGCCGAAATAGCAGGCCATTACCGTGAAATAATCCGACTTTTAGGTGAAGATGTGGAGCGCGAAGGGCTGCTCAAGACCCCGAAAAGGGTGGCAAAGGCGATGCAGTTCCTTACGTACGGCTATCGGATGAATCCCGAAGAGGTGCTGCGTTCGGCCATGTTCCATGAAGAGTATCACCAGATGGTCATTGTCAAGGACATCGACTTCTTTTCAATGTGCGAACACCACATGCTGCCATTTTACGGAAAGGCGCATGTCGCATATATACCGAACGAATACATTACCGGCCTGAGCAAGATAGCCAGGGTCGTTGACATCTTTGCCAAACGTTTGCAGATTCAGGAACGCATGACTACACAGATTAAGGAGTGCATCCAGAACACTCTGCATCCGTTGGGAGTTATGGTTGTGGTTGAGGCACAGCATATGTGCATGCAGATGCGGGGTGTCGAGAAGCAGAATTCCGTAACTGTCACTTCCGATTTTACCGGGGCTTTCAATCAAGCCAAGACCCGGCAGGAATTCATGACCCTTATCGGGAAGTGACCTCTTTGGGGTAGCTGATGCGGGTGTGGTACATGCCGCGAAGCTTGCTTTTCATCTCTTTCTTGATGACCTCAATTTCCTGAAGAGTAATAGGGACATCCTTGAACGAACCGGCAGAAATCTGACGGCCAATAAGGTCTTCAACAAGCTGGTCAATAGAACTTTCAGTATATTCCTTCATGCTGTGAGAGGCGGCTTCGATTGTGTCGGCCATCATCAGTATGGCTGTTTCACGGGTTGACGGGTCGGGCCCTTGATAGAAATAGTAGCTAGGAGCATCTTCTTTCGGGTGCTCATTTTTAAATAAGGTATAGAAATAACGGGCTGGACCTGAGCCGTGGTGGGTCGTGATAAAATCGCGCAGAACTTTTGGCAGATGATGTTCTTCAGCCAGTTTCATACCGTCGATGACATGCCCGGTGATGAATCTTACCGCTTTGTCGGCGGGCATTGAACTGAGAGGATTTGCCCCATCCTGATTCTCCGTGAAATATTGCGGATTGGCCATCTTGCCCAAATCGTGGTAGAGTGCACCAGTCCTGACCAGCAGTGAGTTGGCTCCAATGGCTGAGGCGGCTGCGGCAGCGAGGTTGGAAACCTGAAGCGAGTGCTGGAATGTGCCGGGACAGATTTCCGAGAATTGGCGCAACAGGGGAGAGTTGATGTTGGCCAGTTCCATGAGAGTCACGTTTGAAGTGAATCCGAATGCCCATTCAGACAAATATATAAGGAGGTAGGACGACAGCAACAACAGCGCATTCACGATGAACGAGACGTATGTAATCCATTGAACCTGATCTACACCTCCCTGCTGGAGCATTGACAGACTGGTATATGAAAAACAGTAGGCGATGAGTATGCCTAAAATGCAAAGGGCCAGTTGCGACCGCTGCGTGAAATCCTTCAAGGTAAGGATGGCGGTGAATCCCATTGCCATCTGCACCATCAGGAACTCGAACGGGAACGGAGTTATTGGGGCACAGATAAGGATAGTGACCATAGTCGCGAAAATTGCCACCCTTGAGTCGTAGAATGTACAGAGCAGAATAGGGAGCAAGGCGTAGGGAATCATGTAGATGTTCAGGAACTCATCGTTTCGGATGACCAGTGATGTCAACACGCACAGAATCAGAATGAGAACCAAAACGAAGTTAAGGGTATGCAAATGGCCGAAAATCTCAGGATAAAACCTTCTCAGATAGACGAACAGGAATCCGAGCATCAGGGCAATCCAGAGAGTCTGGCCGGCCAGTATCCAGTAGCCGCCTACGGTAATACTGCGCTCGCCTGAAGCCCGTTTCAGCGATGATAGCTTCAGATAGGTTTCGTGGGTGATAATCTCGCCCTGATCGACGATGCGCTCGTCTTTCTGGACCATGCCGAAAGTCTCCGAAACGTTGTGCAGCATCTCTTCCCTGCGTTTTGCGGAGGTCGATTGGTCGTAGGTGCAGTTCTCCAGAATGTACCTTTCCAAATCAAATTCATTCAGAAGGATGCTATCATTGATCCCAACGGGAAGATTGCTCAGTATTGCCGAATAAGCCTTTTTGGCAGTGAAAAGGGAACTGATACTGCGGTGTTCGCCTACATTGTCGGACACCATGACAATGCCCTTCACCTTTTTCTTCTCAAACTCCGACATCTGGCTGGCAGAAATGATACCCGCCTTATAAATAATGTCAAACTGTTCGGTGAGATAATTAATGTAGTACCTTGGAACGGTCAGGCAAAGGTAGCTTTCGTAATCTTCCCTCAGCTGCTTTTTCACCTCTTCCAACTTGACCCGGTCCTGCTGGACGTATGGTTCGAAGTTGGCCAGAAGGCTGTCCTTCTCAGCCTTGATTGCATCGTCGGACTTGTAGATGGGAAAGTCGTATTTGGCCTTCAGCAGGCCGTAGCGCCAAGGCTGGCCTTCGTGGAACTCATAACGGAAACTGCCCTCGCGGGGAAAGACCCAAAGTATTAGGGCAAAAGTCGCAACGAATGCCAACACCTTGAAAACTATGGAGGTCTCTTTCTTTTTCTTGTCTTTGATACTCATGGTAGGAGCAAGTCTGAAAATCGGTGCAAAGTACGAAAAAAATTGTACTTTTGCAGGTCATTTTTCAAAAATATGCAGGAAAGAAAAGTTCGAGTGCGTTTTGCACCCAGCCCCACGGGGGCCCTCCACATCGGTGGCGTCAGGACAGCTTTGTATAATTACCTGTTTGCCAAGCGGCAGGGAGGCGATATGATTTTCCGTATCGAAGACACTGACAGCAAGCGGTTTGTGCCTGGTGCTGAAGACTATATTGTCGAATCGCTGACATGGCTTGGCATAAAGTTCGACGAGGGTGTCGGCTTTGGAGGCAGCCACGGTCCGTACCGCCAGAGTGAGCGGCGCGAAATCTACAGACAATACGTCGATGAACTGGTAGCACGCGGAGCGGCCTACTATGCTTTCGACACGGCAGAGGAACTTGAGGCGCGTCACACCGTCGATGCAAATTTCCAGTATGATGCCCGTACCCGTATGAGTATGGTCAATTCGCTGACCCTCAGTTCCGAGGAAGTTAAGTTACGCATTGAGCGCGGTGATATCTATACCGTCCGTTTCAAGATTGAACCGGGGCAGACCATCACCATTCACGACATGATTCGAGGTGAAGTTCTCTATAAATCTGACGTGTTGGACGACAAGGTCTTGTACAAGAGTGCAGACCAGTTGCCCACATATCATCTGGCAAATGTTGTTGACGACCACCTGATGGAGGTGACCCATGTCATCCGTGGAGAGGAGTGGCTGCCATCGACCCCGCTTCACATTCTGCTCTACCGTGCATTCGGGTGGGAAGAGACCATGCCTCAGTTTGCACATCTTCCGCTGTTGCTCAAGCCCGACGGCAAGGGCAAACTTTCCAAGCGTGATGGTGACAGGCTCAATTTCCCGGTCTTCCCGCTGGATTGGATTGACCCTGCAACCGGAAGCCTTAGCAAGGGATACCGCGAGGCGGGATATTTTCCGGAGGCTGTTATCAATTTCCTTGCCCTGCTGGGCTGGAACCCGGGTACCGAACAGGAAATGTTCACCATGGACGAACTCATTGAGCAGTTCTCGATTGACCGTTGCAGCAAGGCCGGAGCCAAGTTCGACTACGAAAAAGGCAAGTGGTTCAACCACCAGTATATGCTGCTCAAGGACAATTCTGCTCTGGCCGACATGGTCATTCCCTTTATAGAAAAGGAGGGGATTGAAATTGTCGCAGACGAAATGCCTTTCGACGGGAAACATTGCACAAAGGCTTACGTGGAAAAGGTTCTGGCCCTAATCAAGGACCGCATGATTTTCGTGCAGGATTTCTGGGCGAACGCTTCGTTTTTCTTCAAGTCTCCTGAAGCCTACGATGAGAAGACGGTGGCCAAGCGCTGGAAACCGGAATCTGCAAGGCAGATGGGCGAACTTCTCGAGGTTCTTGAACCGTTTGATTTCTCCGACCCTGTTGCCATGGAAGAGGCAGCAAAGGCTTGGACCGAAGCGAACGGCTACGGAATGGGTATTCCTATGAACGCTTTCCGCCTTGCAGTTGTGGGTGAGGGGAAAGGTCCGCATATTTTCCACATTGTGGAGCTTATTGGCAAGGAGGAAACATTCCGCCGTGTGAAACGGTGTGTTGAGGTGTTGGGATAAGGCTTTACCGTCATCGAATGAGGGCTGTCTATAGTTTCTTCTTTCTAATCTACACCATTCTTTTCCACGTCGTTGCGCTTTTCCACAAGCGGGCGGCCAAGATGGTGAAGGGGCATGACGCAGTCTGGCATATCCTGAATGAAAAGATTGACCCTCAGGCCAGTTATCTGTGGTTCCATGCTTCATCGATAGGTGAGTTTGAGCAGGGTCGTCCAGTGATGGAGGCTCTGCACAGGGATTTCCCGCAGTACAAGATATTGCTGACCTTCTATTCCCCGTCAGGCGAGTCATTTCAGGATTATGACAAGGCGGACATTGTCTGCTACCT
>DCHH01000121.1:24834-34243 GCA_002315625.1 Bacteroidales bacterium UBA1757
GCGGCCTTTTTCATCAAGTATGAATTCTGGCCAAACTACCTTCTTATGCTCCATGAAAGGTCAGTACCTACGTACCTTGTTTCCGGAATATTCCGTCCGTCACAGCCGTTTTTCAAAAAATACTGGTGGCTTCACAAGCAGATGCTGCACTGTTTCAGTTATTTCTTTGTACAGAACCGGCAGTCGATGGAACTTCTTGCTGCAGAAGGACTTGCAGACAAGGCTATGCTTACGGGCGACACCCGCTCAGACCGTGTAATAGAGATTGCTGCCCAGGCTAAGGAGTTGCCCCTTATCGATGCGTTTGTCAAGGAGGAACCCAAAAAGTGTGTTATGGTGGCGGGCAGTTCGTGGCCACCGGACGAGGCGGTGTTCATCCCATATTTCAATGAACATCCGTCCGTAAAACTTATCATTGCTCCGCGACGGATTGACGAAGATCATCTGAAGGAGATTGAGCACCAGATAAGGCGTCCTTTCTTGCGCTATACCCAGTTGAACGCTGAAAATGTGCATTCGGTCGATTGTATTCTGGTCGATTGCATAGGAATTCTTTCCTCCATGTACCGGTATGGCGACCTGGCTTTCATTGGCGGCGGTTTCGGTACAATCGGCCTGCACAATGTACTTGAGGCGGCGGTCTATGGAAAGCCGGTCATTATCGGCCCGGTATATGACAAATTCCAGGAGGCCAAGGACTTGCTTTCTGCCGGTGGGGCGTGCAGCATTGCCGATGTTCCTACGCTGACAGCCTGTATGGACAAATGGTTGTCGGATGAAAAATTGTTTGCCAAGGTCGGGCGCAATGCCGGCGACTATGTTCATCTCTCAGCCGGTTCTACAAATAAGATTATCTCCTATTTGGAGAGCAGCCCTTCAAGCAGAATCAAATCGTTCTGATATGTGACTTTCAGGTTTGTAGGTTCGCCTGCAACGACGAAAATCGGTTCTGAAGGAAGGTAGCGCGCCACCGTGCCGCAGTCATCGGTTGCCGTGAAATCTGCCCTGGACATACCTGTTTCGTACGCCTTTTGAATCAGACCCACCTTGAACCCTTGCGGGGTCTGTACCTGACGCAGTCTATTGCGGTCGGGAATGCTCTTGAGAAGGGTGCCGCTTTCGTCGATTTCGATGATGGTGTCGGTGGCTGGCATGGCTACGTCAACAGCCCTGTACTTGTCCAATGCCATGATTACCTCGGTGATAATTCGCGCCGATACCATTGGTCTGGCAGCATCGTGGATGAGCAGGTTCCAGTCGGGATGGTCGCTGAAGGTGCGGATGGCGGCAAGACTCGAATCGTACCGCTCGCTGCCTCCAGGGAGTACCGTCTGCACTTTTTCCCAGCCGTTTTTGGCAACAAGGGCCTCCATCTGTCCGATGTACGAGGCGTGCATCACCACAACGATAGAGTCAATCATCGGATGGTCTTCAAACCTATCGATAGTGTGTTCAATTATGGTCCGGCCTCCGACCTCAATGAACTGCTTGGGCAATCCTGCACCCAGGCGGCTGCCAGTACCCCCTGCCAGAATGGCGGCTATTGTCCTGATGCTATTTTTACTCATGACTGAATTGGCTGTTTGTATGAGTGCAAAAGTAGTCAAAATCGTTAAATCATAGACCAATGTAAAAAAAAACGTATCTTTGCAGTCAATGAATCAGACAACAATGCAAAAACAGTCATTCTTTTCAAAGTACGGTGCATATCTTGTTGCACTGGTGGTGTTTATGGTCGTAGCATGCATCTACTGCTCTCCCTCGCTTCAGGGCAAGATTGTACAGGCTGGAGACGTGGTGAGTGGTAATGCAGCGGCGCATGAAGGTGGTCAATACCGTGCCGATACGGGCGAGAACACTTTCTGGACGGGGAGCATGTTCAGCGGTATGCCGAACTATCAGGTGGGCGGATATGTCTATCCTTCCACACAGTGGCTGAAGCCTATCCGCAAGGTGCTGAAACCCGGTGGTGTTGCCAGGGCCTATCTGGCACTGTTTGCATATTTCGTCTGTTTCTACATTCTGCTCAGGTCGTTCAAGGTGGGCAAGTGGACCAGTATTGCCGGTGCTCTGGCAATTGGTTTCTCTTCCTATTTCCTGCTGATTTTTCCGGCCGGCCATTTCTTCAAGGTGACCACAATTCCCCTTATGAGCGTAGTTGTGGCGGGATTCATGTTCATCTATCAGGGGCGGTACGGGCTTGGAGCCATCCTTACTCTGCTGTTCACATCCGTCGGCTTCATTGACCACCCGCAGATGTCGTACTATATATGTCTTCTGATTGGTGTCCTTTTCTTTGCACAACTCTACATATACGTAAAAGAAAAACGTGTCGGACAGTTTGTCGTTGCCTCGGCTATTTTTGCCGCCTCGTTCCTGGTGGGACTTGGCTGCAACGGTGCAAGCCTGTTTGCAAATCAGGAGTATGCCGAACAGACCATGCGCGGCGGTCATTCCGACCTGGTCAAGGATGATGATGCCGGCAACAAAACTCAGAAGGGATTGGACATTGACTATGCTACACAGTGGAGCTATGGGATAGGAGAGTCCATGACATTCATGATTCCCGGCTTCAAGGGTAACGCTTCGGGCTACAATATCGGTACTGACAGCGAACTCTATCAGACAATGGTCAAGAAGGGTATCGACAAGCGTTCGGCCGCCCAGTTCTGCGAGCAGCTGCCACTCTACTGGGGTGACCAGCCTTTTACCTCGGGTGCCGTCTATATGGGTGCCATCGTCTGCTTCCTGTTCGTCCTTGGTCTGATTGTAGTCAGGGGGCCGTTCAAGTGGGCATTGCTTGTGGCGACGCTGTTTTCCGTTCTGCTGGCATGGGGCAAGAACTTTATGCCGTTGTCGGAGTTTTTCTTCTACCATTTTCCGATGTACAACAAGTTCCGGGCGGTTTCCTCCATATTGATTGTTGCAGAAATCACTATGCCTGTGCTGGGCTTTATGGCGGTTAAGGAACTGCTCGAAGGCAAGATGCCTAAAGAGCAGGCTATGAAGGGTCTGTATGTATCGGCCGGAATCACGGCAGGTATATGTCTGATATTTGCGTTGTTCGGAGGTTCGATGTACGATTTCAAGTCGGCCGGCGATGCAGCGTATGCTTCCCAGTTGCCCGACTTTATTTACAAAGGTATATTGGCCGAGAGGCAGTCTGTGCTGACGGGCGATGCCTGGCGCTCGTTTATCTTCATAGTTCTGGCTTTTGCTGTTCTTTGGCTCTACGTGAAAGGTGTGCTGAAAAATGGCTGGACAGTGGCTCTTCTGGGCGTGCTGGTCGTAGCCGACCTATGGCCCGTTGACAAGCGCTTCTTCAATGATGACAATTTTGTCACGCCGAAGCAGAACAAGGCGCAGTTTGCAATGCAGCCCTACGAAAAGCAGATTCTTGCCGACCCGGATATTCACTTCCGCGTATTTAATCTGACGACCAACTCCTTCAACGAGTCGCGCACTTCGTACTATCTCAAGCATATCGGCGGATACAGTGCAGCAAAATTGCGCCGCTATCAGGACCTTATTGATGAGCATATCTCAAAAATGGATATGAATGTTATCAATATGCTCAATACCAAGTACTTCATTGTCAAGGGAGGCGACGGACAGCCGCAGCCTATGCCCAATCCTGATGCTATGGGCAACGCCTGGTTCGTTGATAGTGTGCTGGTGGTTGACAATGCCAATGAGGAGAGCGATGCCCTTCGTCGGCTTGACCTTCGTCATACTGCCGTTCTGGACAAGTCGTTTGCTTCGTATGTCTCTGATTTCAACCGTGCTGGAGATGCTGAGGTGCATCTGACAAAGTATGCGCCGAATCATCTGGATTATGAATACACTGCCTCCCAGCCAGGAACCATCGTCTTTTCGGAAATCTACTACCCGTACGGATGGAAGGCAAGCATTGACGGCGAACCGGTTGACCATTATCGGGTTGACTACATGCTTCGTGCCATGAACGTCCCCGCCGGCAGCCACAAGATTCATTTCGTGTTTGACCCGGACAGTGTCAAGAAAGGAAATGTGCTGAGTATGACTTGTGTTATAATAATGTATGTTGCCGTGCTGGGTATTATCGGCATGGCCGTTTTCAGAATGGTTCGCAAACGTCGCAATAATCCGGTTCAAAACTCATGACAACTGATTTCTTATGGAACTGAATCTGTCACTGATTGTTCCGGTCTATAATCGGCCGGACGAAATAAAGGAGTTGTTGGAAAGCCTGACCCTTCAGACTGACAAGGACTTCGAGGTAGTCATTGTGGAGGACGGCTCAACACAGCCTTGCAAAGAGGTTTGCGATTCCTATTCAGATAAGCTGAACCTGATGTATCTGACCAAGCCCAATAGCGGCCGCAGCCAGACCCGCAACTTCGGTATGGACCACGCCTCAGGCAACTACTTTATCATCTTCGATTCCGACTGTACCATGCCGCCCCAATATGTGGCTACGGTCCGAAAATGTCTCTTAGAAGATTACACAGACTGTTTCGGCGGCCCCGACGCAGCCAACGAAACCTTCAACGACCTGCAGAAAGCCATCAGCTACTCCATGACCTCATTCATGACCACCGGCGGCATCCGCGGCGGTATGAAAAACGTGAAAAAATTCACCCCCCGCTCCTTCAACATGGGCATCTCCAAAGCCTGCTACGAAAAGGCCGGAGGGTTCAAGGATATGATTGGAGAGGATATTGATATGAGTTTCCGGATTAAGGAGGCGGGGTTCGAACCACGTCTGCTTCCGGAGGCATACGTTTGCCACAAGCGTCGAAACAGTTTTAAGAGTTTCTTCAAGCAAGTCCGAACCTTTGGCCGTGGTCGCATTCTTTTGAACAAAATGCATCCTGGAGCCTTGAAACTTGTGCATACGCTTCCTGCCTGTTTTGCGGTGGGTCATATTCTGTTGCTTTTGGCCTCTATTTTATTCCGTTCAGGATGGTGGCTGCTTCCCATCGCAGTATATGTAATTTGCATTTTCCTTGAATCGCTTATAAAAAACCGCAGTGTCAAGGTGGCATTTCTGTCAATTGGAACAGCATACGTCCAGCTTTTCGGCTACGGCATTGGGTTCATTGATGAGTGTATTACTCACAAGGCTTCGCGGACCACACAGGAAAAATTGTATTGAATATGGTTGAACTATTTGTTCCAGGCCGTCTGTGCCTGTTTGGAGAACACAGTGACTGGGCCGGTAAGTATCGGTCAATGAACTCGGAAATAGTTCCGGGAGCTGCCATCGTGACGGGCATCGAACAGGGAATTTACGCGACGGCTGAGACATCGTCAACGTTCAGGATAACATCTTCCGCATCCGAAATCACAAGTGAATGGGAAGACTTCGAATGCCGCATGGACGGGCCCACACTGAAAGACATCGCCCGCAGTGGTAATTTCTTCAGTTATTGTGCAGGTGTGGCAAGTTATATGCTGGAATGGTACAAGGTTGGGGGTGTACATATCCATCTCACAAAAATGGATATGCCAATGAAACGGGGACTCTCTTCCAGCGCGGCTATCTGTGTTCTGGTCTGTCGTGCATTCAATCAGCTTTACCGATTGAATCTCAATACAATGGGTGAAATGAACATAGCCTATTGGGGAGAACTTCGTACGCAATCGCGTTGCGGACGGTTAGACCAGGCGTGTGCTTTCGGAGTGAACCCTGTAAAAATGTCGTTTGACGGCGAAGAAGTCTCAGTTGAACAGTTCAATATTCAAAAGCCGCTATATTGGGTGTTTGCCAATTTGAATTCTTCAAAGGACACCATCCGCATATTGGCTGACCTGAACAGAGCCTATCCTTTTGCAGAGACTCAAGAAGAACGGGAAGAACAGAAGGCGCTTGGTGAGATCAATCAGGAGATTGTTTCACGTGCAATTTCCTACATGCGCGAGGGACGTGATGAGCAGTTGGGTGCGCTGATGACAGAGGCCCAATCGGTTTTTGACCGGATGGTTGCTCCGATGTCGCCGGTACAACTGGCCTCCCCTAAATTGCATGAAATACTGTCCGATCCTTCTGTTCAGCGTCTTACATTTGGAGGAAAAGGTGTCGGTTCTCAGGGAGACGGTTCTGTCCAGTTCCTTGCCCGCAGCCAGGAAACACAGCAGGAGTTGGTATCTCTTCTTGGGGAAAAAGGACTTTCTGCGTATAAGTTTACTATCCGTCCTCGCCATACGATTCGCAAGGCTATCATTCCAGTGGCAGGTTTCGGCACCCGGCTTTATCCTGAGACCCGTTTTCTCAAGAAGGATTTCTTCCCGGTAGTCGATACTGACAATCAGGTCAAACCTGTTATTCTTGTGCTCCTTGAAGAATGTCTGGCCGCTGGAATTGACGAAATCTGTCTGGTGCTTGGCAGTAAGGAAGAACGGGAGCAGTACCGACTTTTCTTTGAAACGAAACTCTCTCAGGAGCATCTCTCCAAATTGGCAAAAGAAAAAGTGGCATACGAGGAGCATATCCTTGAAATCGGTAAGAAACTCCATTATGTCTATCAGACTGAAAAGAGGGGGTTTGGTGATGCAGTGTATCGCTGTGCGGAGTTTGCAGGCAACGACCCTGTACTCCTTCTGCTTGGTGATACCCTATATCGCAGTCATTCCAACAAGTGTTGTGCCTTGCAGTTTATTGAGGCTTACGAAAAATATAATAAGCCGATGGTCTCCATTAGCGAAGTGTCGCTGGAAAAGGTCAGCTACTATGGAATTATTTCAGGGAAATGGGCGGACGGACAACAGAATGTCTTGGAAATGAGCGGTATTTGTGAGAAGCCGACTGTCGCGTATGCTGAAGAGCATTTGGGAGTGGAGACAGCTTCTCAGGGAAAAAAGTATTACCATGTCTTTGGCCAGTACATTCTTACCCAAGAGGTTTTTGCACAGCTCGCACGGAACATATCGGATGGTCTGCTCAGTGACCGGGGAGAAGTGGAGCTAACTACAGCCCTGGAACAGGTCCGTGAAAAATCAGGCATGATGGCTGTCCGGCTCGATGGGGAAATGTTTGATATGGGGCTGCCTGAAGAGTTTCGCAATACCCTTGCAAACTTCGGTCGATAGACAAAATCAGTTGTCGGTCTTTCGAAACGGGAATCGGATTATAAACCAGAGATGGTGGAGTAGGGTGCTCAGCAGGCCGTAATGTCTGGCCATAATCCGGAATCTCTCCTTGAGGGATGGGATGCGGTTGCGGGTGGTCATCCCTTCTTTCAGATAGTCAATGATGACCAGGCGGGTGTTGTGCAGCCACCTGCTGTCTTTCATAATTCTGATACACCAGTCCTGGTCGGCTGAATAGCGGTACTGAAGGTCATAGAGATGTGACTTTGACATTTGTGCGCTGGCGAAAAATGCCTGATGGCACACCATCATCCCCTGTTTGAAACTCTTCCAGGTAAGCACTTCCGGCGCCTGGAACCGTCTGGTTCCCAAGTCGTTACCGTCAGTATCAGTCAGATGGGTTTCTCCATAGATTACGTCGGGAAGGCCATTCCCATCCGGAATGGAAGCCGCTATTGCAGCAAGTGTGTCACCCCGATGGAACCTGTCCCCCGCATTCAAAAAGCAGAGATAATCGCCCGTAGCCAGCGAAATTCCCTTGTTCATAGCATCATAGATGCCGTGGTCAGGTTCACTCACAACGCGTGTAATATGCTGTTCGTAGCGGGAGACAATCTCAAGGGTACCATCTTTCGAAGCCCCATCAATAATAAGGTACTCAACACCGGGATATGTCTGCTCCGCAACGCTCTTGAGCGTCCTCTCAATCACGCTCTCCGCATTGAAACACACGGTAATTATGGAAAATTTCGGCTGGATCATATAGAAAACAGGTCTTCAAGGGTTATTACAGATTGGATATTGGATGAGTGGGCATTTTGTCTCAGTCCGTAAGTCGTAATGAGTGTGGTAATGACTGACTTTTTTGTTCCGGTTTCAGTCAGAAAACAATTAATCCTCCTTCTCAGTTTAATCTCTTCCTCTTCTGAGAAAGAATAATCGTCTTTTGCATATTTGATTTCACATATTGTCACCGTATCGTCTTTCCGGTCAATTAGCAGGTCAATCTGTGCCTTTCCTTGGCTTCGCCAGCTGCATGCGACCGATTGGACTCCTCCGATTCCTAATGCATTTTTAATCTCGCGGCAATGATTCAGGCATAGCATTTCAAAGGCAAGCCCTGCCCATGTATTATGAGTGGGTGAGGTATAGCTTGATGTCCAGAAATGCTCGTCGTGGTAGTGGTTCTCATTGATAAACTTGTAGAAAAAGAGAGAGTAAGGGTCGGTCATTTGGTAGAGCGTATCCTTTTTTGCTCTTGAATCATCATCCTTTATCTCCTTTCCAAATGGAATATATGAGCGGATAAAACCACATTCTTCAATTTCCTCAAGCATTTTTGAGAACTCTCCGTTGTTGTCAAACCCTGTATCTTCAATCAGTTCCTGGCGTGTCATCCCGATACCTTTCTTTGACAGGACAGCCATGATTTGTTTATGTTTGCCGGATTTTCTGTACAAGGCCTGGAATATCTCGTTGAATTCATTTTCAAGTTGCGCTCCTTGGCTGAAGAAGAGTCTGTCGATGTTTTGAGCAATACTTTGCCCTTTGTCCAACAAGGAAAGGTAATAAGGGATGCCTCCGAAGACCATATAGCATTCTGCCACTTGCTTGTTTGAGTAGGAGAACCCTTTTTTCTTCAGGAAGTAACGTATTTCTTTCAGATTCAGCGGGAGTAAGGCCAGTGAGCCGCTTGTCAGCCGTTTATGCAACCCTCCTGTTTCATGAATGATGTTGTCCAGCATCCACGAGGTGGCACTTCCACAGACTATCAGCTTGATGTCATCCCTTAATACGGCCCAGCCATTCCAAAAATTATCCAAGGCACTTACGAACCCCGACTTTGGCGTGTCCATCCACGGAAGTTCGTCAATGAAAATTATTTTCTTCCCTTTTGGTAGAGATTCGATGTTCCGGGAAAGATCATAGAAGGCAAGTGGCCAATTGCTCCTGACGGTGAAATTTTCGCTGTGAAAATATCTCTGCTGGGCAATTGCAAAGTTGGTCAGTTGTTCAGACTTCGGCCTCTCATATAATCCGGTAATGAAAAAGCAGAATTTGTCATGGGCAGCGGCCCGAATCAAAAGCGTTTTGCCGACTCTGCGCCTTCCATACACCGCCACAAATTCGGATTTTGGTGAGTTGAGAATGCCCTGCATCCACTTCAACTCCTGCTCACGTCCAATGAATTTTTCCATACCCCTCCAAAAATAACTTGCGCAAACGTACTAAAAAAGTACTGTTTGCGCAAGTTATTTATCGAAATTATCAACTCCGTTACCTGCCTTATTATTTGCGCTGTTAAGAATTGACCAACTGTTTTTCTTTACAGATTCAC
>DCHH01000129.1:0-1639 GCA_002315625.1 Bacteroidales bacterium UBA1757
AGACTATTCTCCGAAATCGAGGCATCCTCCTTCAAACTCTTCATAGTATAGCTCTCACCCTTAGCAATCTCAATACTCTGCTGCAAATCAAGGTAATACACCTTCCCTGACAAAGAGCATGCCACCAGCTCCCAAATTAACAAAAACAAACACCTTTTCATAAAAATAATGGTTTTTTACGCGAATGATACGCGTAAAATACTAATTAACCGCGGGTGCGGAGGATGGCTTCAGCGGCATCGGACTTGCGCACGTTTGCTTCGTCGGAGGAGATGAGACCATCCTTGATAAATATTATGCGGCGGCTGTATTCAGCCACTTCGCGTTCATGAGTAATGACTATCAGCGTATTACCTTCGCTGTGGAGCTGGTCGAAGAGCGACATGATTTCCACGCCGGTTCGTGAATCGAGAGCTCCAGTCGGCTCGTCGGCCAGCAGGATGCCGGGATTTGTCACCAGAGCGCGGGCAATTGCCACCCTCTGACGCTGTCCGCCACTGAGTTCCGAAGGCTTGTGCTGCATACGGTCGGCCAGACCAACCCTTTCCATAGCGTGCTCTGCCCTTTCACGACGCTCTGCACGCGAGACACCGGCGTACATCAGCGGAAGCTCGACATTCTCTACCGACGAGAGTTTCGGCAAAAGATTGAAGTTCTGGAAGATAAAGCCGATTTCCCGGTTTCGCATCGCAGACAGTTCGTCATCGGTAAGAGAGTTGATGTTACGTCCCCGGAAAAGGTAGTCACCGGAAGACGGGGTGTCCAAGCAGCCCAGAATGTTCATCAGGGTCGATTTGCCACTGCCCGACGGCCCCATAATTGCCACATACTCGTTGGTGTCAATCTTAAGGTCGATGCCGTTCAAGGCGGGAACCACAAGGTCGGCACCTAGTATGTAATCTTTATGTAAGTCCTTGATTTCTATCAGCATAATGTTGGAAACTTTCAATTAGAATCATTCGTATCGGATTGACTCGATGGGGCTCAGTTCAGCAGCCCGTTTAGCCGGGAGATAACCGAAAGCTATGCCAACGATTACAGAGAAAGTAAATGCCACAAGTACAGAATAAATTCTTACACATGTGGTTACATCAGTAAACAGGGCAATGCCCCACGACAGGCTCAAACCTAAGATCACCCCAATCAGACCTCCCGTAATACTTATCGTCACGGCCTCGATTACGAACTGATTACGGATATCGTTGCGGCGGGCTCCGATAGCACGGCGGATACCGATTTCGCGAGTGCGTTCCATGACCGTTGCCAGCATGATATTCATAATGCCTATTCCACCGACAATCAGCGAGATAGCCGCAATCGCAGCCAACAGGAAATTATAAATCCGCCGCTCGTTTTCCTCCTGCTTCAACAGTTCCAACGGGATGACAATCGTGTAGTCATTATTATTGAAATGGTGACGGTCCAAGAGGTTGCGAATCACCTCGGAAGCCTCCATCAGTTGCCCGGAGTCCTCCACCCGTACCGTTATTTGCATGATCTCGCTCGACAACTGACTGTCCTTAGCAAAACGCTTGTTGAAGGTCGTCAGAGGCACATATACATCATTATTCAGGTCACGTGAAGCCAGCTCGCCGACAGTCTCGGTAAAGACCGCCTTCGATTTCATCACCCCGACCAC
>DCHH01000129.1:1712-2609 GCA_002315625.1 Bacteroidales bacterium UBA1757
GGGAAGAATTTCTTCACCAGCCCGGCTCCGAGCACACAAACCTTATCGTTAGCCGTCAGATGGTCTTCCGTGATGAACACACCCTCTTCCATATCATAGTTCAGGAGTTCAATGTAAGAAGGAGTTACACCAAGCAATGTCGATTTGGCAGTGCGGTCACCGACCTGAGTCTCAACACTTTTCTCCGCCTGCGGAGCAACTTTTTCCACCCCTGGGACAATGTCGGCAATGGTCGCAGCATCCTCAAGGCTAAGCCCCTGAGAGAACTTGGCCCGCACCTCCTCAAGCTCGTTGTTCGACATCTTGCGCTCACGCACAATAATATTGTTGACACCCAAGTCCTGATACTTTGCAATGGCCTCACGCTTCGCCCCCTCGCCGATTGACAGCATGGCTATGACCGAAGCGACTCCGAAAATAATGCCCAACATGGTCAGGAACGACCTGAACTTATGGTCAAGCAGGGCACTTATTGCTATTTTAATAATCTCGTCAAACTGCATAGAAACCTGTATGGATTGGTTTACGAAATTAACTGCCGGTTGATGATACCGTCTCCGGAACAAATTCACAACTCACCGTCATTCCCGGTTTGAGACGTTCGTCACTGACCAGTATCTTCACATCCACATTGAACACTTTGCGGTCGTCATCGTTGCTGTAGGCATGGCACAGGACGCCGATTTTTTCAACTTCCGCCTTAAACTCCACCGCTGGCAAAGCATCCATCCTGACAATAACCTGCTGGCCTTCAACTATCTTGGGACGATCCACTTCATTTATATAGGTATGCACCTTCATCCACGTCATGTCCGGGACACTACCCATACTGTTGCCGGCACCGATTTCTTCGCCCACCTTATAATCAGTTCCCTTGCGACCACGGCGTCTGCCTAC
>DCHH01000129.1:2684-2957 GCA_002315625.1 Bacteroidales bacterium UBA1757
AATTCCTGCACCTGTTGCATACGAATCTGCTGAATTTTCTCATCATTGCGTGCCATGATGCGGCTGTACTCAATGTTACGCTTTACTTTATCATATTTAATCTGTGCTTGACGGAATTGCAGTTCCTTCACTTTGCGGGCTCTCTCAGTCTCGAAACGGGAGGCTTCCAACTGGAGTTTTGCCAGGTTGAAAGCAGCCTCCTCCGACTTGAGACTGGCCGCATACCCCTTCTCCTTTATATCGTTGTTGACACGGATTTTCTGCAGAGCTGCC
>DCHH01000071.1:0-1285 GCA_002315625.1 Bacteroidales bacterium UBA1757
CAGGCCAATGCCATGGCGGCTGTCATTGACCCGCTTATGTCGGGAACGGGAGCACCCTGGTGCCTGTATGCTGTTGGTGCTGTTCTTGCCATTATTCTTAATTTCTGCGGCATTCCGGCTCTTGCCTTCTCTCTTGGTATGTTCATCCCCTTCCAGCTGAATATTCCGCTGGTGGTCGGTGGTGCAATCAGCTGGTATGTATCGTCGCGCAGCAAGGAGAATGCGCTGAACGAAAGCCGCAAGGAGAAGGGGACTCTCATCGCTTCCGGATTCATTGCCGGCGGTGCCCTGATGGGTGTGGTAAGTGCGGCTATCCGCTTTGCCGGTGCCGACTGGATGATGACTGCATGGAATGGCAGTCAGGCTGCCGAATGGCTGTCTATAGTGATGTACGCAGTCCTGATTGTCTTCTTTGTGAAATATGTAATGAAGAAAGATAAATGAAAAAGCATCTGAGCCTTGTTTTCGGTCTTGTGGCTGGGATGAGTGCCCTTATGGCGCAGGCTACGGCAGATTCAAAACCCCAATATCTTCAGGCGGGAGTCTCGGCTCCCGGTGCGACGCAGAATCCTCGTACACTGCCCCGTGACATCCGCTATCTTCCTGTAGGTGACGCTTTTGTGTTGCAGAAGGATGTTGCGCAACGCCGCTTCAATCGGGCTCTTTACGGCAATAATGAACCGTTCCGCCTGGAAACCGGAGATACGCCGGAGTTCGGTTTCTATGCCAAAAAGGGGATGATGGGCAATGTGACGATTGTCCTGCAGACCGGCGGACAGAGTCTTTTGCTTGATGAGCTGCAAAACAAGGATGTGATCTATAAGCCGGGACAGCGAGTTTACCGGTTCACAGATTCGCGATTGGGTGCTGGCTCTGAGCTTACCCTTACGGCTATGGCCGCATACGACTGTCAGGGAGCCTTGTTTCAGTTGGAATCTGAAAATGTTGAAGCCGATGTCACTGTCAGTGTCGTTTTCGGTGGAATCCGATGCAAGAAATTCTCACGTAACGGCGATTTGAATGTCGATCCCGAGGATGCCTTTGCGCTCCATAAAGACTATTGCACAGGCAACAGCTATCAGTTTTCTGGCAATGCCTTTGCCGCCTTCAACTACGGGGTGAAGGAACTCTATGGAATGTTTCCTTCCCGGGCAATCTGCAGGTTGGGAAATGCTGCAGACAAGGCGACCCCATCACAATTGTTGGAAGACAAAGTCGAAGGCCAGTTTCCGACTGTGATTTCTTCATGGAAGCTTCCACGCTCCGGGGCTGAACGGTTTGCGTT
>DCHH01000071.1:1371-3486 GCA_002315625.1 Bacteroidales bacterium UBA1757
CCGTTCGTGGCAGGATGCCCTGATTCATATTGCTGAGATTCGCTCTCACCTTAATGTACAGACCCCAGACCCGTTTGTCAATGCAGCGGCTGCGGCTTTGAATATGGCGGCTGACGGTATATGGGAATCTCCTGTATATCAGCATGGTGCTATCGGCTGGAGGGTTCCGCTGGCCGGCTGGCGGGCTGCCTATACCGGCGATTTCCTCGGGTGGCATGAAAGGGCGCGTACCCATTTCCGTGCGTATGCTGCCTCGCAGGTCCATGTGCCGCAGGACAAACCGTCGTTAGCCGACACTGCCATGAACCTTGCCAGGCCCGTCAAGGAGTGGGGAAGGCCCATGTACAGTGACGGATATATTGCCCGTCTGCCGAATGACCCGAGTAAGATGAACCACTACGACATGAACCTGTGCTACATCGACGAACTGTTCTGGCATCTGCGCTGGACTGGCGATACGACTTTTGCCCGCGAGGTGTGGCCTGTTATCAAGTCTCATCTGGCTTGGGAAAAGCGCTGCTTTGACGCAGACGACGACGGGCTGTACGATGCCGTTGCGGCTATCTGGGCAAGTGATGCCATGCAGTACAGCGGCGGGGGTGTGACCCATTCGTCGGCGTATAACTATGTGGCCAACCTTCAGGCGGCCTCTCTGGCGGAAATCCTCGGCGAGGATGCAGAACCTTACCGACGTGAGGCTGAGAAGATTTACAATGCCGTACAATCTGTGCTTTGGATGGACAGGGACGGGCACTGGGCTGAGTATAAGGATGTTCTGGGCAAACAGCTTTTGCATCCGTCGGCTGGGGTTTATACAATTTACCATGCCATCGATTCCCGGCTGGCTGCAAATCCGGCAGCGGCTTATCAGGCCACACGCTACATTGACGGGGAAATTCCCCATATCCCTGTGCGTATAAATAAGGAGGACTTGAAGGATGCTCAGGCTGAAGGATACCCGCTGACGGTTGACTATCAGACTATTGCAACATCTTCGTGGATGCCATATTATTGGTCCATAAACAATGTCGCACATGCCGAGGTCATGCATTCAGTACTCTCCTATTTTCAGGCGGGCAGGGGAGAGGAGGCATTCCGCCTTATGAAGTCGGCACTGTTGGACGGTATGTATCTTGGGGCAAGTCCTGGAAATGTGGGGCAGATCAGTTTCTATGATGCCGCCCGCGGAGAAATGTACCGTGATTTCGCTGACCCTGTCGGTGTCTGTTCCCGGGTCTTTGTGGAGGGACTTTTCGGTATCCGTCCTGACCTTATGAAGGGAAAGCTGACCATTCATCCTGCCTTTCCTGCCGACTGGAATAGTGCCAGAATTGAGCTAGGCGATTTGGAGATGACTTTCAACCGTGATGACAATGCAGCAGAACATTGGACTGTCCGTTCCCGTTTTGACGGAAAACCGTCTTTGATACTGGAGGTTCCTGTATGTGCTGCCGGTCTGAGTTCTGTCTGCGTGAACGGGGAAGAGCTTCTTGGAAGCGACCGTTGTCGGATTATTGAAGGAAATGTCGGATGCCCGCTTGTGGCTGTTGACTGTGGCAGAGCGGAATATTATGAAGTGAAGGTTGTCAAGGAGGGCAAGCTTCCGAAAGTGTTATTTGGGACTTCTGAAGACGGAACCATTCAAGTGACGGCAGGTCAGAGGCTTACCCTTTTTGTCCCTGCTGGGGTAAAGGTCAGGGAAATTTATGACCCGCAACAGCTTATTGCCGCTACGGACTTCAGGCCGGCTGGTGAGATTGGCCAATACGATGTAACTTTATCGGATGAGATTGGCACTAAACGGTGGCTGCAGCGTGACAGAGGGGTACTCCATACATTCTTCGTTTCCCTTGATAACGGTCGGATGAGCTGGCTGCAGGCAGTCGATGTAGAGGTAACTTCACCCTCTGTAGCTGCTAAATTCTCTCTTCCGTCGCCGACCGCCAAGCAGGTGCCTGTGGACTTGACCCGATATTTCAATGACGGTGTCAACAACATTTTCATCCCCGGGAAGTATGTTTCGCCGAGAGCCTCTTCGACTACTCTTCAGCTGCCGTCACAAGGCTATGGCGACTGGTGCGGACCGAAGTCGATGCCGCTGGCAATAGACGATTC
>DCHH01000015.1:0-1350 GCA_002315625.1 Bacteroidales bacterium UBA1757
TGGTAAATTACGCAGTTGAACTGCGTGGTTTACCAAGTTTGCGAGGGTGGTGCCGATAACTTGGTCTCCACAGGTAACTTGGCCCCCACGGGTGAGTTGCGGGGGCATCCTTTTTTGACGATAAACAACCTTTTTATGAAGAAAATTTCAAGATTGGCAAGTGGCTGTATTATTGTGGCTGCGATGTTCGGTTTCTGTGCTCCGTTTGTATCCTGCGTGGGGCATAAGTGTGAAAAGACGTCTGACAATCCGCATGTCTATGTGCTGGATGCGGATAAGGTGGCTATGATTACCTCCCTTAAGGTGCTGGAGCCGGAGTGTCTGTATGAAATGGACTATACGGCCGACTACAGACTTGACGAACTGATTGAAGCCGGGGTCTGCGATGTTGAGAGCTTTATCAGGTTTTTTGCCGTGAATATGCTCGACAGTATCCCGACGGTGAGTCCTATTGCTGCTTTCTCTTCGGGGTGCAGCGCATACGCCGCTACGGAGGCTGTGAACGGTGATTTCCTGATGGGACGGAATTATGACTTTTGCCATCGGGAGAACGGCGGCGAAGTGCCCATCAGCGCCATCTTTGTCAGGACTGCTCCTGGAGGGGGGAAGAAGTCCGTTTCGATGGTCGATTCCTATTGGCTGGGTTTCCATAAGGGGTTTTATAATGATGGCGTGTCAGACCTTTCCATGCTGATGGCGGCCCCTTACCAGATTCTGGACGGTATCAATGAGGACGGTTTCGCGATGGGTATCCTTCATCTCGACGGCACGCCAACCCGCCAGGACGAACCCGGCAAGCGTCCGCTTTGGACCAATATCATGATGCGCAAGCTTATAGATGAGGCCAGTACGGTGGAGGAGGCCCTAGCGATGGCTTCGCAGTACAATGTGACGATGGTCTCTCCGGCCACCGGCAATTTCCATTTTTTCCTGGCCGACGCTACCGGCGACTTTGCCATTCTGGAGTATTCATATTCCGATACCCTGTCCATTGGCACAGCCGCCCCGAATGTCATGAAGGTGTTCCGCGGTTCGGACTGCGACCGTTATGTCACCAATTTTTATGTCGATCCGACGCTGGCTGAGCATTCGAAGTTGGGGCCCCGCGGCAAGCACGGTCTCTGGCGTTACGACACATTGCGTGTAACCCTTGAAAGAAACGGCTACAAGCTTACGGAAATCCAGGCCATGGACCTTCTGAAAGCCGTTTCGCAAGACCCCAATCCCGACATCCCCACCAGCCACACCCAGTGGTCGTCGCTCTACAACCTGACAGAAAAAACCGTCGATATATGCATTCTTCAGGACTACCGTACAAAGTACTCTTTTTCTGTTGAATGAGGTTTCTTT
>DCHH01000015.1:1361-4041 GCA_002315625.1 Bacteroidales bacterium UBA1757
GGTGGTGCTTTTATGATCGTTGCTTATTTGCCAACGGACAGATAGTCCTTCAGGGCGTCAATATATTCGCTGAACGCTTTTCTGCCCTTTTCAGTCGCTATGCAGTTTGTACAGGGCTTTTTCCCCTTAAATACCTTTTCCACAGTGATATAGCCGGCTTCGCACAGTTTGTCGAGCTGGACACTTAGATTGCCGGCGGTGGCTCCAGTCTGCGTTCGCAGATACACGAAATCGGCTTCATCTACGCTTACTAGGGTGGACATCACCGCAAGCCTCAGTTCGGAATGGAGCAGCGGGTCGAGTCTTCGGAACATGGCCTATCTTTTTGTGAGTTTCAACAAAACGCCGGTCAGGGCAAGGATAACGCCGGCTGCAATGAAGACGATGGCCTGATGGGAATCGTTAGCCAGTCTGACGGCGGCAATCGCCCCTGAGATTCCCGTGAGCATACCGGCAATGATTATAGGCCAGTTCTTGAGTACAGCTCCTGACATCGCTTCAGCGGAACCGAAAAGGATAATGATTACAAGCGTGAGATTCATTGGCGCCCAGAGAATTGCGCATATAGAGAGAATGATGGAGAATGCCCCGAAAACACTCCAGCTCCACCCGAGAAGATTGCCTACAAAGCTGCTTGGAACGGCTTCGGATTTCCTGCTCAAAAGAAATGAAAGGGGGTATCCGATGACCGGAATCAGAAACCACAGGAGATTCCAGACCGGTGACCCGGTTTGACTCCATAAGGTGAATACCGCAACTGCCACAACAGACAAGACGCATCCCCAGAGGATGAAAGAGTTGCCGCTGTTCCTGATGATGGCGTTGCGGTTGGTGTTCAATGTTTCATTGATGATCCGGAGGCTCTGCTCGGGAGTCATTTGAGAATTGTGTTCCATAATTTTACTTAATTTATTGGTTGACTGTTACTTGAAGCTATATGCGCTGCGCAAACGCTATAAATTCGCTGCAAATATAAATCAGTTTATTTTATAAACCAAATTCTATTGAATATTTTTTTTGTCAAAATATCGGCGTGCAATTGGAAAAGGCCCGCATCGGAGCATTTCTTTTGCGAAGATTTAGACGATTAGCGCAAAGTTTCGCCGTTTGAGGTTATATTCCTACTATTTGAGATAATTATGGAAGGGATTGCTGCAAAAATGTTTGTTGCGTTGGGGGGTGGAATTGTAATTTTACCACTGGTTTTTCGGGGCTTGTCGTTGTTTTCACCGTTGCTCTATTTCACCGTTGCGACGTTGCTTCGTTCAACCTTTGTTCCTTTGTCTCCTTTGTCTCCTTTGTTCCTTTGTCTCCTTTGTTCCTTTGTCTCCAGTCATCACTATCAAACCAAATAAAAATGAAAACATTACAGAAAATTTCCAGAGTGCTGGCATTGACAGCAGCAGTGGTTGTATTGGCTGCCTGTGGCGGAAAACAGCAGCAGGTTGCAGGAATTGGCATTGAACCGGGTGAAACCCCATCAAAACAGGGTGTCCGCGGCCGTGAATTCCCCCAGATTCTGCCTGGTAACCGGGTGGCTTTCCGCGTGAAGGCTCCGGGGGCAAAGCAAGTGCAGATTGACCTGGGCAAGCTCTATGACATGCAGCAGAACGAGGCAGGAGAATGGGAATGCGTGACAGAACCGCAGAGCGAAGGGTTCCACTACTATTTCCTGGTGGTCGATGGGGCCCGCGTGGCCGACCCTTCAGCCCGTGCCTATTACGGTTGCAGCCAGTTCTCGAGCGGCATTGAAATTCCCTATCCCGAAGGTGACACCCGCTTCTATGTGAGAGATGTGCCCCATGGCAAGGTGAGCATGGTCCGTTTCTATTCGACCACTTCTGGCGAGTGGCGCCGTATGTTTGTCTATACCCCTGCCGGCTACGAAAACAGCAGCAAAAAATACCCGGTTCTGTATATCCAGCACGGTGGCGGTGAGGATGAAACAGGATGGATGGAACAGGGCCGTACCGATATCATTCTCGACAACCTGATTGCTGAGGAACAGGCCAATCCGATGATTGTGGCCATGCTCGACGGCAATACCCCCGACTTTGAGAAGGAATTCCTCAACGACTGTCTGCCAGTGGTTGAAAAAGAGTTCCGTGTTGAGGCCGATGCAGACCATCGCGCACTTGCCGGTCTGTCGATGGGTGGTATCCAGACCCTCAACATGGTGATTTCCCATCCGGAACTTTTCCGCTATGTGGGTGTTTTCAGCTCGGGCTGGATTGCCTCGAATCTGCCTGCCGGTGTCACTCCCGAAGCAGCTGCTCCTTATTATGATATGCTGAAGGCCCGTCCTGCCTACTATAACGAGCAGTTCAAGGTGTTCTATCTGACTATGGGCGGACAGGAGGATATCGCCTGGAACAACTGCCGTATCATGAAGGAAAATTTCGATGCCATCGGTATCCGTTACACCTATTTCGAGACTCCCGGTGGTCATACATGGCCTGTCTGGCGTGAGAGCCTCTACCGTCTGGCCCCGATCCTCTTCAAGTAGAAGTCAACCTGACATATTATGACGAATTTTCCCCAGTACCCGCCCGCCCGGCCGGGTGCCGGGGAATTTTTGTATTTGGTGAATTGCACAGTTCAACTGCGTAATTCACCAACGCTTGTCGGGGTCGTGGCTTTTGCTTATTTTTGTGGGTGGATTAATTAGAACTTTCCCAAC
>DCHH01000128.1:0-194 GCA_002315625.1 Bacteroidales bacterium UBA1757
CCGTCATTTCATAATTACAACTATTTCCGCCACCCCCTTCCACAAAGCCCACAGCCAACACCTCGCAAAAACAGCCGTTCGCGAAATGACCCAGATACCCCGTACCGTCATTTCATAATTACAACTATTTCCGCCACCCCCTACCACATCAATTTTGAATATTGGCAGTTGCCGGGGAGGTAGGGCAGCGGGTA
>DCHH01000128.1:341-19278 GCA_002315625.1 Bacteroidales bacterium UBA1757
TGGCGGCAGGTGGTTGCCCTACCTCCGGTAAAAAACAAAAAAAACAGAGGCCCGGGATTCCGGACCTCTGCTGTTAAAGCACAAAGGCGCAAAAATACACCAAATTACAAGAAGAACCAGGCAAGGCTGATGCTAAAGTTGCGATCCTTCATACCGGCCCACATGCCTTCAAAATCGGCAGCCTTCAATTCATTGATACCGAAATCATATTTTGCGGAGAGCTGGAAAGAGAAAATCTCCACACCGGCGCCTACACCGATACCCCACTCGAACTTATTGAGATCAAACTGTTCCTGCGAGATGCCGGGAATAGCCTTGAAGGTATCATAAATGCTAGCAGTATTATCAGAGAGGACATATGAGAAATACGGACCAGCCTGAATAAACACGCGGGCAAGCTTGCCGATGTTCAGACCTGCCTGAAGATTGACGGGAACTTCCAGACGGGTTGTTGACAGCTTGATATCGCCGACACCCGGAAGAATATCCTCCGACTGAACCGTAGCATCACGGAATGAAAGAAGAACTTCCGGCTGCAGAGAGACAATCTTCTTCTGACCGAAACCGAAGTTGAAAGCCACACCGCCCTGGAAATTGGCAGCGCTCTTAATGCTGGCCAAAAGATTGTCCTGAGCATCATTCAGCGAGGAAATATTCGCACCAGCCTTGATACCAAACCACTTTGCCTGTGACTCGACTGAGACCAGACTCATAACGGCCACGAGGACCAGAACCAAAGATTTTTTCATTTTTATCTGAATTTAAAAGTGAATATTCTACAAAAACACCAAAAGCCGCTTCAAAAACACCAAAAACCGCCACTAAAACGCCAGCAAAAGCCGCTACAAAAACATCGCAAAGATAATCAAAAACTTATCATTTTCGTTTCCAGGGCGCCGAAACATTATCCGGCACTAACACCTGACAAGCCAGTGCGCAGGCCACTCCAATAAGCGACCCGACCTCGACATCCAGCAGGAAATGCTGTGAAAGATACAGGCGTGAATAGGAAGCCACAGCCGCAAATACAAGCCAGAACACCTTCCAAACGGGCTTCTTTGCAAACATTGCCAGACAGGCACAAATGGCAAACACACCGCAGGCATGACCCGACGGAAAACTGTGCCAGGAGTGCATGTGGATACCATCCACTACGTGAAACGGTCCGCCGTCACTCGGTGCAATACCGTTCTCGGCATACTGAACAAGGACATTGAAAAACACCTTGGGACGGGGCATATCAAACACCACCCGTTTGAAAAACTGAACCAGCAGCCACGAGGAAAGCGAAGCCGCCGTAGCCACGAGTCCCTTCCGGAACGACATGATAAACAGAATGATGCAGACAGGGACAATCACCGTAAAAGTTCCCGCCTGCGTGATGCATTTGAAGAAAAAGTCCCCAAAAGCGCAATAGTGCCGGTTGATTGCCATGTGTATGTCGCCCTTTGGCACCGTAATAAGCACGACGGCACAAAGCACAAACAACAGTATGTATGGCCAATAAAACCAGCGGTTTTCTCCAAAAACCTTTTTGCAGTCCATACCTTCCTCTTATTTCTTGGCCTTAAATGACATATCCAGCCCCTTGACGGAGTGGGTCAGGGCTCCGACAGAGATAAAATCGACACCGCACTCAGCATACGAGCGAAGCGTATCAATGGTAATGCCGCCCGACGATTCGGTCTCGAAACGTCCTCCGATACGCCTGACAGCCTCACGTGTCAGTTCCGGCGTGAAATTGTCAAGCATGATGCGATCCACCTGGCCGATAGCCAGAACCTGCTCCAGCTCATCAAGGTTGCGCACCTCGATTTCAATCTTTATACTCTCCCGATTGATGTCTTTCAGATACTTACGGGCACGAAGGATAGCCTTGTCGATGCCACCGGCAAAATCGACATGGTTGTCCTTGAGAAGAATCATGTCGTACAGGCCCATCCGGTGGTTGCTGCCGCCGCCCAGAACGACCGCCTGTTTTTCGATTGCACGAAGTCCTGGCAATGTCTTACGGGTATCTATCACCTTGGTTTTCAAGCCTTCAAGACGCTGCACATAGCGATGGGTAGTGGTGGCAATACCGCTCATGTGCTGCATCAGGTTGAGCATAAGCCGCTCTGTCTGAAGCAGTGAACGGATGCGTCCCTCCGTCTCGAATACAATGTCACCCGGTTTAACAGGCGAACCGTCCGGAATGAAAACAGTGGTTTTGAGTTCGGGGTCGAACTCTCGGAACACCTCTAATGCCACATCGACACCGGCCACAATACCTTCTTCCTTGATAATGAGCCGTGAACAGCCCATTGCATCCTCAGGAATACAACAGAGTGTAGTATGGTCGCCCTCACCGATATCCTCGATGAAGGAATTCTTAATCAATACATCTAAATCGTACATAGAAGTTATTATTGATGGTTTTCTCTCAAAAGGTCATTGACAGTCTTTACCGGGTTGAACGTGATTACGGGAACCTCGACGAAAACAGTGTTCCAATCACTCATAGCGCCGTTCCAAAGTCCCGGAAGCTCCAAAGCCTTAAGTTCCTGACCGTTCTTCGACTTGCTTGAAATGAAGCCCGTCTGCTTATCCACAAATTCAGGAAGATTGAACTTCTCGCCTCTGTAATTCCTGATTGCGCAAACCAGATCGACGGGATTGAAATGGGTCCCCTCTTTGAACATTTTCAGACTCTCAGGGTCTTTCTGGTCAATCTGCGAACTCTCGAGAATCTGGAGCGAAACGGTACCGTCGGCGTTGTAGGCAAGGAACGGGCCGCCACCGGGTTCTCCCTCATTGCGCACCATTCCGCAGACCCTCATCGGGCGGTTCAGTTTCTTCTTCAGATAGACAGCCAGCTCGGAATCCTCCATAAACGACACTTCCGGATGAGAAGTGAAGAGTTTTTCCTGCATGAATTGGTCAATCTCAAGTAACTGAGAATGAGTATAGTTACCAGAGTCAAGCAATCTGAGGTACTCAAAAGCCTTTGCCTGAAGCGTAACCAGCAAGCCGGCAATAAGCCTCTTGTAACGGACGGTCGGCTCCTTCAGACGGTCTGGCACCACATTGTCGATATTCTTGATAAAGACCACATCGGCCTGCAGGTCATTCAGGTTCTCTATCAGGGCACCATGACCGCCGGGACGGAACAGCAGCTTGCCGTTGTCACGGAAGGGACGGTTGTTGCTGTCGGCAGCTATCGTATCGGTCGAAGGCTTCTGCTCCGAGAAACTCACATGGAAACTGACTCCATATACAGCTTCGACATCCGCACGAGCCTTCCCGATAGCCTGCTCGAACAAAGCCTTGTGCTCCGGAGAGACCGTAAAGTGAAGATACACATTGTTTTGCAAATCTTTGGCATACAAAGCTCCCTCCACAAGATGCTCCACGGCCGCCTTACGAGCTCCCTGAGGATACGAATGGAAAGTCAGCAGTCCCTTTGGCAGCGAACCATAATTCAATCCCTTGGCAGTCAAAAGATTATCAACGATTGTCTTATACTGCCCGTCAGCCGCTAATATCTCAAGGCTCTTTCCTTCATTAGCAAGACATACATCATCCAGTTCCTTGCTGAATGCAAAATCGGCACAATGTATGGCAAAATTCTGCTCAAAAGGTGTTGAAGGGGCATCGTAATCGGCTCCAAGATAGGCGAACAGGTCCTTGAACATACGGGATGCTGCTCCCGATGCCGGTACAAACTTGACCACCCGGCGGCCGGGCTGCTCCGCATATTGCGTCCACGCCTCCTGCAAGGCGGCCTCCTCGTCAGGAGTAAAGGTTACAACCCCCTTGCCCACCGTTGCCGAGCCAGCCAGTTTCAGAAAAGGAAATCCAGTCTCAAAACACTTCAACTGGTTAGCGACTTGAGAGACGGTCTGCCCTTTTGCAACTATCTGACAGACATCGTCCTCGGTAAATGAAGAGACTAAATTATATGCAGACAGGATGCGGTCGGCAACCTCTTCCGGTGAAATATTCGTTGTGTCAATGACCAGGTCATAGTGGTTAAGGTCACGATAGACAACGTCGTATAGTTTCTTGAACCGGCGGGCCTCAACAGCCTGACGCTCAAGCAGATTCTCGACTTCCCTGTCCAAGGTTTGAGCCTCAGCCTCGCCCGTACGTGCAGTGTCAGACATTACCCGCTTGGCAGCCTCCTGTGTATCGACAGTAAGGAACACCTTATATGAGGAGGGTACGAAATGCCATGCCAGACGCGAATCAAGGATGTAGTGCTTGTCGCTTTCGCGGTCATTTTCAATGCCTTTCAGGTAGCCGTCGATGTAATCGTCAATAGCATTGGTCGTCTCCGAGAAATGGTTCATCTGGAGGGTATCCATCCCTTTCTCGGCCGCCAGTTTGCGCTGCAGCGACCCTGTTGAAAAATACTCAAACGTCGTTCGGCCACAGATAATCTTCGCCACTGTGCTTTTGCCGCTTCCAAGGTCTCCGGTAATTGATATGTGTTTCATTTTTGAATATTATTGGCACAAAGATATATTATTGGCACAAAGATAACAAAAAACTATGATTTCAGGATGGTGTCGATGTAGCTGAGCAGCTCTTCCCTACCCTGCCGCTTCTCAGAAGAGGTGACAAAAATCGGGGGAAGCTCCTCCCAGGATTCGAGAAGGCGGGTACGGTATGCCTCAAGATTGCGTTGCAGCTGGGCATTCGACAGCCCGTCAGACTTGGTGAAGACAATTGAAAAAGGGATGCCCCCCTCACCGAGGAAATCCATGAAATCGATGTCAATCTGCTGTGGCTCAATACGTGAATCGACAAGGACGAACAGATTGTAGAGCGTTTCGCGCTTCTCAACATAATCGGTAATCATCTTGTGGAGTTTCTCGCGCTCACGCGGCGGTATCTTGGCATATCCATAACCGGGCAAATCGACGATGTACCATTTCTTATTAACGAGGAAATGGTTAATTAGCAACGTCTTGCCAGGCTTGGAAGAGGTCTTTGCCAGACCATCGTGATTGGCGAGCATATTGATAAGAGACGACTTTCCCACATTCGACCTTCCGATAAATGCGAACTCCGGAAGCCCGTCGGCGGGGCAGCGTTCATACGATGTATTACTGATAACAAATGTAGCAGTCTTTATTTCCATAGCAATAATCCTGTGAAAGTAATAAGGCCGTTGATCATGAGCAGTTCATAGCCAAAGGAATAGTTAAGATATGTCGTGCTAAGATACTGAAGCAGCGCACAGATGAGGGGCGACACGATTGCAACAAAGGGGACAGCGCGGTCATTTACAGGACGTTTCGTCAGCAGACCGAAGGCAAACAGTCCTAATAACGGCCCGTAAGTATAACCAGCAATTACATAGATCGCATCCAGCAGGCTCGTATTGTTCACTGCCCGAATCACAAGCAGAATCAGCAGCATTGCCACCGCCACCCCTATATGAACCCGGCGACGAAGCCTGACATCATCTTTTTTCTCAAGCAAATCAACACAGAATGAGGTAGTTAGCGCCGTCATTGCGGAGTCGGCAGAAGAGAAGGAGGCCGAAATAATCCCAATCATGAAAAACAGAGTGACCAACGGGCCAAGAAATCCCTTTGCCGCAAAAGTTGGGAGAATGTCGTCCGATGCCTGCGGTAGGACATAACCCTTGCTTTGTGCAAAAACGATGAGCAGAGTCCCGAGGCAAAGGAACAGGAAATTGACCGGCAGGAATGTAAAACCGTAGGTGTAAATATTACGCTTCGCATCCTTCAAACTATTAATACTCAAGTTCTTCTGCATCATATCCTGATCCAGTCCGGTCATGACGAGGGCTATGAAAATACCGCTCAGGAACTGCTTGACGAAGTGCTGCTTGCTTCCCCAGTCGTGCCACTCAAACAGTTTGAAATGGCTATCGGACGCAATCGTCCTCCAAGTGTCACCCATCCCCATGCCCATCGACTTTGCCAACTGTACGATAATCAGCACCATAGCCGTAAGCAGGCAGATGGTCTGGAACAGGTCGGTCCACACGATTGTCTTGATGCCGCTACGACGTGTGTAGAGCCATATCATCAGGATTATTGTAGCGGCCGTCACGGGAAATGGAATATTCCAGTCGTCGAAAAGGAAGGTCTGCAGGATTATTACGACCACATAGAGACGTGCCGCAGCACCGATTATTTTCGAGAGGAAAAAGAACGACGAGCCCGTCTTGCGGGAACGGGGCCCGAAGCGCTTGCCCAGGAATGCGTATATGCTCGGCTCCCCAATCCGATAGTAAAGTGGCAGTAAGATATTGGCAATCAGCAGATAACCAACGAAGAAACCGAGGACTGTCTGGATATAGAGAAAACCGTTGTCGCGCACCATTCCCGGCACCGAGACGAACGTAACCCCAGAAAGGGATGCTCCCACCATTCCGATTGCAACCACCCACCACGGGGAGCGCCGGTTGCCCAGGAAAAAGCCGTTGTTGTCCTGCTGCCGGTTCTGTGGCAGAAGGGAAATGGCGTATAGCAGTGCAAAATAGGCGACCAGCAGACCGACCGTTACAAGTGGATTCATAGTGACGTTTTGACATACAAAAATACGATGATTTTCTTAAAAAACAGGTATAAAGCATCCCGCAATAGGCGAAAAATCACGCAGGAATCGCTACCTTTGCCCTCGACAAAAGCAATCACATGCAAGACTCCTACCCATCACAACTGCTTGAAGATGCCGTGCAGGCCTTTTCCAAGCTTCCGGGCATCGGCAAGAAAACCGCCCTGAGACTGGTTCTCCACCTGCTCAGACAGACCGACAGCGATGTTGAGGAGTTTTCCACCGCCCTGCTGCGGCTCAAGAAAGAGGTTCACTACTGCACCTGCTGCCATAACATCTCCGATACCGAGAAATGTGCAATCTGCAGCGACCCGAGGCGTGATGCCTCAACCATCTGTGTGGTTGAAAACGTCAAGGAGGTGATGGCAGTCGAAGCCACCCGCCAGTTCAACGGGCTCTACCATGTTCTGGGCGGTCTGATTGCCCCGATGGACGGCATCGGTCCCTCCGAACTTGAAATCCAGTCGCTTGTCGAGCGGGTTGCAGCCGGCGGAATCCAGGAGGTCATCCTGGCTCTGGCTGCCACAAGCGAGGGTGACGCCACCTCATTCTTTATTTTCCGCCGCCTTCAGCCATACCCCGTGAAACTCTCCGTCATCGCACGCGGCATAGCCGTTGGAGACGAACTGGAATACGCCGACGAAGTGACCCTCGGCCGCTCCATCCTGAACAGAACACCATTCAAGAACTAAGATAATGAAGAAAGCCGAACCACAAGAACTGACACAGGAGGTCATGCAGATAAAGTCAATTGTCCGCGACCTGAAGTTTCACTACTACATTTCCGCCATCCTGATGGCCGCATTCGGTGTCGCCGTCAACCGTGGGCTCATCCCCCACCACAACATTTTCCCCGAAGGAAAAGGAATCATTGCCCAGACAATCTTCATGATTCTGGTCCTGCTATGTATTCCCCTGCTGCTCAAGTGGTTCAATAACCAGACAAAGAAACTCAAGAAGCTTGAGACCTTGGACGGGAGGCTTTCGGGCTACAGGAAATATTACAAGATTCGGATTTACGCCTTTGACGTTATGGCCATTGTGGCCCTGACCTTTGCAGTCCTTAGCGAAATGAAGCAGGCCATCATGTTCTTCATGATGATTTTCCTCTTCTATTTCTTCTTCCTGCCCGGTTTCACCCCCCTTATCCGCGACCTCGACCTCAACGAGGACGGCAGTTTCTACGACCCCGACAAGAGCTACAACGTGCACGACACTATAGCCCCGGCAGAGGGTGAGCAGACCGCAGATGACGATGACGACGATTTCATTCCCAAGAATCCAAACCGCGACAGCACACGAGTATCGCGTCCGTTATAAACAGCACACGCGTTTCCCGTCCGTAATAAACAACACACGCTTATCGCGTCCGAAAAAAGCATGTCCACACCTTATTTATTAGAAGATAATAGTCTTTCACTCCGTCCCCTTGAACCGGAAGACCTCTGCCGCCTATACGAATGGGAGAATGACACCACGCTCTGGCAGTTCGGCTCGTCCATTGCCCCCTTCTCCCGCTACACCCTGAAAAGATATATTGAGCGGGCGGCGGAAAGCAGTTTTGCTGAGATGGGACAGCAAAGGCTCATCATCGACCTAAACGGAGATGCGGCAGGAACCGTCGATTTCTTCGACTACGATGCCTTCAATGCAAAAGCCGCAATCGGACTGCTTGTAGCGCCGCAATTCCAGAACAGAGGGCTTGGCCAAACATGCGTGGAAATGCTTTGCCGATATGCCCGCGAAGTGTTACTGCTGCATCAGGTCTATGCTGAAATAGCCGTGACTAACACGGTGTGCATCAGACTGTTCGAAAAATGTGGATTTACCCGGAACGGAACCCTTTCGGATTGGCAGAAAACGAAAGACGGTTTCGTGGATGTAGCGGTTTTCCAGAAAATTCTAGGCTAGAAGCTCTTTACTCCTCTTCCGGAATATCAAAGAGAAAGGTGTCCAAGTCGCGACGTTCCTTCTTGGTGGGACGTCCGGTTCCTTTTGCACGGTCAACAAAGCCGCTGATTTTGGTGAGTTCCAACAGTTCATACTGGTCCTCAGGAGTGATATTCTCCATCATCTCCGGCACAAGCTTTGCCCCGACACGGTTTTCAATTGGCTGCAACACCTTCAATGACAAGGTAATAGGAGCCTTGCGGACTTGAACCACATCACCTGTCTTGATACACCGCGACGGCTTAAGGTTCACCCCGTCCATCATCACGTGCCCCTTCTTGCACTCTTCGGCAGCCAATGTCCTGGTTTTGAACACCCTGACTGCCCAGAGCCATTTGTCAACGCGCACCTCCTCTGCCATCTCTATTGCTGTTTCTGGTTATAATGATTCATGGCAAAAGCCAATCCGGAGAGGCAGAACGAATTGATTATCTCAACTGCCACCTTCATGCGCTCCGGCATGAGTTTCTGCTGCTCTTCAGGCCATGTACCAAGCACATAATCAATCTGTTCGCCAGGGTGGAAATCCTTGCCTATACCAAAACGAAGGCGGGCATAATTCTCGGTCTGGAGCAGCTCGGCAATGTTCTTCAGGCCGTTGTGACCTGCACTGCTTCCGCTTCCGCGCAGACGGAACTGGCCGAACGGCAAAGCCATGTCATCTACAAGGACGAGAATATTCTCCAGCTCGATGTGCTCCTTCTGAACCCAGTAGCGCACCGCCATTCCGCTCAGATTCATGAAGGTGGAGGGCTTGAGAAGAATCAGGAGATGCCCCTTTAGCCGTCCACGCCCGACATCCCCGTAGCGTTCAGACTCAAAAACAATGTTGGACGCTTCTGCAAAAGCGTCCAACATGTCGAATCCTATGTTGTGGCGGGTGTGGACATATTCTCTTCCAATATTCCCCAACCCGACAATCAGGTATTTCATGAACTGTTTTTTTAATTTAGTCTCGCATTAGCGAAACACAAATTAATTACTGAGCAGCTTCTTCAGTGGTAGCAGCGGCAGCACGGGTCGATTTGACGGTGCAGACCGGAGCGCTCTTCGGGTTCATGAACTCGAGGTTTTCGAAATTCAGAGAACCGACAGTGATGCTCTTGCCGAGCTGGAGGCTTGTGACATCCAGTTCAATCTTCTCGGGAATATTGGTGTAGATACCTTTCACCTTGAGCTTGCGCATGTTGAGGAACAGCTTACCACCAGCCTTCACACCTTCTGCAAGACCATTCAGCTTGACAGGAAGTTCAACGGTTACGGGCTTGGTGTCGGTCACCTCGAGCAGGTCGAAATGAAGGATGGTATCCTTGACTGCATGGAACTGAGCCTCTTTGAGGACAGCCTTATAGATTTTACCGGCAAGGTTCAGGTTAACGACAAGCACGTCGGGGGTGTAGAGAAGAGGACGGGTAGCTTCTTCCTTAAGCTGGAAGTGGTGCACTTCACCGTTACCGTACAGGACACCCGGTACAAGACCTTGTTTGCGGAGAGCGTTGGTAGCTTTCTTTCCGAATTCAGCCCTCGGATCGGCATTCAGTTCTAAAGTTTTCATTTTTTGATAGTTGTGTGTTACTCAAGAATTTTAAATCACTGCTTAAAACTCTCCCATCGCACGCCTGCCATACGACAGGCAAAAGGAGCCTCAAAAGCGGCGGCAAAGATAATGAAAAAATCAATCCGTTATCAGAAATCCTTCAAAAAATCCCCGTTGATTGGTTCGTATGCATCCTTCTGGTCTGTTTCCTGCTCAGAAGCGTCTGCAAAGCCGTTTTGCGGCTCGTCGTTCCACTGGCGACGGGGCTCGACTGCCGGTGCGTTCTGGTGAATATACTCCAGCACGTCATCCAAAGCCGACAGGAAATTGGGGATATCCTCCTGATAGAGGAAAATTTTGTGCTTCTCGAAACTCACTTCGGGGCTCTCAGGGTCGCCCATTGTCTTTTTCTTGCTTTCGGTTACTGACATGTAAAGCTCATGGTTTCTCCCCTCCTTCACATCCAGATAGTAAATGCGTTTGCCAGCCTTAACTGTACGGCTGTAGAGGATGTCCTTAATGTCAGATCCCACCTTGTTAAAGTTATCCATAAAAATTAAGTATAATTCCATCAAAAAAAAGGAGCTGTACAGGACTTTCTACAGCCACATTGCACGACTCCTCAGTTTTTCGAGCCGCGAAGATATTACCTTTCATTCACTTGTGCAAAGGTTTTAATGTGAATTTTGTATAAATATACTCCGGAAACATACATTAACCAAATTTCACCATGCAAAGGTCTGAATAAAATACTTTGTAGAATTAAGACCTTTCGTTTTTTGGTCAGTTCAAATAGAGCGATTATCTTTGCAGTCGATTACCGACTTTTGTCGGGCACACTCGCGTGAGTCCGGCCACAATATAATAAGGAGAATGATCAACCGCGTTCTTATACGTTCAAAAGTTCTGCAGATGGCATACGCCTACCGCATGAGCGAAGAAAAGAGTCTCGCCTCGACTGAGAAGGAATTCGTCAGGAGTCTGGAGAAAAGCCACGAATTGTACCACTATCTGCTCCAGCTCATTATCAGCATCACGGACTATGCCGAGGAACGCATCGAGATGGGACGCAACAAATACCTTCCCACAGAGGAGGAGCGCAATCCGAACACCCGTTTTATCGACAACAGATTTGTAATCCAGCTTCGCGCCAACAAAGACCTGGAAAAGGCGCTCAATGCCTCGCACCTGTCTTGGGACGGACACGAAGGGCTCATCAAGACCCTGTTCGAGCAGATTTCAGGCTCACCTTTCTATATTGCCTATATGGAGGCTCCCGAGTGCGACTACGAGGCCGACCGCGAACTCTGGCGCAAAATCTTCAAGCAGGTCATTTTCCAGGGAAGCGAACTGGAAGAGGCCCTGGAGGAGAGCAGCATCTACTGGAACGACGATATTGACATTGTTTCATCCTTCGTCACAAAGACCATCCGTCAGTTCGACCCCGAAAAAGGTGCGCTGCAACCCCTTCTGCCGATGTATAAGGATGAAGAGGACCGCACTTTTGCTATCAACCTGCTACGGGCTGCACTGCTCCACGGCGACACCTACCGCGAGATGATTACCGCAGCCATCAGGAACTGGGAGCTCGACCGTCTGGCCCTGATGGATCTGCTTATCATGCAAATCGCCCTTGCTGAAATAATTGAGATACCGGACATTCCCGTCAGCGTCAGCCTCAACGAGTACATCGACCTGGCAAAAATCTTCAGCACGGAAAAGAGCTGCACCTTCATAAACGGCACTCTCGACCATATTGTGCAGGACTTGCGCAAAGAAAACAAACTGTTCAAAAATTGATTTTTCACAATAACGACAACTATGACAACACTCAACATTCTTCTTCAGGCCCAGACTCAGGGCTCCGCATGGGGCAGCATGATTCCCCTCCTGCTCATCCTCGTGGTGATGTGGTTTTTCATGATTCGTCCGCAGAACAAGAAACAAAAGGAAATCCAGAAGGCCCGCGAAGCCCTCAAGCCCGGCGACAAGGTTCTCACCTCCGGCGGTCTGTACGGCAAATTGCGCGAAGTGCGTGACGACTCTTTCATTGTGGAGATTTCCGAGAACGTCCGCGTCCGCGTGGAAAAGAGCGCCGTCTTCTCAGCCGAACAGCCGGAAGCTCCCAAAAAGGAAGAGAAGAAGCAGGACAAATAAACGGTCTTTGCCGACACGCCATCCATGACTGACAACAAGATGGATAAGGGGCGGAAGTCCTTCTTTTTCAAACGGAACAAGGAGTTGATTACCTTCTTGCCATTTCTGCTGTTCGCTATACTGATGTGGTTCGTGAACAACATGTCACGCACAATAGAGACAGAGGTTAAGATTCCGATTGTCTATGAAGCGGTGCCGCAGGACATAGTCATCAGCAGCAAACTGCCCGATTCCCTTCAAGTGACCGTACGAGACCAGGGGCAGGTTCTCTACGGGTATGCTGTGCACCGTCTTTTCCATCCGGAAGAGATGACCATACCCATCGACCTCATGGAGTGGAAACATTCAGGCGGAGTTGCACGGATCAGGTCCAAACAACTGATGAGCAAGACTTCCGGGTGGATGAAGCCCTCGACAGAGATTCTCAAGATTTCTCCCGACACCATCACCGTCAGCTATTTGGTAAAGGACAGCAAGGAGGTTCCTGTCAGGCTCAATTCCGACATTCACCTTTCGAGGCAGTACATTCTGACGGGCGAACCGCGGATTACCCCTTCATCCGTAATGATATACGCTCCCAAAGGGCTTCTGGACAAGATTGACGAGGTCGAAACGGAGCTGATGGAGGTGGATAACTACCGTGATTCCGCCACTTTCACCGTATCGCTCAAGGCCATCGACGGGGTGCAGTTCTCCGAGGATGAGATTGAGGTGTCGCTCTTTGCCGAGCCGTTCACCGAGACATCGGTTTCCGTCCCTGTATGCGGTTCCAACATACCACGGGACTGTCAGTTGCGCACGTTCCCTTCTCATGTTGAAGTCACATTTATAGTTCGTGAATCGCAATACGGGATGGTCGATGCCGAGGATTTCACCGCATCAGTCGAACTGCCCTCTGCATCCGTCGAACTGCCCGAAACCGGGACAGACAATAGCAACTCTCTCCTGCCGGTAGTTCTGACCCAGTGTCCGCAATACGCCGTGCGCCCGCAGATTGCCCCCGACCGCGTGGAAAGCCTCCTGGAAAAGAAGAAATGATACGCATAGGTCTAACAGGAGGTATCGGTAGCGGCAAGTCTGTCGTGGCAACCGTTTTTTCGGTCATGGGCTATCCCTGCTATGACAGCGACAGTGCCATGAAAAGGCTTTACACCTCCGACGGACAGCTGATGTGCAGCATGAAACAAAGTTTTGGAGCGGACATATATACATGCGACGGACGGCTCGACTCCAAGCGCCTGGCCGACATCCTTTTCAACGACCCGACAGCCCAGGAGCGGATTAGCCGTATTGCATATCCCTGTCTTGAAAATGACTACAGGGAGTGGCTATCAGGACAAAAGTCTGACATCACCTTATTTGAAAGTGCAATTCTCTTTCAGGCCGGTCTTTCTCTTTCGTTCGACCGCACCATTGCCGTCGTCGCCCCGGAAGAGTTGCGCATCGGTCGGGTGCAGCAGCGCAGCGGGCTCCCAGCGGGTGAGATTCGCGCCCGTATGGCCCGGCAGATGAGCGACTCAGAACTTTCAGCGTGTGCTACAGATACAATCATCAACGACGGACTTCATCCGATTCTGCCTCAAATAGAACAATTAATACATTCATTATAAAACAATTATCATTCAAAATCATGCTTAAGAAAATTCTTGCCATCTCAGGCAAATCCGGTCTTTTCAAACTCGTTTCACAGGGCAACAACATGCTGATTGTCGAATCACTTATTGACGGCCGCCGCATGCCCTCCTACAACCGCGACAAGGTTGTGTCACTCGGTGAAATCGCCATCTATACCAACGACGGAGGTGAAAAGCCCCTCGGTGAGGTTCTGGAAGCCGTCAAGGCAAAAGAGAACGGCGGCGAGGCATCAATCGACCCCAAGAGCGGTGAGACCGAACTCCGTGCATACATGGCAACCGTCCTTCCAGAGTACGACGAAGAGAGGGTACGCGCCTGCGACATCAGTAAACTGCTCACCTGGTACAATATGCTTGTAAAGTCTGGCAATACCGAATTTGTCGAAGCCAAGGCTGAAGACGCCGCAAAAGAAGCCTGACAACAGTGTAAGGATTCCTGACGGCTGTAAGCTGTTTATCTCTTTGAAAGACCGGAGACCTCGTTGGTATCCGGTCTTTTCATTGTTATTGAGGAATTTATGACACAAACAATATTTTAACACAATATTTATTTGCAAATAATAAAAACCTACCTATATTTGCAGCTGAATCAGACATGGTTTCACAGCCCGGCCCGGAATGCCGCTGAAGGCGAATCACAACAATTTGAAAATCAAATATTATGGCAAAAGAAGAAGTAAAACAGGAACAGGCTTCCGCTCAGGAAGCAAGAAAGGCCCCCTCCGCAGAAAAGCTGAAAGCGCTGCAAATGGCCATGGAGAAAATCGAGAAGAACTTCGGCAAAGGTACCATCATGAAGATGGGAGACGACAAGGTCGAGGACATTCCCGTAATCTCATCGGGCTCAATCGGACTGAACATAGCCCTCGGCGTAGGCGGCTACCCCAGAGGCCGTATCATTGAAATCTACGGACCGGAATCGTCAGGTAAGACCACACTGGCCATCCACGCCATTGCAGAGGCCCAGAAGGCGGGTGGAATTGCAGCTTTCATCGATGCAGAGCACGCATTCGACCGCTTCTATGCCGAGAAACTGGGGGTTGATGTTGAAAACCTCTGGATTTCACAGCCCGACAACGGTGAGCAGGCCCTCGAAATTGCCGACCAGCTTATCCGCTCGTCAGCCGTCGATATCGTCGTAATCGACTCTGTTGCCGCCCTGACCCCGAAAGCCGAACTGGAAGGCGACATGGGCGACTCGAAGATGGGTCTGCAGGCCCGTCTGATGTCACAGGCCCTACGCAAGCTCACAGCCACTATCAGCAAGACCAACACCTGCTGCATTTTCATCAACCAGCTGCGTGAAAAGTTAGGTGTTCTCTTCGGCAATCCCGAAACCACCACCGGCGGTAACGCTCTGAAGTTCTACGCATCCGTACGCCTTGACATCCGCCGCACCGGACAGCTCAAGGACGGCGAAGAGGTAATCGGCAACCAGACCCGCGTGAAGGTTGTCAAGAACAAGGTGGCTCCCCCATTCCGTAAGGCCGAATTCGACATTATGTACGGCGAAGGAATCTGCAAGACCGGAGAACTGGTCGATATCGCTGCCGAACTGGGCATCCTCAAGAAGAGCGGCTCATGGTACTCCTACAACGACACCAAGATTGCCCAGGGACGCGAGGCTGCAAAGACCTGCATGCGCGACAACCCAGAGCTTGCCGAGGAAATCGAACAGCTCATCTATGAGGCTATCCGCAACAAAGACAACGGTTCAGAACAACAGTAATTTTCACCGTCATGAAGGAAACAAAAGACCCGCTGGAATACGACGACGAAGAGGCCATCGCGTTCATACGCAACCAGGTTCCCCAGGAGATGAAGAGCAAGCTCTCAGACGACGACTGCTATCTGCTGCTCGACACCATCTACGACTACTACGAAAAGAAAGGCTATCTCAAGGACGACGATGACATGGTCGAAATCGACATCGACGACCTTTCCAAGTATGTCTATCAGAACACCCGTAAGGATAATATCGATCTCACAGTAGAGGAAGTAGGCTTCTTCGTAGATGCCGAAATCTCCTATTGCGACTCCCTGGGTATCTTCGACGACTGATTGTCAGAAGTCGTAGCGCAGATAGACGTAAGAACGGATGTTGGTGTAGGTCTTGCCGGCGAGGTCTGTTTTACGGCCAAAAATACACTCGGCACCAACGGTTCCGTAACTGAAGATTTTCCGCATGTAGTTGATTGCTGCCGAATGGGCCCAGTCAACTGCATCCGGAATTTCACGTACCTCGTGGCCACTGACATTGACGTGTGAATACATAATGTCAATGGTGTTGAGGCCGAATTTGGCCTGATATCCGACAGAGCCTCCCAGGACATTGGGAACACCGACACAGTATTGGTCTTTAGGCTTGTCGAAGTCATCTGCACTCATGATTGCGTTCAGTCCTTTCTTTCGAAGGACTCTGCAATAGTCGCCCATTCCATGAGTCCAGATGCCTTGGGCATAAATCTTATGCGACTGACGTTCAGTCTTGTAGAAAGCATAGTTACCGCTGAGTTGAAATGCGTATATCATTTCGCCCCGGAAAGCGTCCGCTTCATCATAGTAGTTCTGGAAACTGGAATTGACTCCGGCATAGAGATGCAGTTGCTTTGTGGTGTAAAACCAGTTGGCTGTCACGTCAGGAACTAATGAGGCTACCGGATATATATCTGATGTTGCATACGCTCTGGAGAAACTCCAAACCGTAGTGCCCTGAGGGAATTCCAAACCGCCCTGAATACGCATGCCGTTTTTGAATCTGTGAGAATAGGAAATCTGTGGGATTTGTCTTCCTCCCGTATTGCTCAGGACTGCATCTGCATCTATAAAGTCGAGTGACTCGTCGTCGTTAAAACCCGTGTTCGCCATTCCTACCCTGAGTCCAAAGGCGTCCAGATATGCATACTGAATCTTAAGGGCACCATCTACACCGGAAAAGTTGGCGTTGATGAAGGCATCGATGACGCCATACTTGGTGAGGCCCAGCACCTTAAATGAAATGTTTGTGGATGTCAGGTCGAAATCGACAACGTCATTGCCATTATCGTGTGAAACGTCTTCTTTATTCATAGTGAAGGCATCGCCACGGTATCCGTCGTAATCATAGAAGAGTTTGGCCCCTACCGAGCCGCCCACACCGAACACATAATTGCCCGTGCGGTCCTTGATTAGGAAGCGGGGTACTCGCGGGTCCTCGAAGTGTTTACTGGAGGTCTCATGAAGGTATTGTTGAATCAGCTCTGGAAGGCTGTCTGTTTTCACAATAGCAAGTCCGGACTGTTTCTTCCCGGTTTTATTCTGAGCAAATGAAACTGAAGGAAGAGACATGACCAAGGAGGCTACGACTATCATTCGGGCTATATTAATAAGGTGTTTCATGCTATGTTTTTTCGCAAGTTGATAATTAGTGCGAAGGTATTCATTATTTTGAAAATATCTAAACAGTCCACTCGTTTACAAAATTCACAGGCCACTGGGAAAAATATTCACGAATAGTTTTGCAAATCAAATACGATTTACTACTTTTGCGCCCGCTAATGCAAAACAACTAAATTCATTAAACAATGGCAACAAAACTCAGACTGCAAAGACATGGCCGTAAGAACTATGCTTTCTACTACATTGTCGCAGCCGACAGCAGGGCACCACGAGATGGTAGATTTATTGAAAGAATTGGTTCGTTCAATCCGAACACAAATCCTGCTACAATAGATTTGAATTTCGAGCGTGCTTTGTATTGGCTCCAGTGTGGTGCACAACCCACCGACACCGTTCGTTACATCCTTTCCCGCGAAGGCGTTCTCCTGAAGAAGCACTTGCTGGGTGGTGTAAAGAAGAATGCATTTGACGAAGCCGAAGCTGAAAAGCGCTTCGCCGCCTGGAAACAGGGCAAGGATGCAGCTATCAACAACGTAATCGTAAAGGCTAAGGACGCCCAGCGCGCAATCGACAAGGAGCGCAAGGCCGCCGAAGAAGCCGTAAACAAGAAGAAAGCCGAAGCTCTGGCCGAGAAGATCGCCGCCAAGAAGGCTGAAGAAGAGGCAAAAGCCGCCGCCGAAGCCGCCGAAGCCGCTGCTGCTGAAGCTGCCGCCCAGGCAACCGAAGCTCCTGCAGCCGAAGCTCCCGCAGAGACTCCTGCCGCCGAGTAATTCTTCACAAGCCCAAAAGGCTTCATAAAAAAAACAACTGCCGAAGTCAGCCCTTCGGCAGCACAAGGAGGGATGGCTGAGTGGTCGATAGCGGCGGTCTTGAAAACCGTTGAACGGCAACGTTCCGGGGGTTCGAATCCCTCTTCCTCCGCAACCCTTTGAAGGACAGCACCTTGTGCTGTCCTTCATTGCATCCGCTCCTGTCGTGTAAGCTTGCTTACAAACGACAGGAGCGGATGCAATGAAAAGGTCAACGTCGCAGACGTTGACCTTCAAAGGGTTGACCGCGGTGCCGCCGGCAGGCCCAGGGATGCCGGCCAAAGCCGGAATCCCATTCCACCACAACAGCATAGCGACCGCGACGAGCGAAGCAAGTCGCCCACCAAAGCGACGAGCGAAGCAAGTCGCCCACCAAAGCGACGAGCGAAGCAAGTCGCCCAAAAGCCGGAATCGCTCCCTCCGCAAAGTGAGACACATCAAGAGACCCCAACAACACCCATGACGATAACAAGTGTGTCTGACCTCCCTTATTTGGGCCGGTCAGACACAACCGGCCTACCCCGAGATGATCCAAGAAACGACGGATGTGTCTCACACTTACACATCGGCGGGTAATGTACTGATCACGAAAAGCAGACACAGAAAACAAACACTTCAGATACTCATTACCAAAAAATCAAATAGAATGACTGTATTTTGTACAATCAAGGGAAATCCTTTGCTTTTTCAAAAGAAAGGCAATACCTTTGCTGAAAAATTCAGCGACCTCCTTCGCACCTTGGCAATTTGAGCGAGCTCAATTGCACTCGGTTTGGCGTCGGTTGTCATCGATAAAATACAACTATTATGATAAAAGGTGTAATTACAGGAGATTTGGTTAACTCCACAAAGATTGCCACTGAATGGAGGCAATCTGTCGTAGATGCATTGAATAC
>DCHH01000093.1 GCA_002315625.1 Bacteroidales bacterium UBA1757
TTGCGGGTGATAAAACGGGCAAAAAGGCGGTTGGCGTCGTGCTTCTGCATGGAAAGCATCTCGTTCATGCCGGTATCCGTCCCGGCAAGTTCCAGTTCCCAATAGACCAGCTTGCGATAGACCTCTTTCCATTCGTCGAGTGTGGAGGCCGAGTCTATCTGGAGGGCAATCTGCTGGAAACTCTGCCTGTAGTCGACTGCCACAGTGTCTGTTATGAGCGACTGCTGGTGCAGCACTTTCTTGAGGGTGAGAAGTATCTGATTGGGATTGACCGGCTTAATGAGGTAGTCGGCAATCTTGTTGCCAATGGCTTGGTCCATGATATTCTCCTCCTCACTTTTGGTAATCATTACTATCGGAAGGGCAGGGTATGACTCCTTGATAAGGTTCAGCGTCTCAATGCCGCTGAGTCCCGGCATGTTTTCGTCAAGGAAAATCAGGTCGAAGGGCCTTTCCTGACACAGGTCGTATGCATCACGACCGTTGTTGGCCGTGACGACTTCGTAGCCTTTCTCTTCGAGGAACAGAACGTAGGGCTTCAGCAGATCGATTTCGTCATCGGCCCAGAGCAACCTGTTGCGCATCATGTGGATTAAAGCAGTGTCTCAATCTTCTCTGCAAGTTGAGCCTTGCTGATGGCACCCACGTGCTTGTCAACTAGAGCGCCGTCCTTGAAGAAGAGGATGGTGGGAATATTGCGAATGCCGAAATCGACGCAGGTGTCGTCGTTTTCATCGACATTCACCTTGCCGATAATGACCTTTTCGGCGTAAGTTTCGGAGAGTTCGTCAATGATGGGGCTGACCATTTTGCAGGGACCGCACCAGGGTGCCCAGAAATCTACCACGACCGGCTTGCCGGCAGAAATTGTTTCGTTGAAGTTGGAATCTGTAATTTCAAATGCCATGATTTTAAAGTGTTTAATGAGTTAGTTTATTCTGATTGTACATTGGTCGATGGATTCAAAAAAGCTTAGCAGTTCCTTGTCAACGTGTATGCGCTGGCCGTTGCTGTGCATACTGACCCGTATTGGCGGGTTTGCGCTCTGGTCGAAAAGGGTGAAGGAAAGCTGCATCTGGCCGGGCTTCTGTTTCAGCCGCTCGGTGAACTCTGTCAGAAAACTGGGAGTTATGTCCTTGTAGGGCAATGTCAGATGGACTTTCGTCATGCTTTTCTCGGCCTCGGAGAGCAGTTCCACGGAGGAAATGTTCAGCCTGTAGTCGTCGGGTTTCCAAGACGGGGCCTGATAGCGGCCGTGGAAGGCGAGGAATGCATTCTTCTTGAGCAGTCCGCCCCATTGGGCATATTCCTTTGAGAAAAAGGTGTGTACATAGCTTCCGTCGTAGTCTTCTATGGTCACCTTGCCCATAAGGTCGCCCTTTTTGGTCCGCATCTCGTCAACTTTTGTCACCACTCCTGCAAAGAGGAGTTCAGAGTTCATCGGCAGATTGTTACTGATAATGTCCTTGACGCCTGTATTGCACTTGTATTTGATGAATGCGCTGTACTGGTCAAGGGGATGTGAAGACAGATACATGCCTACGAGTGATTTCTCCCGTTCGAGACGTTCGAGCAGTGACCACTCCTTGGGCCTTGGCGGCAGTTCGGGACGGCTTATGATAGATTCTCCAGGGTCGTCAAACAGGCTTCCTCCGAACAGGCCGCCACCCTGGTCGTTCTGGAACTTGGCACCATAGCGCATCAGTACGTCCAGGAACGGCTCCCCTTTATCGGTGAGCATCAGGTATTGTTCGCGCAGTGTGTCCTCAAACGAATCGAAGGCTCCGGCACCCGCCATGGTCTCGATGTTCTTCTTGCCGCAGACGGTAGTACTGACTCTCTCGACCAGGTCGAAGACGGAGGAGTAGGGGCCGTGGGCGTCGCGTTCGTCGATGATTGCTTTCACCACTCCTTCGCCCATTCCTTTGATGGCGCCGAGTCCGAAGCGGATATCCCCTTTCTTGTTGACCATGAAATGGTAGCTCGACTCGTTAATGTCGGGCCCGAGGACGGAAATTCCCATACTCTTGCACTCGGCCATCAGCTTGGTGACTTCGGTGATGTCGTTGATGTTGCGGGTCATCACGCCTGCCATGTATTCGGATGGGTAGTGCGCCTTGAGGTAAGCCGTCTGGAAAGCCACCACCGAATAGCATGTGGCGTGCGACTTGTTAAAGGCGTATTCGGCGAACTTCTTCCAGTCCTCCCAGATTTTGTGGAGGGTTTCGTGTTCGTAACCGTTCTTCTCGCCACCCTGGTAGAACAATTCCTCCAGATGGTTCATCTTGTCTATCTGCTTCTTTCCCATAGCCTTACGCAGGGTGTCGCTCTGGCCTCTGGTGAAGTCGGCAAGCAGACGGGAGAGTAACATCACCTGCTCCTGATAGACGGTGATGCCGTAGGTCTCCTTGAGGTATTTTTCCATGCAGGGGATGTCGTACTCGATGGGCTTGCGGCCGTGCTTTCGGTCGATGAACTCGGGAATGTAGTCCATAGGCCCCGGCCGGTAGAGGGCATTCATAGCGATAAGGTCCCCGAACTGGGTCGGCTTGAGCTCGCGCAGGTATTTCTGCATACCCGGCGATTCAAACTGGAACGTGCCTATTGTAGCCCCCTGCTGGTAGAGCTTGTAGGTGAGCTCGTCGTCGAGGGATATTGTGTCAAGGTCGATGTCGATGCCTTTTGACAACTTGATGTTTTTCAGGACCTCCTTGAGGATGGAAAGGGTTTTGAGCCCGAGGAAGTCCATCTTGATAAGTCCCGTGGATTCGATGACGGAGCCTTCGTACTGGGTAACAAGCAGTTTTTCGCCTGTCTCCTTGTCGTCGGCGGTGCTGACCGGCACCCAGTCGGAGATGTCATCGCGGCCGATAATCACTCCGCACGCATGTACGCCGGTGTTGCGGACATTGCCCTCCAGCTGGACGGCATATTTCATTGTCTCGCGGACAAGGGGGTCGGGCGAGTCCAGTTCGGCCTTCAGCTCCGGAACCAGTCGCAGACAGTTCTTGAAGTTGATTTTGACCGATTTTTCCTTTCCGTCTACGGTCTCGCTCAGCCGGTCAGGGACAAGCTTGCACAGGCGGTCGGCCTCGGAAAGGGGCAGTTTTTCGACTCGGGCGACGTCCTTGATGGCCGACTTGGTGGCCATCGTACCATAGGTAATAATGTGAGAAACTTTCTCCTTACCATACTTGTTTTCAACCCAGCGGAGCACTTCGCCCCTTCCGTCATCGTCGAAGTCTGTATCGATATCGGGCAGTGAAATACGGTCGGGATTCAGGAAACGCTCGAACAGCAAATCGTACTTGATGGGATC
>DCHH01000108.1:0-2304 GCA_002315625.1 Bacteroidales bacterium UBA1757
CCGAACAGGGCCATTATCCATGCCGTGACGGTTGTGCCGATGTTGGCACCCATAATCACAGAAATGGCCTGCGCAAGGGTGAGCAGGCCGGCATTTACGAAACTGACAGTAAGGACCGTGGTGGCGGTTGATGACTGGATAGCTGCTGTGACGAAGGTACCTGTGAGAAGGCCGGTGACGCGGTTTTTCGTCATCGCCCCCATAATGTTGCGCAGGTGACCTCCTGCGAGCTTCTGGAGCGCCTCGCTCATGGTCTTCATACCGAACATGAGAAGTGCGAGGCACCCGAGAAGCTTGAAGATGGATAGTAACATGAATGTGTGTCTGTGTCGTTCTTACTTTGGATTCTTTCTCCGGAATCAGATTGCTCCTCCGCCAAGGGCGTTGTAGAGCGCTACTGCGGCTTGCATCTTTTGTGCCTCGTTTCCGATTTTCGTAAAGAGGGCATCAAAGAGCGAGTTGTATGCGTACAAAACGTCAAGATAGGTCTTGTCCAAGCTGTTGCGCATCAGATATTCAGTGTCCTCGCTTGCCTTTTGCAGAGCCAGGACCTGAGCAGTGTAGTAGGTGGCCATCTGCTCGTAGCCGTGATAGCTGTGCAGAGCCTCGTTGACCTCATTGCCTGCAGTGAGAAGTGCTTTCTCGAATGACAAAGAGGCTTCACGCTGCATGCTCTCGGAGACCTTCAGGTTTGTACGGTTGGCTCCGGCGTTGAAAATGGGGGCAATCAGAGCAGCACCGGCAGAGGCTACAGCCGAGAGGGGCGAAAGGGCCCCGGTCGTACCAGAAGATGCAAAACCTATACTGCCAGACAGTGACAATGACGGGAAGAAGTTCAGCCATGCTGCGCGAGTGGTGTAGTGAGCCTGTTCCATCGAGCGTTCGGCCGCGCGGATATCAGGGCGCAGAGAGAGCAACTGCATAGGTACGCCTACAGAAAGATTTGCGGGAAGCTGTTGCTGGGCCAAAAGTCCACGAACCATACCTTGCTGTGGCTCGGAACCAAGAAGAAGCCATAAAGCATCCTCGGTGGAGATAATCTCCTTCTGTAACTCAACCACCTTTGCGCTGACCTTGGCCAGATTGGCGGAATATTGTGACACTGCCACCTGGTCGGCGCCGCCGGCATCCTTCAAGGCTACTACAGTCTCGAGCGACTTATCCCAGGTCTTCTGCATGCCAATGGCGGTAACCAGCTCGGCGTCGAGCATCAGAAGGGTGTAATAGGTGTTGGCAACGCTGGCAACCAGTTTGGAGCGTACAGCCTGATAGTAATCGGTCATCTGCTCCTTGTTGGCCTTTGCCATCTTCTGGTTGTTGATTTTGCGGAAGATGTCGAGCTGCCATGTGGAGGTCGCCGACAGGTCAAACGACTTAAGTGTAGAACTTAGTGCCGTTCCGTCTGAACCTTCACCGAATGCAAAGGTTCCAGAAGGAGCAAGGTTCAGGGTGGGGGTAAAGGCAAGCTTTGTGCCCGTGAGCTGTGCCTCGGCCTGGACGATGTGCTCGTAGGCAATCCTAAGGTCGATGTTCTGCTCAAGTGCTTTGCCGATAAGTTCCTGCAGGCACGGGTCAGTGAAGAACTCCTGCCATGTCAGAGTGGCAATATTGGCATCTTCAGAGGAAGTGGCAATGTCGCCGTACAGCGTTTCGCTGACAGATTCAACGGGTTTGTATTTCCCGAGTGCGGAGCAGCTGCAGAGAAGGCAGGCAAGCCCCAGTAATATGATGCTATTCTTCGTCTTCATCTTCGTCTTCGATTTTCTTGCTCTTGTCTTGAATTTTCTGGAAGGTGGTAAAGGTGACCGGAGTGATAAACAACAGACCGATGGTACCGACAATCATACCTATAATCGTACCAACACCCAGTGAGAAGTTACCCATACCGCCGACGCCGCCGACCGAAAGAACCAGCGGCAGCAGGCCGATGACCATGGTTCCGGCAGTCATCATGATAGGACGCAGACGCTCGCCGGATGCCTGAGTAGCAGCATCGTCGATGGAGAGTCCGGCTTTGTGTTTCTCAGCGGCATACTCGGTAATCAGGATTGAGGTCTTCGCAAGCAGACCGATAAGCATGATTACACCAGTCTGCAGGTAGATGTTGTTGTCAAGTCCGACCAGCATGGAGACACCGAACGAACCGGCCAGACCGACGGGAACGGCCAGCAGAACGGCGAACGGAATGACAATGCTCTCATACAGAGCGGCCAGAATCAGGTAGATGAACACAATGCAAAGTAACAGGACAGGACCAAGGCTTCCCTGGCTGCTCTGCTCACGTGACATACCGCCGAAGTCGAT
>DCHH01000108.1:2410-12272 GCA_002315625.1 Bacteroidales bacterium UBA1757
CGTGAACTTGTTGAAGTTCTTGATGGCATCCGGTCCATAGACACGCTTGAGGGTGACAAAGTTGCTCAGTGGAGCCATGACACCGGAAGCTGTGCGGACGTAGGTCTGGTCGAGGCTGGTCTCGTCACGGCGGAACTCAGCACTGCTCTGGACCATTACCTTATATACTTTGGAATAGAGGTTCAGGTCGGAAGCGTAGGCACCTCCGTAGAATGTACCCATATTCGAAAGGACCTCTTGAGGAGAAAGGCCTGCACGCATGCACTTGGCCACATCGACTGATACCTCCCACTGCGGGAAGTCCATGTTGAAGGCCATGTAGCCGAACAGTCCTTTTTTCTGCAACTCGGCAAGGAACTCCTTCGTGACATCGAAAAGTTCCTGGATGTCGCCGCCACGGCGGTCTTGAACGTACATTTCGATACCGCTGCTGGAACCGTAACCTGGAATCATCGGGGTGGTGAACACGATACAGTTGGCCTCTTTGTATTTGTCGCCGGCCTCCTGGAGTTTCGCGGCAATGCTGGCGAACGATGTCTCTCCGCCGCGCTCTTCCCATGGGGCGAGCTTGACAATCATACAGGCGGCTGAGGCGTTCTGGCCGGCAATGAATCCGTAGCCGGTGGTGGTATTTACGTCGGTGACGCCCGGGATCTTCATAATATCTTCGGACAACTTGTCACTGACCTGCTTTGTTGCATATTGTGACGTGCCTGGGGGAAGGCTGATTTCCACGATGAACATACCCTTGTCTTCCATGGGAACAAGTCCGGAAGGCATAATCTTCATGCAGACAACCAGAACGACTGCTCCGATAATGATGCAGCCCCAGATGACGGGTTTCATGTGGATGGCTTTAGTCACACCTTTCTGGTATGAAGCGCTGAAGCGTGCAAACAGGCCGTCGAACCACTTGGAATAGCGCTGCTGGAATGTTGGCTTTACACCGGGCTCCGGCTGGCGGAGCGGATGGAGCATAAGTGCACAGAGGGCAGGGACGGTCGTCAGGGCGTTCAGGGCTGAAATACCTACGGCGACAGCCATGGTAAGACCGAACTGACGGTAGAACACGCCGCTTGTACCACCCATGAACGACACGGGGATGAACACCGCCATGAAGACCATGGAAGAGGTGATAACCGGGAGCGATATGCCCTTGATGGCCTGCTTGGTTGCCTTGAACGGGGAGGTGATGCCTTCTTCGAACTTCGCGTGCACCGCCTCCACCACGACAATTGAGTCATCCACGACCGTACCGATTACCAAGACGAGGGCAAACAGTGTTAGAAGGTTGATGGAGAATCCGGCAATCATCATGAAGGCGAATGTGCCGATAAGTGATACCATGATACTGATAAAAGGTATCAGGGTGCTGCGCAAATCCTTGAGGAAAATAAGTACGATGAGGATAACCAGGATGATTGCATCGCGAAGTGTCTCCAACACCTGTGCAATGGACGCATACAGGAAGTCGTTGGTACTCATCATCGTGACGATTTCGATTCCGCTCGGGGCTTCCTTCCTCACTTGCTCAAGAACGGCGTCGATGTCGTTGTTGACCTGGGTGGCATTTGAACCGGCAGCCTGATAGGCGATACACATGACGCCCGGATGGCCGTTGGTAATACCGTCGAAGGTGTAGGTCTCGATACCGAGCTCGACTTTTGCGACATCGCCGAGACGTAGTATGGTGCCGTCTGACTGTGAGCGGATTATGATATTCTCAAACTCCTCGACGCTCTTGAGGCGTCCGGTATATTTCATCGTGTATTGGTAGGTCTCGTCGCTGTTCTGACCAAGGGTACCGGTTGCAGCCTCGATGTTCTGGGAACTCAGGACTGCTGTGATGTCGGAGGGCTGCAGGCCGTGCTGGGCAAGGGCTGACGGGTCAAGCCATACACGCATTGAGTAGTCGCTACCAAGCATCATGAACTTACCCACACCATTGACAAGCATGATTCGGGGCTTGATGTTGATTGATGCGTAGTTGCCGAGGAATTCGTAGTCGTAAGTGTCGTCGGGTGAGTAGATTGAGAAAATCTGCAGCATTGAGTTCTGCTGTTTCTCGACCTGAACACCTACCTGCTTGACCTCTGCGGGAAGAAGGTTAAGGGCACGCTGTACACGGTTTTGGACGTTTACGGCGGCCATATCGGGGTTGGTTCCCTGCTTGAAGACTACGTTGATGCTGATATCGCCGGTGTTGGTGGCCGTTGAACTCATGTAAATCATGTCCTCCACACCGTTGATTGCCTCTTCCAACGGGGTGATAACCGATTTGATGATGGTTGAAGCATCGGCTCCGAAGAAGGAGCTTGATACGGCAATTGTCGGAGGTGCTATGTCAGGATACTGTTCGATAGGGAGCGAAGTAAGTCCCAAAATACCCACCAGCACAATCGCAACGCTGATTACGCCTGACAGGATGGGTCGTTTGATGAAATTCGACAGTTTCATGGCTCGTTACTTGATGATGGTGACTTCGTCGCCGTCCTTGAGGCGGTTGGTGGTAGCGGTAATCTGGTCGCCTGCCTTTACGGGTATGTTCCCGTCTTCACCGGCGGTGAGCACCCACTGCTTGGCATTCAGACGCACGGCATTGACGGCGGTCTGCTCAAGCTTGCCGTTGCGGATGACGAAGATGAAGAGCTTGTCCTGAATTTCCTTCATCGCAGAACGGGGAACGGTGATTACACTGTTTCCGCTGGAAGTCAGGATGACTTTACAGGAGCCGCCCGACAGCAGGATGCGGTCCGGGTTGGGGAAGATTGCACGGCAGGGAAGTGCTCCGGTCTCGTTCGAAATCAGACCGCTGATGGAGTGGAGATGGCCCTTCAGAGGATAACGCTGTCCGAGGTTGGTCTGCAGCGAGAGATGTATTTGGGTATAATCGACATCTTTTCCTGCACCGGGATAAAGTTCGAGATAGTTGTTCTCGGTCATGGAGAAGTCGGCATAGATTTGGGAGTTGTCGGAAACGACGGTGAGGGGCTCCGTAATGTTCGAACCTACCAGACTCCCTACCTTATAGGGAAGGGAACCGATATATCCGGCACCCATTGTGCGGACCTTGGTGAACGACAGGTCGTTGGCGGCCTTCTGCAGGGCGGCTTTCGACTGCCCCAGGACTGCTTCTGCCGTCACGACATCGTTCTTGGCCAGGTTGAGCTGGTATTCGCTGATGATGTCGCGGTCGAAGAGGTTCTGCTTGCTTTGCAGGGTGAGCTTGGCAGTCTCCAACTGAGCTTTGGAAACCTCAACCTGAGCCAGGGCTGACTGGTATGCTGCATCGTATGGAATGTCGTCAATCTCGAAAAGGATATCGCCCTTGTCAACGTGCTGACCTTCCTTGACACGGATGGCGGTAATACGGCCGCTTACCTGCGGGTAGATTGCTACGTCCTGGATGCCTTTCATGGTGGCCGGGTATGAATACTCAACAGTACACGTGGTGTCCTTCAAGGTGATGGCTTGCACTTGAACCTTGGTGCTCTCGGTAGCAGCGTTCTTCTTGCAGGAAGTTGCCATGAGGGCGGCTGCAACGCAGAACGGAAGAATGAATTTGATGTTCATAATCATATATTTAACATTGTTAGAGTTTGTCACGCATTTGGGGGCAAAGGTACTGTTTATTCGTTTTATTTCAAATAGTCTGACGCTCTTGTATTCCTTGTGCCAAGAATTTATCTTTGCGGTGAAATTAATAAAAACAGACATGAAGGGAGTTTATATTTTTATGGCCGACGGTTTCGAGGATGTCGAGGCCCTCGGTACCCGTGACGTTCTTCTGCGGGGTGGTGTGGATGTCAAGACGGTCAGTATTACGGACACGCTTTTTGTGGCTTCGTCGCATGACCTGATGATTACTTGTGACACAACGCTTTATGACATGCTAACTGCTAAACTGGACTGCACTGAGACCACCGACAAGGATATGATGATTTTCCCGGGTGGCATGCCTGGTTCGGTTTCACTCGGGTCCAATCGAAGCCTGATGGCCTTGATGAACCGCCATTTTGCGGCGGGCGGGAGCGTGGCTGCCATTTGCGCTGCGCCGGCTTACGTCCTGAGCAATTTGGATGCTATCTATTCGGCTGCGTTTACTTGCTATGAGGGGTGTGAGCAGAGGCTTATCGAAAACGGTGCCAAGTATATGCGCAAGCCTGCTGTCACTTCGGGACGCATTATTACCGGCCGCGGACCGGGCCATGCCATCGATTTCGGTCTGGCTATTCTCAAGTACCTCAGGGGCGAAGACGCTGCCCGGAAGGTCTCAGAGGCCATGACGCTTGAGTGCGAATAAAAAACGACGGGATGCTGAACCAAGTTCTGCATCCCGTCCAAGTGTTTCGTCGCAGATTCGAACTGCGGACCTCTTGCGTGTGAAGCAAGCGCTCTGAACCGGCTGAGCTAACGAAACAAACGTTGTTCTCTGTTTTGCGGCTGCAAAGGTAATAAAAGAATTTTGACAACCGGCATCGGCAGGCATAAAAAATTACAGGAAGAGGGAAATCCCCTGGAAAATGGCAAAGGAAAGCAGCCAGGCCAGAATCAGGGTGTGGACTACTGTGAAGACTGCCCATTTGAGTCCGGCTTCGCGGCGAAGGGTCGAGATGGTGGCGACGCAGGGAAAATAGAGCAGGACGAAAATCAGGAATGATAGGCTGTTGGCCAGATTAAAATCGCCAGATGTGCGCATGGCTTCGGTCAGCGATGCCTCGTCCTCGGTGTGGTAGAGGATGCCCATGGTGCTGACGATGGCCTCCTTGGCGGGGAGTCCGGTCAGGAGGCATACATTCATCTTCCAGTCGAAACCGAGCGGCTTCATGACGGGTTCAATACCCTTGCCGATTGTCGCCAGGCATGAAGCCTCCTTGTCGAGCCCGTTATGAGTCTTACTGGCCGGGAAGTATTCCAGTGCCCAGATGACGATGGAAGCAAGCAGGATTACCGATGATATTTTCTGAAGGTAGTCCTTGACGCGGTCCCAGATGTGTGACCATGTGTCTTTCATCTTCGGGGCATGGAAGGGTGGCAGTTCTGAAACGTAGTCCTCCACCCCCTTGCGGAAATATTTTGTCCGTTTCATTAGGAAGGCGAACAGGATGGATATGACCACTCCGGTGACGTATAATCCCATCATGACCAGGGCCTTGTACTGGACGAAGAAGGCCGAGACGAAGAGCATATAGACCGGCAGCCGGGCCGAGCACGACATGAATGGTATCATCAGCATCGTGAGGGTACGGTCCTTGGCGTTTTGGATATTGCGGGCGGCCATGATGGCGGGGACGTTGCATCCGAAACCGATGAGCATCGGGATGAAGGAGTTGCCGTGCAGGCCGATTCGGTGCATGATTTTGTCCATCACGTAGGCGGCACGGGCCATGTAGCCCGAATCTTCAAGCATTGAAAGGAAGAAGAACAGGATGGCAATGTTCGGAAGGAAGGAGAGGACGGCCCCGACACCTTGTATTATACCGTTGACAAGCATGCTGGAAAACCACCCGTCAGCCAGCCGTTCTCGCAGGAGGAGGGCCAGCGCATCGACTCCCGATTCAATCCATTTCTGCGGGTATGCCCCAAGAGCGAAGGTGGCCTCGAAGACGGCAAACAGGACGAGCGCCAGCAGAGGAATGCCCAGCCATTTGTTGGTCAGCAGGGCATCGGCTTTCTGGGCGATTGTGTGGAGGGAGTTGTCGCTGCTGTGGATGACGGTTTCCTGCAATGCGCCGGCGACAAAGCCCTGGCGTGCGTGCTTGTCCTCGTCGATATGGAGGCCGTGGATGGTTTTGGGAAGCCAGAGTCTGTTTTCGTGGATGGATATGACGGCATCGAGGACCCCGTCGAGTCCTTTGTGGCCGTGGACGGCTGGAAGACCAAGAAGCAGAGATAATGTGTCGTGCCGGATATCGTGGTTGGTGGCCCGAAACTGCTCGTAGTTGTGGAATGCCAACACCATCCGGCACCCCTGGTCCATAAGGTAGGTGGTGCGAAGGAGGCTCTCTTCAAGGTTCATGCAATCGACCGTGTCGATGATGACGTCGGGCATCTCTGCGAAGTCGGCAAGTGAAAAGCAATAGCCTTTGTAAATTAGTGGCAGTCCGGCATCGCAGCGAGCCCGGAAAGCTGTCTCAAGGAAATCGGAACAACCTTCGAAGGCTATTTTTATGAAGTTGGTCTTCGGAACGTCCTTGAGACTGCATGTCTCCGGGGCGTTGGAAAGCCTGCCCGAACTTCCCATTGCAGCATCCGCAAACGGGCAGTTGCTGCAATCTTTTGTGCAATGGTCGTTCATGTTTTTTCCGTCTGTACGTCGGAGCGGCAAAGGTAGTAATTTTCAGCAATAGAATCATTGAAGTTTCACGGATTCGTAGTAATTTTGCGCCATCAAATTCTATTATCCTATGACATCAAGCAATGTACGTCCGGCCGACATGGAGCGTATCACCACTCCGGCTCTGGCTGAAAAGTTTGTCAATGAACAGATTGCTGAGCTCCGTGCTCAGATTGGTAACAAGAAAGTGCTGCTGGCCCTGTCGGGTGGCGTTGACTCGTCGGTTGTAGCCGCTCTCCTTATTAAGGCTGTCGGCCAGCAGCTGGTCTGTGTCCATGTAAACCATGGTCTTCTGCGCAAGGGCGAACCCGAGCAGGTTGTGAAGGTCTTCCGTGACGAAATGCATGCAAATCTTGTCTATGTTGATGCCATTGACCGTTTCCTTGACAAGCTTGCAGGAGTGGCTGACCCCGAGCAGAAGCGCAAAATCATAGGCGGCGAGTTTATCCGCGTTTTCGAGGAAGAGGCCCGCAAACTGGATGGAATCGAGTTCCTGGCACAGGGTACGATTTACCCCGATATTCTCGAATCCGGTGCTGTCAAGTCACACCACAATGTCGGCGGCTTGCCCGAAGACCTGAAGTTTGAACTTGTCGAGCCCATCAAGCTCCTTTTCAAGGACGAAGTACGTATGGTCGGCAAGGCTCTCGGTCTGCCTGACGGTATGGTTTTCCGTCAGCCGTTCCCCGGCCCCGGTCTGGGTGTCCGCTGCACCGGTGCCATCACCCGCGACCGTCTTGAGGCCGTCCGTGAGAGCGATGCCATCCTGCGCGAGGAATTTGCCAAGAACGGACTGGAAGGCAAGGTCTGGCAGTATTTCACCATCGTTCCCGACTTTAAGTCAACCGGCGTGAAGAACGACAAGCGTTCATGGGAGTGGCCCGTAATTGTCCGCGCCGTCAACACCCGCGATGCAATGACCGCCACGGTTGAAAATATCCCCTACGAACTGATGCAGCACATCACCGCCCGCATCATCGCCGAGGTCCCCGGCGTGAACCGCGTGCTGTACGACTGCACCCCCAAGCCCACCGGCACTATCGAGTGGGAGTAATATTCCCCACATTATTATAAGGTAACGGCACGCATCATCAAATGCGTGCCGTTACTTTTTTTGGCAGCAATCTCACGCCCTGCACGCAATGTGGTCGGGTTCAGAATGTAGGGCTCGATATCTAATCTATTGACTGGGGAAGGGCAGGTGACCGAAATAAACATAAAAATATAAGATTGAATGTTAAAATTTAGCGCTTTGGGTAAAAAATACCCGTAAAAATTTGGAATTGTCATACGCTTGACATATCTTTGCATCATCAAATAGAAAGATAGGGCACAAGCTGTTCTGCCGCACTTTTCGGTGGTTCTCCCATTTGGGGGATTTTTTTTACCCCTTAGCTGTTTGCGGGTAAAAAATACCCAAACCATTATTAACTTAATTATTCACCTTGTAATTTTTATCGCCATGACAAGACTTATGACAAATGCCGATGTTGCTCCTTGTTTGAAAATGATTGAAAATACAATCACTAAAATCTCTAGGTCTTATCCTCAAATGTCCAAGGCGGATATGCTTAGTGCCGCCTATGAGGGGCTTTGCAAGGCTTGGAAAAGTTATGACGATGAGAAGGGAGCATTTGAAAAATATGCTCAAAAGGCTGTGAATCAGGCAATCATGGCAGATGTCTTTATGCTGTCATCTCCTTTGTCAAGACCAGAGAGTCTTATGGAGGATTGTGCCAAAATAACCAAGGCAATGAAAAAGTATCGCAATGAATGCGAGTGTGAGCCAAGCGTGGAAACAGTGGCAGCTATGTGCTCTTTGTCCATCGATCATTGTGCAAAGGTTATGAAAGCCATGATTCGTCCGGTTCGCCTTGACGATGGTTTTGATAGTGAAGATGATGAATGTATTGCACCAACAATCGAGGTGGCTGACTGGAGTAACTGCCCCGACAAAGTGGTGGATGTTAAGGAGAAAAGCATGAAGCTTGATAGGATTTTCAACGGATTTTCCCCCAAAGAGAAACGTATTCTTGTCGAAGTTTATGGGAAGAACTGCAAACTTTCGGACCTAGGACATCTGATTGATGACAACAAATCTGTATCACGTCAGGCGGCCACCATGCATTGTAAAAGGTTGATAAAGCGTATGAAAGCTCTTGTTGATGCCGAAGATCTGATGATTGGCTCTCTTCCGGATTGCTTCCAAAGGGCATAATGCCCCGGGAGCAGTCTGGCCGGAGGGTTGCACAATTGGAATGGGAGAAGTAACTTTGCGGACTATGAAATTAAATCCTGAAACTAAGCTTTACGAGTCGCAGTACTGGCATCCGGCAGTTACGGCGGATGCCGTTGTTTTTGCGTACGATGTGGCACTTCCCGCTTTGGAGGTGCTGCTCATAAAACGGGCTAAGGCCAAACCTGGAGAGATTGGGGCTTTTGAAGATTGGTGGGCTTTGCCGGGTGGTTTCATGCGGGAGAATGACCAGGATATCAAGGCGTGCATGAAGCGCGAACTGGAAGAGGAAACTTGTCTGAAGCTCAGCGGCATCTTCGGTGACGATGGCATTGCCCCTTGCGATATGCAGGAGTTGCCGTGCTTTTCCAAGATTGACCGAGACCCGCGTGAAAGGCATGTCATCACCATTCCGTTCATGATTCTGGTTGAGAAAGAAGATTTTCCCATCCGGGGGATGGACGATGCAGCGGAGGCGGCCTGGATTGATGTCAAAAGACTGCCCGCGAATCTGGCCTTTGACCATCGGGAAATTATTGACACTGCTTTGGATACGTTGAAAAAGAGGGCTTTGGCCACATTGAGCAAGAAGGCGTACAAGGTTTCTGAAAACGATGCGGAGGAACAGAATTTTGCCTTCCGGATGCTGAAAGATCCGTTTACTATGACTGAGATGCGCGTTCTGTACGAAATTCTGACCGGTGGCGAGCAGCTCGACCGAAGCAATTTCCGCAAGCGTATGCTGGAAATCGGTGGCATTGAGGTTTCCGCCGGCCGAGAAATGAGTCTGGGCTGCAAATTGGCCCATCGCCCGGAAGTCTATTACACCAGCCAGCCCCGTAAACGCAAATAACCGGTTAATTCTGCCAAGTAGGAATTCCATGACTTCCAAACCGCCTTGGAAAAGCGGTGATGACGTGGCGTGTCATGCTGAATGTCTGCAGACCGTCATGCTTAACGTCTGTCATGCTGAACGTCCGTCATGCTGAACTTGATTCAGCATCCCTTGTTTATCGCGAGATCCCGGGTCAAGCCCGGGATGACGGGGTGGTTTGGGGTAGGATTGGGCGGAATTACAATTTTTGAATTTCCTCAGAGGTCAGTCCGGTGTATTTGACGATGGCTTCGACGGGCAGTCCGTCGGCTTTCATGGCTGCTGCTCGCTCTTTCTGGTCTTGTTTTTGTTTTTGTCGTTCCTGCATTGTACCTTGCTGAATGCCTTGCTGAATGCCTTGCTGAATACCTTGCTGAATGCCTTGCTGAATGCCTTGCTGAATACCTTGCTGAAT
>DCHH01000063.1 GCA_002315625.1 Bacteroidales bacterium UBA1757
GCTGAATGCCTTGCTGAATACCTTGCTTAATGCCTTGTTCTATACCTTGCTGAATACCCTGTTTGACGCCTTTCTCGAATTTGTAGCTCCAGCAGGCCATAGTGGTCAGATAGTCGTCTTCGTCCATGCCGTACTTGCGGCTCTCTTCGAGGGTCATGTTGTCGTACTCGGCTACGCGCTGCAGCACTTCGAATGCGGGCTGCTGCATCTTGAACGGGATTTCTTTTGTCATGGTTGCCATATTTGCCAAAATATAAAGCCAGTAATCAATTTTAGTCTTGCATACGCTTTCGTCCTTGCCGCGGTAGTCTCCCACTTCCAGAATGAAGGCCTTGAGCTTTTCGGAGAACACCTCGTTGGTGTCGTCAACCCTCAACTGGACAGTCCTCACGCTTCTTTTCTCGAACCCTGAAAGATTGTAGTCCAAGAAGAAGACCCCATAGACCGGAGCAAGTTCGTAGTCCCAATCGACCTCTTTCTCCTTGCCATTTACGACCTTCTTGTCCTTCTGGCCCTTCCTGCGCTGGGAGGAATACGACCGCGAAAGGTAGTAAATTATTCTGTCAGTAAAAAACTTTTGTTCTTCACGTTGCATCTCGACGATAAAATAGGTCCCGTCTTTAGTCTGACACCGGAAGTCATACACCGCCTTTCGTTCGCTGACCACATCGCCAAGCATCTCCTTATCTAAATAGGTGATGTCGGTGATGGGGGAGGCCGGCTTCAGCAAGTCCGTGAGAAACGCCGTCAGGATGTCCTTGTTACGGAAAATCGTCTTGAAACCGTCGTCAGATAGGGGATCGACATACTTTCCTTTGGGCTCATTCTGCTCTTCTGTGCTCGGGCTTGTATTTGATATATTGTCGTCTGATTTCTGTGTTGCCATTGCCGATTGTTTGCTGTGGAGTCATTGTTTCATCGGCGCAAAGGTAGAGTGGAAAATTGAGATATGCAATAAAACGGACACAAATAATTTACAATAACTACAAGTTAAGACGGGCGTTTTCCGTCATGCGGAATCCGGTTGGCAGTCATGAAGAACGTCTGTCATGCTGAACTTGATTCAGCATCCCTTATTCATTGAGGGATTCCGGGTCGGGCCCGGGATGACGGGGAGCGGTTTGTATCTTCCTCCAGTTCTTCGGGGGCGGGCATGTTGTCTATGAGGTACTGGCGGATGGATTCGGTCGAGGGGAGCTGGAGCATGTATTTGCCCACATATATGTCATCAAGTCCCTCGGTGGAGTACTGCACTAGGGTTTCGTTGTATTCCGTACAGAGCAGCAGGCCTATGGGCGGGTTGTCTTCGGGCTGCATGATCTCATGACGGTAGTAATTCTTGTATGTATTGAGCTGTGAGCCGTACTCGTGACGATACCGGTCCACCTTGAGATCGACTATGAAGTGACAATGGAGTATCCGGTTATAGAAAATCAGGTCTGCCTTGAGGTAGTCATGGTCGATAAGCACCCGCTTCTGGCGTGCCTCGAAGCAAAAGCCTTGACCCAGTTCGAGCAGGAATTTCTGCAAGTTGTTGAGTATGGCGGTTTCCAGCTTGGTTTCGGTATGGACCTCGGCCTGGGGAATGCCAAGGAATTCCAGCGTCATCGGATCACGCAAGACCAGTTTGGGTTCCTGCGGCCGGGTTTGCTGCCCGAGTTTCCGCTGAAGTGCGGCTTTGTCCTTTGACAGGGCCGAACGCTCGTAATATAGGGTGGAGATTTGGCGGTCTAGCTCTTTGACAGTCCAGCACCCTTGTATGACCTGTTGCTCATAAAAGGCTCTTTTGAGCGAATCATCGATTATGGAAAGCATTATAAGGTGGGTGGCCGACAAACGATGAAAAAGCCTCTCTGGTGGCGTTTGCCATGGCTCCAACTGCATCTGCTCAAATATGGCGGTTGATGACCGCCATATTTCCTCAACGCCATCTGGTGCTGTTGCTGCGGCTTTAGATTTGGCGGTTACTGATTGCAAAAACTTTGGAGAAGCCTCCTGAACAAGATACTTCCGGATTACGTTACCCAGGTACGGATAAGCACGATAGAACTGTCTGTACTCGCGCAGACGACGGTCATCCATTCCCTTGCGGTTAATCTTCCGTGCCAAAGTCTTGAGCAGCTGCTCTCCATATTGCGCACGGTCGGCCCCATTCTGCTCGAACTCGACGATGTGGCACCCAATTAACCAGTTGCGAGCAGTGAGCATGCAGTTAATAGCGTGTGCCGCCTGCTGTCGGAGGCTCTCATCCACCGCCACAATCCGCTCAGCCAGCTGCTGGAAGCTGATTCCCTCATCCCCCTGCGGCATCTCGAATTCGGGCTGCTGCATCTTGTTCGGGATTTCGGGCGTCATTATTGCCGTATTTGATTTCTTCTTTGCCATTGGCGATTTTTGCCTCGTCCTGCCCAATTCCGATACCGCGCTATGTCCATAATTGTAACTTTCGGGAAGGGTGAACCTGTAATTAACATAGTTAAATCACAAGACGGATGTTGGAAATTAGAAATTTTTGTTTAGTTTTGCAAACCAACAGTTAAGAGGAAATTGGGGAGCATTCAAAATGGACAGGCAAATATCGGACATCTTTATAACCAGTGATTTCTTTGGGGAAAATGTCAGGTTGACTGGCATTCTGGCGCAGGACCTGAACCTAGTCTATGGAATGAACGGAAGTGGAAAATCCACGCTGGCACGAGCTTTGAGAGACTATGCTGCTGGTGTTGACGAAAACTACGAAAACTACGAAACTTCCGGAACTTCCGAAGCTGACAAAGCCGCCTCTGGCCAGTCCGCCACTTCAGTCTCCTTCAATGTCCCGCTGGAAGAGTGGGAGAGGAGAAACATATTCGTCTTTAATGAGGAGTACCTGCGCAAGAACATAGAACTTATTGCCGAGTATGTGGAAGGATTCCGCTGCTATGCGGTGTGCCATCCGGAGCTGACATTATAATATTGCCATCCAAAATTGAACAGTTTTCGGTGGCAATCACTGTTCAATTTTCGATGGCAATAAACAAAGATAGGGATGACGTGTGTCTTTTTTTCTGCAATTTGTTGCTATAATCTGCGGAAACTGTCGATTTTTTGCACTTTCCGCAGATTATAATTCATTATTTACTACCTTCGCGACTGAAAAATACCGATTATTATGATGATAGGGAGAATAGAGGAGAAGCAGAAGCTCCTCAGGGCGCATGGTTCGGAATATTCGCAGTTCGTAACCGTGTATGGCAGACGGCGTGTTGGTAAAACATTCTTCGTCCGTGAAACATTCGGATACAAATTTACTTTCGAACATTCCGGGTTGGCAAAAACCGGGATGAAGGGCCAGTTGGAACATTGGCAGTCGTCAATGAAGTATCACGGCAATATGGCTGGACGCCCGAAAACCTGGATTGAGGCCTTCGACCAGCTGAAAGACCTTATTATGTCATCAAAGGAGAAAAAGAAAGTTGTGTTTATCGACGAAATGCCTTGGATGGATACCCCCCGATCCGGTTTCATCGGTGCCCTGGAAGGTTTCTGGAATGGATGGGCATCAGCGCGAAAAGACGTGACACTCATCGTATGCGGCAGTGCGACCTCCTGGATAATCAACAAACTCATCAAGAATAAGTCGGGGCTTCGTGGCCGGGTTACTGCTAAAATCCAGATTTTGCCATTTACACTTGCTGAGTGTGAAAAGTACGCGGTGCAGGCAAAGCTCGGAATGCAACGGATTCAGGTGGCGGAGTGTGCCATGATAATGGGCGGAATTCCATATTACTGGTCTTTTTTGGATAGAAGCAAGAGCCTTGCACAGAATATAGACGACCTTTTTTTCAACGAAAACGGTGAACTGTATGGGGAATATGACGAACTGTTTTCATCGCTTTTCAAGAACCCTGAGCCGTACATCAGGATAATCGGACTGTTGGGAAACAAGAAGGTCGGAATGACGCGAGATGAAATTATTGCAAATGGCGTGACCGACAATGGAAAACTGACTGAACTTCTGAAAGACCTTGAGCAGTGTGGATTCATAAGGAAGTATGCGGCGTATGGTTATGAATCAAACCATTCAATCTTCCAGCTTGTTGATTCATACACACTCTTCTACCATAAATTCATTAAGGAGAACCTCAAGAGGGATGAGCGGTTCTGGTCGCACAATGTTGGCAAGCCGGTATATAACAACTGGTGCGGACTGGCATTCGAAAGACTATGTCTGCTCCATGTCAATCAGATAAAGCAGGCGCTCGGCATCACGGGGGTTGTAAGCGGGGTGTGTTCGTGGAGGGTCGATAAAAACGGTGAACTCCCTGGCGCTCAGATTGACCTTGTTCTTGACCGTGACGACAATGTGATTGACCTGTGTGAAATGAAGTTCACCAGAGAACGTTTTGCCATCACGGCCGAATACAACGGAAAACTGCTTAACAAGCGTGCCCGTTTTCTTGAAGTGGCTGACAAATCGAAGGGTATCCACATGATTCTCATCAGCGCTCAAGGTGCTGTAAGAAATGCATACTTGGAGGAATTTCAGAAAGTTATAACCCTTGATTCCCTATTTGCCGAGTACTTGACGATATAGCTATAATCTGCGGAAACTGTCGATTTTTTGCACTTTCCGCAGATTATAATTAGTTGGAGCCCAACACGGCAGAGGTAGGGCAACCACCTACCGCTACAGCCCTCTGCCGCGCATA
>DCHH01000123.1:0-7803 GCA_002315625.1 Bacteroidales bacterium UBA1757
ACGACAAAACCCTGATTGTGAAGATAAGAGGCATAACGCTCCAGCAGAGCCACATCATTGCGGGTAGTGATAAACTCCACAGAATAAAACCCGCGCTGGCGCAAAACCTTTGCCACCTTCTCCAAGTCTCCCTCAAAATCGGTATAGCCCCCCTTGGCATCGTCAGCGAGGAAAGGATAGGTAGGAATACCTCCAGCGGCAAGAATAATGTCGCAAACCGTCTTCATAGGCAGGAATGCTTTCGCATCTTCCGGCACAAAAGCAGCACCTCCGGCCTTGAGCAGATTGGCACGAATCTCATTTTCGACACCAGCCTCATTGCTGACGGCCGACTTCAGTTCTTTGCCTCCCCAAATGCTTTCCAGCAGCGTCTTGATGGCCTCAGCATCGTTGTTGCAATGCTCATAGACCTTCATACGAAGAGCCTTAGCAAGATGGCGCTCACGGATTGATCCCTTTGTCAACTCCTCACATATCCAATTAAAATCGAGCTGGAAACCGGCCTGCTTTTCAGCCAGCACACCGTTCAACTTTTCGCACATGCTCTGAACCTGGGCATTGGCTTCAGAACGGACATCGGCCAGCTGCGTAGCGAATGGTTCAGCCAGCTTGAACGGATAGCTCAAACCCTTGCCGCTCAAATAGGTACGTCCGGGATTGCCCGGGTCATTTACTCTGAGACCGGCCTTCTGGTCCTCCTCGTTGAGGCTTATGAATTCGATGTTGAACATCGGTGCCAGATGACGTTTGGCACATCCGACAGCCCATGCCTCATAACCGGCTGTTGTATAGAAATCGTTGATACCGACCACCTTGACACCTTCACTGACAGCACGGTCAAGGGCATCCTCCACACCGGCGAAAGCGCTGAATGAATACGGCGTATGCAGGTGGGCATTGACTTTTTCAATTTTCATTTCGATAGTTTTATAAGAGTCCGTAAAGATAGACAAAAAACCGCATACATGGTGCTATTGCTTCACACAGACTTTGCCGAAGAATTCCGGACGGTGGAAATCTGGGGAAGCAGTATCGATGGGAGCCCAGCTAAGGTAGTGCTCACGAAGTCCTGTCCCTCCGCACTTGTAGAAGTTTGCCGTAAACTCAGACGGCACAACGCTTAACTTATGCATAAAGAATGTACTCAGTGGTATAACCATTGCAACTTCCCATGACAAAGGTTCCGGCCGGTCCTCAAACGGCAGGCAAGGCAATGTAGTCCATCTTTTAACACCTTGCATTATCTCCGTAGGAGCAGGCACACGCCCTTTCCGCTCAGCACCGGCAGCAATATGAAGCGTTCCGATACAGTTACACTCAATATTATAATAGCATCCGTCACCGGCAGGGATAAGGAAGAACTCTACGCAGGCATCTTCCCATACACGCCCATGGTCAGAAACCGCCAACGCCCTCGTCCCCTCCTCACTCACACGGAAATGGATAAGGAAAGCCTCTGATGTACAAGCCAATGCAAATTCCACCGACGGAGCATACGGAAAACTCTCAGGCCAGTTCACACATGAGACGGCGTTATACTCCAAACCGTTCTCCCGGAACAAATCAGGAATATTCCCCGCCTGCAGGTTGCGCGCCACCAGCTGCCGAACCGTCAAATCCTTCATATTATTTCGACAGAATGCGTGACACGGCATTAAGTACAGGTTGTGTACTCACTCCTGCTCCCACAGCCCCCTGCATCCAGGCATTTGGAGTCAGACGTCCTTGTTTGTAGATGCGCTGGAGCTCTTCAGCAAAGGATGCCTCGTCAGGATATGCAGCCAGATGTTCCTCCAGCTGGAAGTGGACAAGATGGCCGTAAGGATAGGCCGGCAGATACATCGGTGAATTGACCATGTGGGAATATACGGCCAGAATCGGCGAATCATGCTCGCCAAGAACCGGCTCGAAGTACCGGTTCCACACCTCGCGGGCAATACGCAGCACATTGTCACGAAGCTCTACAGCCGTAGCCTCAGGATTCTCATACAGCCACTGCCAGGTGTACATATCAACCAGACTCACCCCCATTATTTCGTACATACCCCAGAAGATATCCAGTGTAATATCATCGTCCAACAGTTGTTTTCCATAGCCAAGAAGCTGAAGGTCACGGTATTGGAAGAGGAATGCCATTGTCTCGGTAAATGCCGTGTTGGGCACGCCGAAGAGCATATAGTGGTCAATCATGTACATGTCGAGAACCATTTCAACATCGTGTCCGAACTCGTGGACCGCAATGTTATAGCCTTTGTAGTCCATTCCATCCCTTCCGATACGGGTACGCAGACGGGCAGGCTCCCACCGTCCGTGGGTCTCCCAGGCATGGCCCGAACCACGCGACGGCTCAACGACGATACGGTCGGCGATGTACTGTGCATCCTCTGCCTTGAATCCGAGATTCATCAGCTGGCGCGGCATGTCACGGTGGAAAGCCTCTGCGTCAGGATAAAGTTTGCGGGTCTGTGCAGTGAGCTTGTCTTCCGGCATCGTCGCACGAGGCTTGAAGCCGTCGTACCAGATGTCATACGGGCGCAGCGGACGGCCAAGCCGCTGGGAAATCAGCGCACCGACCTGACGGACCTGATCCGATGAGAGCACCTCGATGAACAGCCGCTCGATTTCGTCGCGCGTCACCTCCAGGCTTCCGTCGAAATTGCGCTGAATGGCAGTGGGCATCGTCGGACAGTACTTGTCGGTCTCAAGATAGGTATGGAACTGGTCAAGAATATGCTGATAGCGCTGGTCCGTTTCCGGCTTGAGTTCAACAGGCTTGCCGGACTCCGGGCTGTCAATGCTTGCCGCATGCCAGGTTTTGTTTGAATATGGTGCCCAGTCGTATGCCCGGTTATTCACCACTTCACGGGGAATATCCTGACACACAATCCGTTTCATCACCTGATAAATCATCTCCTGTTTTTCGTGCGCAAAGGGGACGTCGGCATAGTCGCTTTTCAGTTCGTCACGCAGATTCCAGTGCGAAAGAAGAACCATATCTTCGGGGAAAATCCTTTCTCCCTCCTCTGTCAGGAGATTGCCCATCATGATGTTATAGTCGGCAATATAGGCATCGGCCTCTGTATAGGTCTTGTATTCCTCCTGCTGCACCTTTGAGGGAATCCGCTCGGTAAAGTAGTCACCCAGGCGTGCATACGCCCACTCCAACCTGTTCCATCCCAGACCCAGGGCGTTCTTCTCCTCCAGAGTATAATTCGGGAAATTGAGCATCGTGATGAAAGCCACCTTATTGGCAAACATATCATCTGAAAAATGGGCCGTAGTACTGTAACCGCCTAATATTTCGTCAATTGCCGTAGGATTATAGCCCGACAGGATAGTGGGCTTTGTCAAATCCACCTGAAGCAAATCCGCATAGCAGTTGAACTGCTCGAAAGCGGTTGACAGCTTGTCAAACAGCACGCGCTTCCCCTCTGCAGTGGCCTCGAACGACGAAAGCACCAGATTTTCAAAATCCTCCTGCGTGCCGTCTTCAACACGCCATAGGGCCGAAGCCTGTTTGACACCCTTCTCCAGCAAAGCCCTGTCGGCCGAAGGAGAAACCTCCAATACCTTTTCCACAACCTCGTTGCAGCAAGCCTGAGAAATATTCGACATATCGTTTCCCGATTGTTTCTGTCCGCACCCCGCCAATAGGGCTGCACACAACATGATTACTACATTCTTTTTCATACGTCTGATTTTTTTGCAAATCTAACAAAAAAAGACCGGACCCCAACGGAATCCGGCCTTTTTCAAGATGTATTTCTGTCAGATTAGAAAATCCACTTGGCACCGAGGCAGGGACGAGCCTTGAAACCATGAACGCCAGCGAAGTTAGCTGAAAGTTCAACCTCGCCACCGATGTTCAGGTTCGGGCAACCGAAGTGCTGGCCAACGGCATACCAAAGCTGCGGTTCAGAAATGAAGACGAACTTGTCGTTGGCAGAGCCAAGATAACCGTTCTCACCCCAAATATCAGCAAATCCGCTGAATGTAAGACCCTTGGCACCGAAGAGATTCTTCATACCCCATACGAAAGTGAACTGGATGGGGCAGTCGCTTGATGAACCCTTGAAGGTCTTGTACATAAGCTCGAAAGTGAAGGTATCGTCGAAATCTTTTGAGTGCAGGAAATAGTTAACACCAAACAACCAGTTAAGAGTGCCGAAGTTGACACCGGCGTTAAGTTCAACATGAAGACTCAGGGGAGCCATCTTGGTGTTCTGCCAGAAATTCAGTCCACGGGCAATTTCAAAATAACTTCCGCGGGAACCCGGAGTCTGGTCCTTCTTGGCATTGAAGTCATAATCAATGAAGAAGAAAGTGTCGCCCCAGGGGTCCATGTAGAAACCTTCCAGAGTGGTGGTGACGATTTCACGGTCACTGCCGAAATCATAGAAAACCTGAATGTTCGTTGAACCGTTGAGCATGGTTGATTTTTCTTCCTGAGCGAAGACAAAGCTACCTGCCACGAGCATCAGCATGGCTGACATGATGAGTTTTTTCATAATGAAATGAATTGGTTGATAGGTTAATAGGATATGTTAAGCTATTTTGTTCGACCGAATCGTTTTGCGGGACAAAAGTAACCAAAATTTTCAAAACTTTCCTACTGACTTACATATTTATTGGTGTGATTTCCAAAAATGGTCAACCGGTCCGTGACCATGGCCGATTTCATAGTCTGCACCCGACTCGATGGCATGTGAAATATACTCTTTAGCAGCCTTGGCAGCATCGTCCAAAGAACATCCCTGAGCCAGATATGAAGCAAAAGCCGACGAGAGCGTGCAGCCCGTGCCGTGAGTATTAGGCGAATGAACCCTTTTCGAGTGCAGCTCGGTAATATGGTCGGTTTCAGCATTATAGAAGTAGTCAACAAGTTCATCATCAACCAAATGCCCGGCTTTCATCAGCACCGAAACCTTGCGGCCCGAAATAGACTCCATCCGTTCCGAAAGCAACCGGCCGATCCCTGGCAAATCTGCCTGCGAAGTGATTTTCCTGCCAGAAAGAATCTCCGCCTCCGGCACATTTGGCGTCAGCACCCGTGCGTATGGTGCCAGTTCATTGGCCAGCACATCGACAGCCGACTCCTCAATAAGACGGTCGCCCGAAGTTGCCACCATCACCGGGTCCAGAACAATGTTTGTAACCTTCCGGCGCAAAAGCACCTCCTTGACACACCTTATTATTGAGGCCGTGCTGAGCATTCCAATCTTCACCGCATCCGCCCCGATATCACGCAACACAGCGTCAATCTGTCCCGTTACAATATCGTTAGGAATGGAGTGCACGGCCGATACACCAAGCGTGTTCTGCACCGTCACAGCCGTAATGGCACTGGCCGCATAGCTCCCAGTAGCCGAGATGGCCTTGATGTCGGCCTGAATGCCGGCCCCGCCACCCGAATCGCTTCCCGCCACAGTCAAAACTCTAGCATAATGTTTCATTGTCATATAAAAAAGTCCGATTACCTGTCAAGTATAAGCAGTTTGCCGTCTGATGGTTCGAGGAATGCGTTGCACCGCTGCAGATAGTCCTTAACATCTTGGGCGTCTGTACCATGGAGTTTGGAACTGAACAGCTGCAAGTGCTTCATTGCACGAATGTATGGCCCAGGGTCGGCACTCCGGCTGAGCTTGCGCAAAGACAGCAGATAATCTTCACGATAAACGGTAGGTACGATTATCCGCACTTGTCCGGCCGAGACCAAAACCGAGTTCATCATAGCCCTGGAAACACGTCCATTGCCGTCATTGAACGGATGGACTTCACTGCAAAGGAACATCATGTAAATTGCTCTGGCCAACGGTTCGGTCAACGCAAGAAACTTGTTGAAGCCATATCTTAGCGTCCCCTCCACCAGTTCCGGACGCACAAATTCAGTCTGCCCTGCCCTGTTTGGCACATTCTTGAACATACCCGGCTGTATTTCAGTCCTGTTTTCCATCATCAAGGCATGACGATGGCGAAGGAGTTCCAGAAAAGACTCCTGAGATTCAGGCACCACTGACATTTCATTCATGTCTGACAAAAGCCTGTAAGTTCCGAGTATATCGTGCGAGTCACCCTTGCGTGTCGGAATGGCAACACCTGTACGCACAATTTCTTCAGCCTCACTCAAAGTGAACTCTGTCCCTTCAATGTAATTGGAAAAATAACTTTCGTAGAATGAAAACAACTTGAAAGATGCCTCATCCATTGACTCTTGTGGTTGCCCCTCCATGACTTCATTTGACAAGCGTTCATAAAGTCTGTCGAAAAGGGCTGCTCGTGAAGCGTCAAGCGGCATACCCGCATTTCTAGCCTTGCCTTGCAATGTATGCAGAACTGCAGCCGAATGTGATGAAAGCAAGGCGGATATGACGGCGTTCATCCGTTGGAACTCTTTTTCCATTTTCAGTTCAACTGCAATAGCCATGGCCCTGTCTCTGAAACCATTCAGGCGTTGTTCTCCACCCAAAACGACCATCCGTTCAAGACGTTCCTCCAAGAACTCTTCCGGAAAGGATTTTGATTCACCTGCAGAATCCTTCCTGGCCGGCTGAAAGCACTCCAGCATCCATCGTTCCTCACTTGAGACATACAGCCCCGGGCGAAGCTGCAAGTCTGAAGCCAACGGCCCCGTACCTTTCCTGACATTTACAATCAGTCCCGGCAACTCTGTAATGCGTTTGGAAAAAGAGGCAGTCACATAAAAATTACCATTCTCAGTGGGGCGCATCAGGTTTGCACTTTTGTGCGAAATCACACAACCGGGCAAACGCCAAGCCAATATATCAAACAGATATCTCCGTACAATCAACGACGGTTCGTCTGTCAGATTGCTTGTATAAAGTCTTGGAGCAATCCGACGGATACGTCCGGCTTTCTCCTCCCGCGATATGCGTTGTGACTCATATGAGTCGCCTGAGGCAAAAATCAATTGATTGGAACCATCCATGAGAACTAAAATTTTATCGCCTTAAAACTCGATTTTCGGCAAAAATATAAAATTTTGTCGATTAACAAGCCTAAAATATAAAATTTTGTCGTCTAACAGCACTTTCCAATAACTGAGCAAAGTGCCAAGGCTGCCTGACGTGGGTCGGGAGCGCTCATGATGGCACTTACCACAGCTATTCCGTCGGCACCGCTTCTTATTGTTTCGGCAGCTGTCTCAAGGTTCATTCCTCCTATGCCCACCGTAGGGTGAGTTGACAACTTCACCGCCTCGCGCAGCCCCTCCTGACCGAAAGCCGGGGCCGTGTCGGTCTTGGTCGTCGTAGCATAAACCGGCGATATCCCTATGTAATCCACATCCAAGGAGTTAGCCTCCTCGACCTGCTGCATGTTCTCTGCCGACAACCCTATAATTTTATCCGGTCCCAACAGCTTTCTTGCCATTTTGTATGGCATGTCGCTCTGCCCGATATGCACGCCGTCGGCATCGGCAGCCAGTGCCACATCAACGCGGTCGTTAATTATTAGCGGCACATTCAATGGAGCCAGTAACGCCTTCAGCCTGATAGCCTCAGCAATGAATGTTGCCGTATCAATATCTTTTTCACGCAGCTGAACCATGGTCACACCGCCCTTAACAGCCTCTTCAACAACAGTTTCCAAATCTCTGCCAAGTGCCAGGCGCCTGTCCGTCACCAGATACAGCCGCAACTTGTATTTATCAAACATAATCTATTCTTTTATCAACCCGCAAGCAGTTTCCGCATCAAACAGGCTCAATGCATCGATAAACGCCGTCCTGAACGACCCGGTGCCAATTCCTTTAACGTAAGCCATATCACCGGCCACTCCCATCAT
>DCHH01000123.1:8015-8543 GCA_002315625.1 Bacteroidales bacterium UBA1757
TTTGCAGCCTCAAGGGCATCGCCGCTGTCGTGAGCCGCATCGACCCCGTGCGAAGTAATCGTTTCACCCGCCAAAGCAATGATTTCCGATGCATTACCCCGTATTACCGACGGATGGCAGTCGTATGCAAGATGATGTGCCACACGGTCGCGCAAAGCACTCGCCCCAACTCCTACCGGGTCAAGCACCCACCTTTTTCCGTCCGACAGTGCCGCTTTGACAGCAATGTCCATCGCTTCAACCTGCAGCGAATCCAGACAACCGATGTTCACCACCAGCGCCTTGCTGATTCGCGAAATATCCACCATTTCTTCAGGACAGGACGACATAAGCGGCGATGCCCCAATTGCCAGCAAAGCGTTGGCATTAAAGTCCATAGCTACAAAATTAGTAATGCAGTGCACCAGCGGCGACTGCTCCCTAATCTTCCTGCAATCCTGTACAAACCTATTTTTGTCAAGCATCTTATTATCTTTAATACCCTTTTGATACATTTTCTTACACAACGACAAAATACACCTCAGTTTC
>DCHH01000106.1:0-692 GCA_002315625.1 Bacteroidales bacterium UBA1757
ATGCACGCATGGCTGTGGCCCTTATCAACAAATTGCGCGCCAGGGCCGGTTTTACGGAGGTGACCGACAGCGAATCGGGCCTCTATGATGAGGACAATGCTATGACGCGCAGTCAGGAGGCCTGGCTGGAAATTGTTCTTCGCGAGCGGATGATAGAATTCATCGGCGAAGGGAAAATCTGGTACGATATCCTGCGCATGGGCCGCAGCAACAATAACCGCTACAAACAAGGGCTGCTGGTCGATCAGGTGATTGAATACAATACAGTTACGAGCGAGTCTTGGCTGCGGAGCGTACTTACCTCCGACAATGCCCTGTTCCTGCCTATCAAGAGCACCGACATTGAGAGCAATCCTAATCTGGTGCAGAACCCCTATTACAAATAATGGCATCATGAAGAAGTATATCATATATCTGACGGTCGTTCCGCTGCTTTTCGCAGCAGCTTGCGCCGACCCGTTCGAGGGACAGAATTTCGTCACCCCGACTGAGATTGAAAACGAGATGACCTGCACGGTGCTGTTGGAGAACCGCAGTAGTGATTTCTCGATGTGGATAGAGCTGCTCAAGTATGCCGACTATTACAACGGACTGAAGGATTCGAAGATTTCGGCTACCGTTTTTGCACCTACCAATGCCGCCATGACCGAATTCCTGCAGTGGAAGGGGGTGGCCTCTGTGCGTGACCTTGA
>DCHH01000106.1:770-1672 GCA_002315625.1 Bacteroidales bacterium UBA1757
GAGGTTTTTGTGGATTTGGCTGTCGGCGGGCAGTATCTGACTATGCCGAATCTTTTCCAGACCTATCTGAAACCCACTTTCGGACGTGTCATCCTCGATGTCGATGACGATCAGCGGACTGGGGAAGTGATTGACGAGGAGACCCTTTTCATGAACAACCAGGCTGGCGTACAGGCCCGTGACAGTGGTGGCATCAACTTCGTCGAAGCTTCCAATGCCATGATTTATTACATGGACGACGTGATTCACCCCCTGACGGAAACCATGGTCGATAAGATGGAACAGCTTGGCGACTGCAACCTTTTTGCCGCTGCCTGCCGCGACTGCGGATACGATGAAGTCGTCTCGAAGGTGCGTGACACAATCTGGGTGCCGGGTGGAAGCTATATGGTCTATACCTATAATTTCACGGCATTTGTCCCGAGCGACAATGCGATGGCTGCGGCGGGTATTACGTCTCTCGATGCCCTGAAGGTCCGTTGCAAGGAGGATAATCCCGGGGCGGGAGATTCGGCCTTGTACCGATATGTCGCATATCATTTTATGGACAAGCGCTATACCCGCGACGAGTTCTGCTCGTTCGACAAGGAGGATGAGACGCTGATTTACGACACTTCACTAAAAGGTGAGGTGGTAACCTGCCGCAACGACCTTTCTGTCGGTAAGCCGATGATTAATGAGGAGGCCCGTTTTGTCCGTTCCGACATAGAGGCCCGCAACGGCTACCTGCACAAGATTGACTACTATATGCCCGTCTGGGCACCTGACCCCGTTACAATCCGCTGGGATTTCTGCAACAGCAGCGACATCATTTCGATGGTCAATGCATACGGAGCCAACAAGAGCCTGGGTATGCTTTATTCGTCTGCACTTACAAATAAGGAGTACAATATCGACCTGAG
>DCHH01000106.1:1751-3981 GCA_002315625.1 Bacteroidales bacterium UBA1757
AAGGCCAGCCATGCACAATACCGTGCTGTCGGCTTCCGCAAGTGCAAGTATGTGTCGGCCAAGCAGAAAGACGTGAATCCGTATGATGCATATCTTAACAACCTGCTTGTGCTGAACCTCGGTTATGCCGGTTGGATTGAGTTTACAACTCCGACGGTAATCAAGGGACGCTACAAGGTGACGCTTCACTACGCCTCCGACCTTACCATGAAGTCGTTCCATGCGGCCGGTTCGCTGACCAAGTTCCAGTTCGATGCTGAAGATGGAAGGGGTGACTATACAAAGAACGGATTTGTTTTCAAGGGAATGCCCACTACCGGATTCACATACGGATGCGGTGACCTTGAACTCTTCAATGACATTGAGTTCGAAAGTTCGGGCACCCATACGTTCAAGGCTACGATGCTCGACATCAATGCCAAGACTAACGGCTCGTACCACCAGATGTGGGACTATCTGCTGTTCACTCCCATAGCAGACAATTCCCGCTGATAACCGATAAACGAAATGATTATGAGATATATACATCGTGTAATACCTTTGATGTTGCTGGCCCTGAGCGGCTGCACATCTTGGGAAGACCATTTCAAAGAGCGCGAACCGGTTTCGACCTCGAGCGTGGAGGTGACCGACCTGACAACGGCTGCCTATATTTCCTCCTGCAGCGAGTTGTCGAAAATGGCTTCGGCCTACACTGCCGCCAAGCTTATGGACAGAATGGGAGAGGGGCAGACCTGTACTGCCATTGTCGTGGAAGACAGCTATGTGCGCTCCGAGGACGAAGCCCTTATGAAGGCTGAAAATTTTGCAGCCAATACGGTTTCAGACCTTGCCGTTGCCCCGTCCATGCTGGAGGAAAACTACGGACTCTTTACCCGTAGCGGCAAGAATCTGTGGGTGACCATAGACAGCGACTTGGATGTCTGTTTCAATGGCCGGAAAGTAATCCGTCAGGTAAAGACTGCCAACGGCTATGTGTATCACGTCAACGGGGTCATCGCCGTACAGCCATCCCTCTATGAGTATATCCAGTCGCTCGGCGATGACTACTCATATTTCAAGGATGCAATCGGGCTTTTCGAGGAGATTTATTTCGATGCAGAGGCTTCGACTCCAGCCGGTACCGACAAGATGGGAAATATTGTCTATAGCGACTCGGTGCTGGCAGTACGCAATACCCTTATGGACCGCTACACTTCCGACGGCTTGGACTACTGGAATATGTTCAGCGAGGCATTCCTCTCGACTGTCTTCATTCCTGATAACCAGCTGTTCGAAAAGGCTTACGGGAGCGCTTTGGACAGTATCCCTGTTTTCCTGAACCGTGCTGCAACGGCGGCCGACAGCCTGAAGTTTCTCAAGTGGATGGTGACCAGTTTCTTTGTCGATAGCAAGTTGCCTGCATACAAGGTCTCGGCGCAGGCTGAAGGACAGTTTGCATGTGTTGGCGGATATATCCGGGAATTAAGTGAAACCACAGACAAAGAGACATTTACGGCGTACGATGCAGCGCAGTGGAAGCCGTCTGTGCAGTTGGCTGACGTTTCTAATCCGGTCGAACTGTCTAATGGCGTGGCCTATTTCCTGACGTCGTACAAGATTCCCAATCACATTATTATATGGCGTGCAAAATCTCGCATGTATGAGATTTGGGCGGCATTGGATGAGGCTCAGCAGGGCTGGGATGCTACAAATAAGAAACCCCTTGATGGTGGCTATTTCCGCTGGCACGAGTGGGAGAACCCGCTGATTGTGCAGGATGCGCAGAGCCCGTTCGAACTTTCATCCACCCTGCCCACGATGTATTACCACGTACTTACGGCTGCTCCCTCGGCTGCGGCACAGAAGGATTCGTTGCCGGTATGGGTCGATTACGACGGTCTGTATTACAACTCCGACAAGAAGTTCGGACTCAAGGAGGTGCATCTTCCGGCCGGAGAATACTACCTGCGTATGGGGTTCAAGCATTCGCTCTGCTACTCCATAAGCATCTATTTCTGCGATGCTGACGAGGAGTTTTCTCCTGAGAACCGCCTTGTGGAGAATATGTCGCTTATTGCTACCGGTTCAAACTTCCACTTTGACCGTGGCGGTGCCATGGAGGGACTTGATTTTTACGGCTCGCAGTCGAACGGCTATCCGGAGTACTACGACTGGCGCTGGTGGTATAACCAGGATCCCGTTCAATATCAGAAGGCTTCGGCTTACGATACCGACGGCTATCAGGTGG
>DCHH01000133.1 GCA_002315625.1 Bacteroidales bacterium UBA1757
GATGTGGGCTCGTCAAAAAGAATCACATCCGGCTTCATGGCCAGGGCACGTGCAATGGCCACACGCTGTTTCTGCCCGCCGCTAAGTTCGGAAGGGAATGCACTTACCTTACTGTACAGTCCCACCGTATGAAGCAGTTCCAAAGCCTGTTTCTCAGCCTCATCCCGGCTCATCCCCAGAACCTTGACAGGGCCAATCATCAGGTTGTCAATGATGGAGAGATGGTTGAAGAGATTGAAATTCTGAAAGACCATCACCATTTTCTCACGCACCTTGGAGATATCGGTTCCCTTCTTGAGGATATCGGTTCCATTAACGGTAATTCGGCCAGACGTAGGGGTCTCCAGCAGGTTCAAACAGCGCAGGAATGTGCTCTTGCCTGTTCCCGAAGGGCCAATTATGCTGATAACTTCACCCTTTTGGATTTCAGCATTGACATCTTTCAGAACCTGAAGGCCGTTGTCGTATGTTTTGGAGAGATGTTCAATTTTAATCATGGTATCAATATTTGCGGCGTTTGGGTCGGGTCATCACCTCAGCATATTTCAGGGCAATTGAAAGCACCCAGATAATCAGGAAGTAGAGTACCGTGATGATAATCAGCGGGAAGAACGCCTCAAAAGTACGGCTACGGATAAGGTCGCTGGCCTTGGTCAGGTCAAAGACCGCAATATAGCCCACGATGGAAGTAGCCTTGACCAGACCGATAAACTCCCCCTTATAGACAGGAAGAGCGTTCTGGACAGCCTGTGGAAGTATTATGAAGAAAAAACTCTTCATGCGGGTAAAGCCCAGCGAAAGGGCTGCCTCCGTCTGTCCCCGGTCGATGCACTGCACCGCCGACTGGAAAATCACGCTCGTGTAGGCACCAAAACATAGAGCGAACGAAATAATGGAAACCACAATCCCGTCAAGAGAACTCTCCCCAAAAACAATGTAGTACATTATCATCAGGAAAACCATCTGCGGCATGCAGCGCATGAACTCGATATAGACCGTCGAAATACCACGGACCCACTTTCTGCGGTTCATGTTCATGAAGCAGAGAAAGATTCCAAGCAGTGTCCCGAGAATTGCCGAGAAAATCACAATCACAATCGTGTTCCACAACCCCTCCAACAAAAGCTCATACCGGTTTTCCAAAAGGATGTTTTTGACAAAGCTGGACTTGGTTCTTGACCAGAGGGTTTCCTGTTCATTACCACCCGGCTGGTCACCCAATGCAGCCAGAACATCATCCGGAACATATTTCTTATTGACAATGAATGCGCTGGATTCGTATGTATCAGGCAGGCCGAAATCGACCTTTTCTGCCCTTTCCTCTGTCACCGAGACAATGTCGAAAGCCATGTCACACTTACCCAATGAAACGGCGGCCAACAAGGAAGAAAACTCCAAAACGGTAAATTCAGGTTTCATTCCTAAAGAATAGGCAAAGAGTGCAGCCAATTCCGCCTCAGCCCCAGCCACCTTATTGTTCACAATCATGGAATAGGGAGGAATATCGCACGACGTGCCAATCTTCAACACTCCATTCTTCAGGGAAAGGGTATCGACCACAGGCATTGTACGGGTCAGATTCCGCTGGGACCACTCCCTAACAGATTTCTCATACTCCCCCGACTGCAGATAGGACTCCAGAAAGGCATTGTAGGCATTTACCAGATCACGGTGTCCTTTCGGAAAAATCGAGGCGCAAGGCTGTTTCTGCAATGTATCTGTCAGACAACAGACATTCGGAAAATCTTCCCCCATCACTTTCCAGCCGACAGAAGAGACCAGTGCCCCATCGACTTTGCCGTTGTTGACATTGTACGCCAGGTCTGTCTCAACCTTGAACTGGACAAGTTCAGCCTCAGGGGCAAATTCTTTGGCAAACAGTTCCTGAACGCTTCCCGTCAGCACCGCAATCTTCATTCCGCGGGTATTATCCGGCGAATAGTATTTCCTTTCGGAAGAGTTGTCAGTCCCGCACCCGGTCAGAATGCCGAGTATCAGAAGAAAAAAAGGAATCAATCTGTACTTCACACCTTAATATATATTTATGCAGCAAAGATACGGCATTTTTAAATCATACACTTGGCAATAAAAATAATATCAAAAGATGCTACTTTATACATTTGTTAGCTATACAATTACAAAATCACTGATAATAAGCATTTTACACTCGCCACCAATCGTGGATTATCCCGCAGTGTATCAAAAATCTATCGCAAAGAAACAAAAGTTTTGCATTTATGGGACACAAGTTTTGAAAAGATTGGACATGACACATGACATTTCCAATTACTTTTGCCACTGTTTAGAAGTGACAAACAAGCCACGAAAAAGGAAGGCATAAAAACGCTATACGCTCCCGAGATAAAGGTGATACAAATAAAACAAAGACTGCTGACCTGAACAATATCAAGAAAAGCACCAGACACGGACAATGCCACCCAAGCTCACAGGCTGGGTGGCATTGTTATTAGTCAAAGCATATTACTTTTATCCAAACGCATTGAAAGTATTTTTTGGTATTTTACGCGTATCATTCGCGAAAAATACCAAAAAATTCTCTAAGATGATATAATAAAAGTTAAGCATCACAAGACCGTACCGCCGATGGTGACAACGGGGCTGCCGGTTACGTCGCCCTGGTTGCCGCCGCCGAAGACGTTGCCGGTTATTCGGGTTGAAGCGCCGGTTACGGTTACGGTCGGGGTGCCATCGACATTGGCTGCATTGCCACCGCCGAAGACGTTACCTGCCTGGCCGCCGGTTATGCTTAGGGCCGGATTGCCTACCAGGCTGGCCTGATCACCGCCGCCGAAGACGTCGCCGACTGTAGCGCCGGTAAGGTTCACTTGCGGGTTGCCGGTCACTACGGCTGTTGCGCCGTAGCCGCCGCCGAAGGCTTTGGCTACTGTTCCCTTTGTCAGGTTCACGATGGGATTGCCTGTGTAGGCTGCCTCGTTGCCGCCGCCATAGACGTTCGTCACTGAGCCTTCTGTGTTGACATTCACTTGGACGGTGCTTTGCGGCGCGCCGTTCAGGTTGTTGCAGCCGAAGATTTTCCCGGAGTTAGTGCCTCCCGTCACAGAGACCACGACCGGACCGTTGACCAAGGCCGCGATAGCCTCGTCGGTGCCCGTGATGGCTGGATCGTCCTTCTGACCAAGTCCGCCGCCGTAGATGTTGCCCGTCACCGAGCCGCTTATCAGGTTGACGTGGGTGTAGTCTTCCGTTCCGCTGTTTACTGAGCCGAGTGCCGAGCCGCCATAGACATTTCCGTATATCACAGCATCGCCGCTGGCAGTCATGCCGATATTCACTTCCACGTTGCCACTGACGGCCGTAGCCTGTCCGTAGCCGCCGCCATGGATGTTGACAGGTGTTGCAGAGGTTCCAGCTGTGCCGCCTGTAATGGCAAGGACGGCATCGCCCGACACGGTACCGGTGGTGTTGCTGCCACCGTAGATGCCGTTATTTATTACTCCGCTGATAAAGTTAACTAACGTATTCACACCGATGCCAGCCTCGTTACCGCCGCCATAGACGGTATTTGCTGTCGCACCGTCGATATTCATCTCCGTCGAACCGGTCACCCCGGCCTTGTTTCCGCCACCGAAGGCTCTGTTGGTGGTTCCCTTCGTGAGGTTGATTTCAGTGCTGCCGTTAACCGGAGCAAGGTCGCCGCCACCATAGATGCTGCCGAGGACTGTGCTCTG
>DCHH01000070.1 GCA_002315625.1 Bacteroidales bacterium UBA1757
TCAAACGTGGCGGCAATGAGCGCATCGACCCAGGCCCGCCGGGCTGCCCTCACCCACCTTATCTTTAACGTGTTCGGTGTGATTTGGGTACTGTGTATCTTCCACCCCTTCGTAAATATGGTCTGCGACCTGGTCGGCTACGACCCGTCATACGTTCCTGCCAATGAAGAGGAGATAGCCTCAAACGGAATTATGGTCAACTACGCACTCTGCGCATTCCATACTTCCTTCAACGTCTGCAACGTGCTGCTGCTCATTTGGTTCATCCCCCAGCTGGAAAAGCTTGTATGCCGGATAATTCCTGGCAAGGAGGAGGACGAAGACAAACGGCTTCGCTTCATTTCTGCGGGTATGCTTTCCACAGCCGAACTTTCAATTCTGGAGGCACGCAAGGAAATTATCCACTTTGCAACCCGTGCCCAGCGCATGTTCAGTTTCATTCCAGTTCTCCTCACCAAGACAGAGGAGGAGGAATTTACAGAACTTTTGGCTCGTCTTGAGAAATACGAGGGTATCAGCGACAATATGGAGATTGAAATTGCCAACTACCTGAACAAGGTATCGGAAGGACGCCTCAGTCCTGAGAGCAAAAACAGCATACGGTCAATGCTCCGTGAAATCTCGGAAATCGAGAGTATCTGCGACAGCTGCTACAATATGGGACGCACCATCACCCGCAAGTACCAGGCCAAGGAGAGTTTCTCGGAAGACCAGCAGAAGCACCTCCAGCACATGTTTGCACTGTGTGACAAGGCCCTTACGCAGATGATTGTGCAGCTCAACGACTCTCAGCATACGGTCGATCCGAACCAGACGCTGAACATCGAGAACGAAATCAACGCCTACCGCAGCCAGCTCAAGGAGGCCAACTACGCCGATATCGACGAGCATAAATACGACTACAAGACCGGTGTTCACTACATCGACATCATCGGCGACTGTGAAAAGTTGGGTGACTACGTCATGAATGTCGTCGAAGCCCACGCTAATGTCCGACTCTCCGAGTCTTGAGGGTGACTAAAAAGTAGTCATCCTCATAACTATCTCTTGAATAGAAGGATACATTTCAGGGCGAGGTCGAAGAAAACCATACGACCGTTGGCGTTCTGTTCGATGTGGCGTTCCGCCAGGTCGAACTCCTTCATGAATGACTCCACATTACGGGTGTTGATAAATGGGAAGAACTTTGAAGAGAAAGCACTCTCAGCCGTACTCAGATAATTCAGTTCGGGCTGCTGCATGTTCATTATAAAGTTCTCGCGGATAAGACGTTGCGAATACGCAAAGAACTGTTTCTGACGCTCTCGGCCAATTTTTGCCATCTCTTCCGACCAGGTTTTCAGGTCAATCAGCGCATCCTGCTTCTCGACTTTCTTCTGCGCAGAGAAGTTCGCGATTGTGTATGCGCCGCGCATGCAACGGATAAACTGGGAAAGATTCTGGCTGTCTTCATCGCTGTTTCTTGCAAGTTCGCGCGCCCTCAGGATATTACCCTTCGACAACCGGGCGTATGCCCTTGCATCAGCCTCACTCAGCATCGGGAACTCCCGCATCATAGCCTGTGTCAGCGAGTTGGTATCAATTCCATGGAAATGGATGTGTTGGGTTCGGGAATAGATTGTCCCAAGGACTGCCTCCGCATTTTCGGTCACGAGAATGAAAACCGTTTTGGCCGGGGGCTCCTCTATTATTTTCAACAGACGGTTCGAGCAATTCGCGTTCATCTTTTCCGGCAGCCAGACAACCATCACCTTATAGTCTGATTCATAGCTTTTAAGGGAGAGTTTGCGGATAATTTCATCACCCTCGTCAGCATAAATCATAGCCTGCTTGTTGTCGGGAGAGAGATCAAGCGTCCAGTCGTTGTAACTGAAATACGGCTGACGGAGGATGAATTCGCGCCATTGTTTTACAACGTCGTCGCATACGATTTTACTACTCCCTTTTTTTACCACAGGGAAGACGAAGTGAAGGTCTGGATGGGCAAGTTTGTTGAACTTCACGCAGGATGGGCATTTTCCACAGGCGTCAGTACCCTTTTCTCCCGTACAGCAGATGTATCGGGCGAAAGCCAAGGCCATGGGCAGACTGCCGCACCCTTCCGGTCCGTCAAACAAAAGGGCATGGGGGATTCTCCCTTCCGCCACCATCTGACGCAGCCGCTCCTTTATCTCTTCCTGCCCTATGACATCCCTGAAGTACATATCCGTTCTCTTTTTATTCAACTGCAAAGAAACTGATAAAAACCCAATCCTCAAAATCTTTGTCATCCCGGGCTTGCACCTCCGTTTCCCCCCCCCCGTCATCCTGGGTTTGACCCTCCGTTCCCCCCTCCCGTCATCCTGGGCTTGACCCGGGATCCCGTCGTGAACAAGGGATGCTGAATCAAGTTCAGCATGACGGAAGTTCAGCATGACGGTTTGGAAAAGAAGAGATTTTGCCGTACCTTCGCCCGTTAAATACAGACAATTTCCTTCACAATGAAATACAGACTGAACACTTCCGGCTTCCTGATGAACATCAAGGGAAGTTCCGGAATCACCATAAAAAGACTCAACACCTTCGACTGGCTCTGCGACCTGCCACAGGCACAGTCCTCCACCGACTTTGTCGAAGTCCAGTTCAAGAGCACCAGAAAAGGCTACTACCTGAACAGCAACAAGATACCACTCCAGATGGGCGACGTCGTAGCAGTCGAGGCATTCCCTGGTCACGACATCGGCACAGTGACCCTGACCGGCCAGCTTGTCCTCAAGCAGATGCAGAAAACCCGCTACCGCTTCGACCAGGAAGTCAAGCGGGTATATCGCAAGGCCCGCCCCGTCGATATGGAAAAATACGAGGAGTCGAAAGCGAAGGAGCACGACACCATGATACGAAGCCGTCAGATTGCCAAAGACTTGGGTCTTGACATGAAAATAGGCGACGTGGAGTATCAGGGCGACGGCAACAAAGCCATTTTCTACTACATCGCCGACGGTCGCGTCGATTTTCGTGAGCTCATCAAAGTGCTGGCTGACGCTTTCCACGTCAAGATTGAGATGAAGCAGATAGGTGCCCGCCAGGAAGCCGGCCGTATAGGCGGTCTGGGGCCCTGCGGCCGCGAGATGTGTTGCTCAGCCTGGATGACCAACTTCGTGTCGGTTTCAACAACGGCCGCCCGCTATCAGGACCTGAGCCTGAATCCACAGAAACTTGCCGGTCAGTGCGCCAAGCTGAAATGCTGCATGAACTATGAAAACGATGTCTATGTAGAGGCATCGCGCGAATTTCCGCCCCACGACACCACCCTTGAAACCAAGGACGGCACCTGGTATCCGGTCAAGAAAGACATCCTCCGCCGTGAGATTTCATACTCTACCGCAAAGAACTCCATGGCAAACCTGATAACGATTCCCCTTTCACGCGTATTTGCCATCATTGCCCTAAACAAACAGGGAATTAAGGTTGATAGCCTCAACGAATCGGAAGAGGACATCAAGAAGGAAAGCGCATTCGGCGATGTGCTGGGCAACAACGACTACACTCGCTTCGACCGTCCGAAAGGAAAGCGCGACAAAGGGCGTCACAATCGCGACCGCGACCGTGACCGCAACCGTGGAAACAGAGAAGAACGGGAAAAAACCACAACAGCAGAAGAACCGAAAGCTCAGGCTCAAAACCGACCTCAGCCCCAGACTCAGCCACAAAACAGTCAAAAGCCCCATGGAGACCGTCCCGCCGGATTCAAGCGTCACGACAGCTGGTACAACCAGAAGAACGGTCAGAAGCCCGAGCAGAGACAAGAGCAGAAACAAGGTCCGAAGCCCGACCAGCACCAAGGACACAAACCGAACCATAACCAAGGTCAGAAACAGGGCCCAAAGCAGGACAATCCCTCTTGAAAATGAAAATCCACAGTCACTTCCTCCCTTTGGCGGGCCTATGCCTGCTGCTGACTGCCTGCCAATGGAAAGGAACGGACTACCATCACTTTATCGCTCCGCAGACCACCCCCTGGCAGCGGCTTGACACAATCCGCTTTGCCGACACCCTCTATTTTGAAAGGGACAACGCTCCCAGTCATCTCCTGCTCGAGACAATTCTCAGGCACGACGACCTCTATCCATACGAGGAGATTTACCTCAATGCCGACATAACCGTAGGGTTCACACAAGACTCAACAAGGGCAAATGGCCATTCCAGCCATACATTTCGCATTTCACTGGTAAATTCCCGCCACCACTGGTCTGGAAGCGGATGGGGGTCGCTCTACACGGTGGAAAGTCCGACCTACACCATTTCGTTGTCGGACAAGTATTTCCAACAGGCCGCCACAGTGGCAGGAGATGAATCCGACACTACACGGCTTCAGCTTCCCTTCCGCATAGACATAACGTCAGCCATGGCCGACGAATCCCTGAAAGGATGTGACGCAGTAGGCCTCCGCCTTTACAACTGAGAAACACTATACCACTCCGGCTTTTCAGGGTCGGCAAGTACCTTGTCAATGGTATAGTCAGACGCCTTGACCTTATGCGCCCAAGCGGCACGTTTTGAGAGCTTTGCCCCTTCTCCCCTACTGCCGGTTTCGCCGTAGAACGCCGTCTTTTCGTTGTCGGCCTTGCCCCAGTTGTTCCAGCCGGCAGGGGAAATGTGGCCGCCCATTTCACAGTCGATGAAGACAGTCTGTGCATACGGACGCCACGGACGACCGAGACTGACCCCAGCGACCCTTTCGTCAGCCGTCAGCCTGCAATCCTTGAAGACATAGCCGAACGCTCTTCCCTGTGGTGTGGATGCTGCCGTCAGGTGACCGGAGAAGGTCTTGCCATCATCCTCCATGCCGTGCTCCTTGCGCCATGGTCCGGGATGTTTGCTGTGAATTTCGCACCCCTCGAAATAGGCCGTTGAAGAACCGAAAATAAAATCGACTGTACCCTCGATATAACAGTTCCTGTAATACTGTTTCGACTGTTTTCCGTATGTGTAGAGCGTATCCTGGAATCCGAGGAAACGGCAGTTGTCGAACACGCACCGGTCACCGCTCACGAAGATGGCGACAGCCTGTCCCACTGGGCCAGCCGAGGCCTCAAATGTGAGGTTGACAGCATGGAAATCATGACCATATACATAAAATGAAGACGAACCCGAAGTGCCCTTCCCTTCACCGAACACATTTTTGGTCCATGCACAGTCGTCATACGTCAGAACCGTAGTTTCCGCATCTTCGCCGATAAAATCGACATTTATTTTGCTCTCAGGGAGAATGAGTTTTTCCTTATAGACCCCACTGCGGATATAAATCCTCGTGCGTGCCCCCTTGCGGAAGTCCGGAACGGCATTAATTGCTTCCTGAACAGTGAAGAAATCGCCTGAACCGTCCTTTGCCACGACAAAGTCGTAACGGCGGATATATGGAGCAAGCTGCGGAATCTTCTCAGAGACCTCATCCAGAATGATGTTAGCCATAGTCTTTGCCCCCAGTCCGTTCATGTGGGTATCGTCTTGCCGGCCGTCTGGAGCTGCCAGATTGGTCCCCTTTTCAACCCACATGAAGAGTTTCTTTGAATCCTCCGGTCCCATCTTATCAACCAGTGCCTTTGAGGAAAGATTGTGGTCAATCAGCACCACACCCATCTCAGCCGCCACATCGCGGACAGCCTGAGGATAGTCGCCGTGGGTAGGCACCAAATGACCGTCCTCACCGAACTTGCGGCGGACCATCGGGGTAAAAAGAACCGGGATAGCCCCCTTCTCACGGGTCTGACGGACATAGAATTTCAACTGCTCGTTGAAAGTGCTTCCCGGGTCGGTATGACGGTCCTCCTTCGGTTTTTCATCGTTATGACCGAACTGGATAAAGACATAGTCGCCCTTTTTCAAATTGTCATAAATGGGCTGCCAGCGTCCTTCATTGAAGAAGCTCTTGCTGCTGCGTCCGTTCATGGCATGATTATCGACTATGACGTAACGGCTGTCGAAATAGGCTCCCAGCGCCTGTCCCCAACCCCTTTCGAGATTGTTTTTGTCAAGAGGCTTGTTTGCCATTGTGGAATCGCCTATAGTATAGACAGTCAGCGGGGAGGAGCTCTCCTTAGTTGAAAATCCCATGCACAGCCCGATTAAAGCGCTGAGCAGAATGTAGTTAAGTCTCTTCATAATCAATTGTATTTAAACCGTTCAGCATCAAGCTTCAGAAATATTGAAAGCAATATCGTAAAGCCGAGAAGCGAAGAGCCGCCATAGCTGAAACATGGCAGCGGAATTCCAATAACCGGCATGATTCCCAACACCATACCTATATTTACAAGGATATGGAAAAACAGAACCGACACCACGCAGTAGCCATACACCTGCACGAAACGGCTCCGTTGTCGCTCAGCCATCTGAATCAGACGAATCAGCAGATAGACGTACAAACCAATCAGGATTGTGCACCCAAGAAATCCGAACTCCTCACCCACAGTGCAGAAAATGAAGTCGGTATCCTGCTCGGGTACATATTTCAGCTTGGTCTGAGTACCTTGCAGATAGCCCTTCCCGAAGAATCCACCCGAACCGATTGAAATCTTGGCCTGGTTCACGTTGTAACCGGCACCGGACGGGTCGTCAATCATACCAAGAAGCACCTCAATGCGAACCCTCTGGTGGGGCTGCAACACCTTCTCGAAGATATAGCTGACACCATACAGAAACGCTATCGAACCCAGCACCATAGCGACAGTCAGCAGCACCTTGCGCAGCCCCTTCTTGACATGCAGGAACAGAACCAGCAACACGGATAGCAGCAACAGCGCAATCTGAACATAACAAAGGTTAAACTGCCACAGGAATTTATTGACGACGGCACCAAGGGCCAGGACTCCTGCATGAACCAGCGCCACTTTCCGCCATATAGTGCCTTCCCTCGGATTCTCAACAAATAACAGGACAATGAATATGATTTGAGTCAGCAGCAGGACATAAAAAAGTCCTCTGCCAGTAAAGTTCCACAGCATTTCCTCTCCGAACTTTACTGCAAGTATGAAATCGACAATAGCCAGAACAGCCACCAACAGCAGCGTACCCGGCATCCCCTCACGGTATAGAACGAAAAACAGGGAGAGGAACACCAGAGCAGAACCGGTCTCCTTCTGGAGGAATATAAGCATTACCGGCAGCAGTATGATTGCCCACGAGAAGAAATTCCTGCGGATATTGCCCGGAGTATAGCCCGACTTATCAACATACTTTGCCAGTGCCAGAGCAGTTGCAAACTTTGCAAACTCGGCAGGCTGAAGGGCAAAGCTGCCGATGTAAAGCCATGAGCGCGAGCCCTTTGTGTCAGGCGCAATGACAATGGTCACGCATAGCAGAATGATAATAAGGAAATAGACAAGGTCGGCCAGATTGTAGAAAGTTTTCGTGTCAATGAACATCAGCACACCCCCTGCCAAAAGCGAGATGCCTATCCACATCAACTGACGGCCGGAAGAGATGTCAAGCGAGAAAATGCTCGAACTGTCAAAATCATAACTTGCGCTGTAGATGGTAATCCACCCCCACAGCATAAGCAGCAGGTAAATGAGAACCACCTGATAGTCAATCGTACGCCCTATGGAATCTCTGGTTGCCATAAATCACTGCATAAGGTTTGCATTTTCAAGACGCTCTTCAATTGGATGGCGTGACGGGTCAATAAACCCTTTCAGATACTTTTCCAGTATCAGACTGGCCATAGGAACTGCCCATGTGGCCCCGAATCCGCCGTTTTCGATGAACACGACCATAGCAATCCGCGGTTCGTCCATTGGGGCAAAACACATGAAGATTGAATGGTCATCACCATGCGAGTTCTGGGCTGTACCGGTTTTTCCGCACACCTCAATGCCGGGAATTGCCACCCCCTTGGATGTTCCGATTGGATTTGTAACCGCTCCGTGCATGCCCTCGACTATACAGGGGAAATGCTCGGCTCCAACAGTCGTATAATGAATATTGGTAAAGGCAGTGTCAATCTCATCGCCCTCAATTCCCTTCACCAGATGGGGAATCCTGTACCACCCGCGGTTTGCTATTGTGGCACAAAGATTCGCTATCTGCATAGGTGTGGCAAGGATTTCACCCTGACCGATTGAATTTGAAATTATTGTTGCCCCTTTCCAGCTTCCTTTTCCATACACCTTATTATAGTAGGCTGTAGTGGGCAGTGACCCGGAAGCCTCAAATGCAATATCGACCCCAAGTTTATGGCCGTAGCCAAACGAGTATGCGTGACTGTTCCAGACATCCAGCGCATTAGCTGGTGTCTTGTATTTTTTGGCATCAATCATCGAACGGTAGCCTGATGCAAACCAGGCGTTGCACGATGTGGAAATTGCCGGAACAAGCGAAAGTGGCGATGGATGACTATGACACCCCATTTTCTGGCTACCGAAAACATAACCTTGGCTACAGCCGACGCTTGTCTGCGGAGTCACAATCTGTTCCTGCAGCAGAATCAGCCCCTGAAGAGGTTTGAACGTGGAGCCCGGGGGATAGAACGACTGAATCGGACGGTTCAGGAAGACCTTGTCCTCGGAGCGCTGAAGGGTTGCATAATTTGACGAACTTGCATTTCCAACCAGCAGTGCCGGGTCGTAGGTCGGAGACGACACGTATGCTAAAATCTCACCTGTCGAGGGTTCAATTGCCACGATAGCACCTCTTTTGTTGGCCATCAGTTTTTCCGCATATTCCTGAAGGTCAAGATCCAACGACAGGGTCAGGTCCTTTCCCGGTATTGCCTCCTGATCGAGAATTCCGTTTTCGTATGACCCCTTCACCCTGCCATGGACGTCACGAAGGAAATAATGTACCCCTTTTTGGCCACGCAACTGCCTTTCATACATTTTCTCCACACCGGAACGGCCGCTCATGTCACCGGCAACGTAATAGTTATCGCGCTCAATATCCTTTTTATCCACCTCGCCCACATAGCCAAGTGCATGAGCCGCAACAGGCCGCGAATATGACCGCAGCGAACGCTCCCGTATGCTACAACCGGGAAGGCGGTAGAGAGACTCCTGCAACGGACCGCTCTGTTGCATGGTCAATTGAGTCATAAATACCTGGGGAGTGTATGTCGAATAGCCGGGATTTAACTTACGGTTACGGATATCCTTCATTCTTTTGACGAAGTAGTCGGGGGTTATGTCAAGACAGCGGCAGAATGTAATGGTATCGAAATTCTTCATTTCGCGGATTGTCACCATCACATCATAATATGCACTGTTATAGGCCATTACTTTTCCATTCCGGTCGTATAGCACACCTCGCTCGGGGGTGATGGTCACCTTCAGACGGGCGTTGCTGTCTGCGTACTGGTCATATTCATCCGAGAAAAGCTGCAATACAGCCAGACGTATGACAAAAAGCAGAGCCACACCAAGTATTATGGCCAAAATAACTCCCCTTCGATTCTCAAAACTTGAATCTACCCTCATGACCGACGGCGGAAACGTTCCATTACAAAAACAAGTATCAAAGTAAGCAGGATACTCCCCACTATACGAAGGAGCAACAGCCCAGGTTTGAACAGGGAGAACGACTCAGCCACAAACAGCACGACATGGTGAAGGCTTACCATACTCAGGACATATTTCCAGAATGGGAGAAAGCCCATCGACCTTTCGCCCGGCTCAATTACCCCATTGTCGATATTGCCGAAAGTAACAAGAAGCGGCTGACGAAGATAGGCAATCAGGGTAGTTGCCATCGCATTCATGCCAAGGGTATCACAGAATATGTCAATCAGCAGTCCCAGCAGAAAGCCGCATAGCACCTGAAGCCATCGTGGCATGTTTGACGGCCAGATAAGCACCACATAGACATACAACAACGGAACGGCATTCCAGAATGCCATGCCACGCAACACAAACACCTGAATGAGCAGGAATAAGACAAACAGAATAATATGTTTCAAAGCCCTGTTCATAGTCTTCCGTTTTGGAGTCCGTGTATTTCCTCTTCGTCAACAAGCCTTATCAGCCGCAATGTCGAAAGGGTCTCAAACTGAGTGAAAAGCCGCACCTTGGCCTTTATGAACTGGGAGTCCTCATTCTTGTCGAACGATTCGATTACACCGACGGGGAACCCTTCCGCAAACGACTCGGAAAAGCCTGATGTCACGACCGTGTCACCCTCATGCCACGAGACATAGCCAGGTAGTTCCGACAGGTAAGCATAATGAATATCCTTCCCGTCCCAGGAAAGGGGGCCGGTCACCTGACTTCCCTTAATCTTGCAGCTGAACCTCATCTTAACATTAAGCACCGAGGCAACTATGCTGTAGTGCTCGGAACATGCCACTACCAGGCCGGCTATTCCAACCGGGGAGGTTACACCCATTCCTACGGCCACACCATCTGCCGCTCCCACATCAGTCAGCACAGTATTCTCGAGGTCATAAATGCTATTTCTCAACACATGGCCATAGACGAAATCGTAGGCAAAAGCGACAGTGTCACTCTTCTCCCACCCCATCTGTTCCAGTTCATGCCTGAGACCGGCGACCTCCTGCTCAAGCTGTGAATTGCGCTGCCACAGTTCGTCGTTAGCCTGGCCCAGATTCAAGTAGCCCGTCACACGATGGCGAAAGGCATACATTTTGCCACTCCAGGCATTGGCCGAAGTAAACCATACACTCTGGTGATAGCTGTTACCGGTCAGTAGCAGGAACAACGCGGCGGCTTCCAGTAAAAGGAAAAGCAGCGTCGATGCATTTTTATGAAGGAACAGCAGTAAGGCGCGCATTCAGTATAACTCTGCTTTTAGCGCAGCAGGAAATTGAACCTATCAACTTGTTTGAGGGCAATGCTCGTACCCCGTGCCACAGCGTGAAGGGGATCCTCCGGGACTATGAACGGGATATTGATTTTGGCAGTCAGACGCTCAGAGAGGCCACGCAGCAATGCGCCGCCTCCGGTGAGGTAGATGCCATGATTCACGATGTCGGCATAAAGTTCGGGAGGAGTCTGTTCCAGAGCACTCAGGACTGCAGCCTCGACCTTGGAGACCGACTTTTCGAGACAATGCGAGATTTCCACGTACGAGACAGGAACCTCCATCGGAAGCGCTGTCATCTGATTCGGACCATGGACCACATAATCCTCAGGCGGATTTTCCAGTTCGGTCAAAGCCGAGCCGACATGGATTTTGATAAGCTCCGCAGTGCGCTCGCCCACCTTCAGATTGTGCTGACGGCGCATGTACTCCTGAATGTCAGCCGTAAAGTCATCTCCGGCAATACGAATTGACTTGTTCGAGACAATACCGCCAAGGGAGATGACGGCAATCTCGGTCGTACCGCCGCCTATATCGACAATCATATTGCCTTCGGGGGCCTCGACATCAATTCCAATACCTATGGCAGCAGCCATGGGCTCGTAAATCATATAGACCTCTCGGCCGCCGACGTGTTCCGCCGAGTCACGTACGGCACGCATCTCAACTTCAGTAGAGCCCGAAGGGATGCACACCACGATTCTCAGGGACGAGAACAGGCCTCCGCTATGAGGGTTGACCATCTTGATGAAGCCGCGAATCATCTGCTCGGCGGCAAAGAAGTCGGCTATCACACCGTCGTGCAGCGGGCGGACGGTGCGGATGTTCTGATGGGTCTTGCCGTGCATCTGGCGAGCCTTCTCACCTACAGCCAGCAACTTGTCGGTCTTGGCATCGAAGGCGGCTACACTCGGCTGGTCCAACACCACCTTGTCATTGGTCATAATGACGGTGTTGGCCGTGCCAAGATCCATCGCTATCTTCTGTGTGAAAGAGAAAAATCCCATTGAAGTACGATATTAATGTTTGAAGTGCCTGTACCCGGTGGTCACCATGGCCACACCGTTGGCATTACAATATTCAATTGAAAGTTTGTCGTTGATTGAGCCTCCCGGATGGATGACGGCGCGGACACCAGCCTTGTCGGCTATCTCCACGCAATCGGGGAATGGGAAGAAGGCATCCGATGCCATCACTGCTCCGTTCAGGTCGAAACCGAACGATACAGCCTTATCGACAGCCTGCTTGAGGGCATCGACACGGGAAGTCTGACCTACACCCGAAGCGCACAGCTGGCGGTTCTTGGCCAGTACAATGGCGTTGGATTTATTGTGCTTGACAATGATGTTGGCAAACAGAAGGTCATCAATCTGGGCCTTTGTCGGAGCCTTGTCGGTGACGGTCTGGAGATCTTCGGGGGTTTCGGTATGAAGGTCTCGGTCCTGAACCAGTACGCCGTTAAAAGCGCTGCGGAACTGTTGCTTGGGCAGGTCGTACGATTTCTGGACAAGGATAATACGGTTTTTCTTGCACTCCAGCACTTCAAGAGCGTCTGCATCGTAGGCCGGGGCAATGATAACCTCGAAGAAAAGCTTGTTGATTTCCTCAGCCGTAGCCTTATCAACCGGACGGTTGCAGGCAAACACACCGCCGAAGGCTGAAACCGGGTCGCCGGCCAGTGCATCCTTCCATGCCTGGAGCAGGGTATCGCGGGTGGCGACGCCGCAGGCATTGTTGTGTTTGACTATCACAAAGGTGGTTTCGGTAAACTCGTTGGCCAGAGATACCGCTGCGTCGATGTCCAGCAGATTGTTGTATGAGATTTCCTTGCCGTGAAGCTGCTCGAACATCTTGTCGAAATCTCCAAAGAAGCGGGCCTGCTGGTGGGGATTTTCACCGTAGCGGAGCGGACGGAAACTGTCGAAGGCACAGCGCAGTGCGCTCGACTCCTCACCGTCGAACCAATTAAAGATATGGGAGTCGTAGCCAGAAGAGACTTTGAATGCTTCCTTGGCGAACCATTTGCGCTGCTCAAGAGTGGTCTCCGCACCGCTCTGCTTGAGGATTTCAAGAAGCGGAGAATATTGGGACTTGGATGCTACAATGACCACGTCGTTGAAGTTCTTGGCGGCTGCACGAATCAGGCTGATTCCACCTATGTCGATTTTTTCGATGATGTCTTCTGCTGAAGCTCCGGATGCAACCGTGTCCTCGAAGGGATAAAGATCGACAATTACCAGGTCGATTGCCGGGATTTCATATTGGGCACACTGCTCGGAGTCCTGTGCCATTTCGCGGCGTGAAAGGATTCCGCCGAAGACTTTCGGGTGAAGGGTTTTTACACGGCCGCCAAGGATGGAGGGGTAGCCTGTGAGGTCTTCCACCTTCTCGCAGGGGTAGCCAAGGGATTCTATGAACTGTTGGGTTCCGCCGGTTGAGATGAATTGCACACCTTGTGCGTGAAGATTACTTAGGATTTCGTCCAGTCCTTCCTTGTGGAAGACTGAGACTAGGGCTTTTTTAATGGGTTTTGTTTCTGCCATTATTGTTGATTATTAATGGGTTCGGGTTAGTAAATATTTGGTGCAAATATAGTGCATTGTCTTGGATTTTCACAACGTGGGAGCGGGGATTTTTATTTGCTTTTTCGTTATTCGGTTTGTAACTTCGCGGCGATTATAAAAGATTGTGACAAAATTACATAAAACTATGAAAGCTAAAGCAGTACGCCTTTACGGCAAACAGGATTTACGGTTGGAAAGCTACGAGCTGCCGGCCATCAAGGACGACGAAATTTTGGCAAAGGTCATTTGCGACAGCCTTTGCATGTCATCATACAAGGCCGCGAACCAGGGTCCCGACCACAAGCGCGTTCCCGACAATGTAAGCGAGAACCCCGTCATCATCGGCCACGAATTTGCCGGTGAACTCGTCGAGGTCGGCAGCCACTGGGCAAGCCAGTTCAAGGTTGGCGACAAATTCTCCATCCAGCCCGCCCTCAACTACGAGCAAGGCCCCGTCGGCGTATTGAGCGCCCCCGGCTACTCCTACCGATACATCGGCGGTGACGCCACATACGTAATTATTCCGCGCGAAGTGATGGAACTCGGCTGCCTCCTCCCCTTCAAGGGCGAAGGCTACTACCCCGCTTCCCTATCCGAACCCCTGAGCTGCGTAATCGGTGCCATGCACGCCTGCTACCACATCACCCCTGGCTGCTATGTCCACAACATGGAAATCAAGGCCGACGGCAAGATGGCTATCCTGGCTGGTGTAGGTCCAATGGGACTTGCCGCCATCAACTATGTACTCCACCGCGAAGACCGTCATCCCTCTCTGCTGGTTGTCACCGACATGGACCAGGCCCGTCTTGACCGCGCTGCATCGCTCTACACCGTTGAATTTGCCGCCAGCCGCGGCATCGACCTGAAGTATGTCAATACCGGCAAGATGGAAAATCCCGTCGAGGAACTGAAAGCCATCAACGGCGGAAATGGCTACGATGATGTCTTCTGCTTTGCCCCTGTCCGCGCCGTGGCTGAGCAGGCCGACGCCATCTTGGGATTCGACGGCTGTCTGAACTTTTTCGCCGGCCCCGGCAAGCCCGACTTCAGCGCCATGTTCAACTTCTACAACGTCCACTATGCCTACACCCACGTGGTCGGCACAAGCGGCGGCAACACCGACGACATGAAGGAGGCCCTCCACCTGATGGGCAAAGGTATGGATCCCGCCGGACTGGTCACCCATATCGGCGGCCTGAACGCAGTCATCGACGCCACCCTGAACCTTCCATCGATTCCCGGCGGAAAGAAGCTGATTTACAACCACATCGAGATGCCGCTGACCCCAATCACGGAATTTGCCGCTCTCGGCGCTTCCGACCCCCGCTTTGCCGAACTCGACCGTCTCTGCAAAGCCCACATGGGCCTGTGGAACCTCGAAGCCGAAAAATACCTGCTGGCCAATTTCTAATCGCAAACACCCGTCATGCTGAACGGCCACGTCATGCTGAACTTGATTCAGCATCCCTTGTTCACGACGGGATCCCGGGTCAAGCCCGGGATGACGAAAGGGCACAAAAAGGCCCGGTTGCTGAAAAACAGTAACCGGGCCTTTATATTCTCAAACACCTCTGTTACAGCCCCATGAGCGAAGCCAGCACCTGAGGTTTGACTTCGCAAAGGGATTCCAGCCGAATACCCTTGGGGAACGACACATACGACGAAGCGTCTTCGAGATCATTTTCGTTGTTCAGACTGTACTTCGTACGGACACACCCGATTTTGCCGGTAATAGCCTTATTCCAATAAACATAGGTGTATTTTGCAATCTTCATAACCTGCGGGTCATTGCCCTCGCTGAGAGTCCCGGAGACCAGTTCGGGATATTTCGACAAAACACGTGAACGCTTGACAACTGCACCCTCCGGAATAGCCGTAACAGGCTCACCATCAGCATCATTGAGATACTTCCAGATAAGGCCGTCATAGCTGTAGAGATACCGCTGTGCCTCCCCCTGATAACAACTATAGACGTATGCTTTCTGCTTCTTGCCGAACCAGTGCCAGAGGGAAATCTTGTTTTTCTTCTTAGCCTCGGCGGCGGGCTGTTCCTTCTTCTGTGTATCTGCAGCAGCCTTTTTTGAAGTTGAACACGATGAAGCTCCTGTCATAAGTGTCACCACAAGCAGGCAGACGGAAACGAAATGAACGGTATGTTTCATTGTTTTGTTATTTGATGTTCTTAAGTACGTGTCCCATGCGTTCCTTCTTGGTACGCATATAGACTTCATTATATGGATTCGTCGGAATCTCCAACGGCACATTCTCCACTATTTTCAGGCCGTATGCCTCCAGCCCGATGCGCTTGACGGGGTTGTTCGTCATCAGTCTCATATTGGTGACACCCAGTTTCTGCAGAATCTGAGCCCCCACGCCATAGTCGCGTTCGTCAGCCTCGAAACCAAGATGGATATTGGCATCGACAGTGTCCATACCCTCTTCCTGCAGCTTGTAGGCCCTGATTTTATTCATCAGGCCAATGCCGCGCCCCTCCTGGTTCAAGTAGAGCAGAACCCCCTTGCCTTCCGCCTCGATTATGGTCATGGCCTTGTGCAACTGGTCGCCGCACTCGCATCTGAGACTTCCAAGGACATCGCCAGTCAGGCACGACGAGTGTACCCTGACAAGGATGTTCTCACCCGGCTCCCAACTACCCTTGATAAGGGCGAGATGCTCCTGCCCGGTCGAAATCTGACGGAATGGAACCAGACGGAAATCACCGTATTTGGTCGGAAGATGGACGCTCGGCCCCATCTCGACAAGCGATTCCTGTTTCAGCCGGTAGGAAATCAAATCTTTGATTGTGGTAATCTTGAGGCCGTATTTGTCCGCAATCTCACAGAGTTGCGGCAGACGGGCCATAGTTCCGTCCTCGTTCATCACTTCAATAAGGACTCCAGCCGGCTGAAGACCGGCCAGACGGCAAAGATCGACGGCAGCCTCTGTATGGCCGGCACGGCGCAACACCCCTTTCGGCTTGGCATACAGCGGATTGATATGTCCAGGACGGGCCAGATCCTCGGGTTTTGTCGTAGGGTCTGCCAACGCCTTGATGGTCTCAGCGCGGTCGTGTGCCGATACACCAGTCGTACACCCCGCAATTTTATCGACCGTGATGGTGAACGGAGTTCCAAGAAGCGATGTATTATTGCTGACCTGATGTCCGAGTTCAAGGGCTTCGCAGCGCTCCTCCGTAATCGGGGCACAAAGCACGCCGCGCCCCTCCGTAATCATGAAGTTGACCTTCTCCGGCGTAATCAGCTCGGCAGAAGTAATGAAATCGCCCTCATTCTCACGGTCTTCATCATCGACCACAATGACTATTTCGCCTTTGGCCACAGCATCGACAACCTCTTCGATGCTATTGACCTTGATAGATTTTTCCATTTCGTTTTTTATAGTATCTGATGACATAACGCACATAACGATAAATCAGTTTTGGACGGCAGAAGCGCTTGATTGCAGCAATATAGGTATCGGCGCTGAAGATTGCCGAATCGTTCACCGACTTGTAAGTCAGGAATATACCAAGCGGGAACAGCACTGCCGTACTGAGGCTCATGCCCATGATTGCAGTCCACTCGCCGCTCTTGACAAGTTTCTGCCCTGCTGTATCTATAAGGTAATAAATAATAAACAGCACGACCGACACAACGGCTGGCATACCTATTCCACCCTTGCGGATAATTGCCCCGAGAGGCGCTCCGATAAAGAAGAACACCAGGCAGGCAATGGAGAGAGAATATTTTTTGTAGTACTCGATTCCGCTGCGCCGGTACTTGTAGTTCTCACGGCTCAGCGATGACTCCTGGAACTCAAAGTCGTTCTTTGCCGACTCCACCCTCTTCTGGGCTTTTTCGATTATATCCGCAGCCACCTCGTCAGACAGGCTCAGGTACATGCTATCGACATTCACATCGAAGAAGCCCACCTCCGAGACCTTCTTGATGGAATCGACCGTCAGAAGGACATGCTTGGCACGGCTGTCACGCCCAAGGTACTCATGTTCAACATAGCGTCTCTGCTTGATTACGTAGGCAGAGTCAATGATGGCCTTCACCGAGTCGATGTCGCCACGGAGTTCCTTACAGTTGCGGCTCATGTGGTTGGAACGGAGCCGCTCCTCGTCCATGGCCTTGAAATTGTCGTCAAACGGGATAATCACCTCCTTGACCCGGAACATCTCGCGCCGGTATGGGATGCCCTTCGTGTTTGCCGTCTCCTGGTCGAAATTGCTAAACCCCTCACCATGGTATAGTGTCATCACCAGATTGCACTTGTCTTCGGTCATGTGCAGGTAGCCGGAATCGGCCAACGTCACCGACACCTTCTCGAAGCCATCGGAAAAGTCATATATCATGATGTCCTTCAGCATCTTCTTCTCCATATCCTTGGAGCGGACATAGATTGTCATCCCCTCGATTTCAGAGTAGAAGGCCCCCTCGGGGATGGAAAATGCAGGCGATTTTTCCTGCATGCCGTACATGAGCGAATTCAGTTTCAACTGTACTTTGGGCAGGTATTTGTCTTGGAATACGAACGAGAGGACAGAAATCACGGCCACAGTAATGATGAGCGGCCGCATGATATTGAAGAGCGACACGCCGGCCGCCTTCATTGCCAGGAGTTCAAGCCGTTCACCGAAGTTGCCGAAAGTCATCAGAGAGGCCAGCAGGATGGCCAGGGGAAGGGTTGTCGGCAGAAGGCTGGCCGAAGCGTAATAGAAAAACTGCAAATAGACGTAGAACTCAATCCCCTTGCCCATGATGTCCTCAGCAACACGCCAGATCAACTGCATCACCAGGATGAAGTCGCAGATGAGGAACGTCATCAGGAACGTTGGCAGGAAATTCTGCAGGACAAAAGTATCTAGGCGCTTAATGCGGAACATGGGCTTGTTTTGAACCTGCAAAGATAGTAAAAATCGCGAATAAACTCAAGTTCGAAATCATATCCGAACCGAGCGCGGCAGGCTCACCTTATTACAACCCCACGCGGCGGATGAGTTCGGCGATTTCGTGATCCCAGAGGCCAATGAGGTCGAGTCGCTCGTCGGGAGATTCGGCATGGTCGGTCACCTCGAGGGTAATCTCACCCGTCAGCTCGGAAATCAGCAGCCGAATCTCGAAATAATTGGCCGGTGGATTGTACAACCATCGGAATCTTATCCTTTCCATCGGCGTCACCTGCTGAATTTCCGCTTCCTCCGATGAGTCCTTCCAATAAAAAGTATATACCTTATTCTTAGCCTCCACACGGTCAGCCATCCACTCAGAAAGTCCCTGAGGGGTGCTTATCAGATTCCAAAGCGACTTGACAGAGCCTTTCTTCAAGCCATACTCCAACGTGAATGATTCTCTCATAGCTCCATACGTTTTATTTGTGTGCGCAAGATAAAAAAAACCATTCGAATTACGCAAACCAAATCGTTGAAATTTTTCTCCGCCAGACTGCTGCTTTCTCACAAAATGAAAAATCTTTTTCTTTCTAGTTATTTTTCATAGCTTTGCCAGCAACTGGTCACAAAAACAATATCGACTTAAGCACTAGGCATAGCTGGTCTGAAAATCGGGAGTACTACACTACTATACCCATACAGTGGAAAATCCTATCTTAAAACTTCATTAACGCTCCAACATTATCAAGGACAAGAAAGCAGAGACAGAATAATCAAAATCGGAATTCCTATTCCGCAAGGTTGTTCAGATTATGCATCTTTTGCCAATAAGATGCAAGAGAATGAAAAGACATTGACCAGTTCTGATTTCCATCCGAAAATCGTTTCTGCAGATACTTCGTACTTTTCCGACAGGTCGCTCAGTGTTTCCTGACCTTTCATGCCTTCATTGTGTTTTTCTAACTGAAAAATTTGGAAATTTCAGATTTTTTTCGGATATTTGCATTTGGTTTTCGAATTAGTGAACGAGACAATGAACGGAGGTATGAACAAGACTAAAAACAGGACGCCGGAATGAGGAGGGGATGTGTAGGGCGAAGGCGAACGGTGTTTCCGGTCGGACTTCGCGAACTGGAATTTTTACGGAACGACAATCTATTTATCAAACCTATCATAAGTATGGGATGCCCGGGATGGATACCGGTGGCATCCCATTTTTTTGTCCTGGCTGCCGGTACTTGCAGAGAGTACTGCGGGCCGTGCGATACTATTTTTCTCAAAGCTTATACAAACACAATCAACATCAATCAATCAATCAATCAATCAATCAAACCGCAATGGAAAACAAGCAGGAAGCTAGGTCGGAAACGGCATTAATGGAGCTCTACAATCTGTATCAGCTTATGACAGAGGACGAGCAGCGTTATCAGGAAGAGGTCGGCAAGGTAAGAAAGGACCTGGCCGTGATGGGTTATTTTCTTGATGACGAAGTGAAACTCATGGCACGGCTGGCAAATGTCTGGCCGCACGCATTGCCCATGAAGAACTTGGCCGATGGCATCGAATCGGATTGCCCCGATTCCGATGAGCTGGCGGCGGCAAGTCTGACGCATAAGGGGGTCACCCGATTCGTACATAGCGCTACGGGGGAGTCATATCTCGTTGTGACGGAAAGAACTGTCATGGACTTGTTGATGGAAATTCCTTACTTGCTACTGCATCCCGAGGAACCGACCTGCGAGACCTCTCATTACGAGGATTCTTACTACGGAGAATCTTGCTGTGAGGATTCATACTACGGAGATTATAACTGCTGGGCAGAGGAGGATCGTTTTCCGGAGCACGACCAAAACAACTGGTACAACGAACCCAAGGAAGAGTTCTACCCCGATGGCGAACAGTCATACAATGGAGACTGTGGCCCGGAAGCACCCGCACACTTTCCTCAGGAGACCGCTCCTGTCACCACCGTTGGGGGAGGGCACTTCTTCGAGAAACTCCGCGATGTTCGGAACAAGGAACTGTTGGACACGGCATGGATTCAGGGGTTCAGAAAAGAGCTGAACAACTTCAGCGATTCCGACTTTGCAAAAGGTTGGAGGAAACTGGGTGCGGACAAACTGAACGAAGAGGAAACAAGGGCCTTCTGTTTCGCCCTGAGAGAGTTCATCCACAACTTCACAAAGCCCATCGCCGGAATGGAGATTAAAAGGGACGGAACGGAAGGGCCGCAGGCCTACAACGAAATCGTACCACAGGAGAATATGGAAAACCTCGTCAGGAATGGACTTCTGATATCATTCATGTCGGGGTACCTCATTGCGCCGAAGGTGGCAGAAGTGCTTCTGCACGGTCATGACGAGATTGTGTCCTACGCGGACATTTCAAAGACCACAACCGTCATCAAGAGTGCCGACGTCAAAAAGAAAAGGCTCTTCTTCTCGGACGAGAGCGAGGAAGACATGAAAAGACTCTATGGCCTGCTCTCGAGCAGCGGGTTCAAGAGTGCGTGCAAGACGCTGAAGAAGCAAAAGAGGAATCCATCGGTCCAGATGCTCTTTTGGGGCGGTCCAGGCACAGGAAAAACGGAGACCGTCAAGCAGGTTGCGCGGAAGACTAAGCGCGACATCTTTCTTCTGGACGTGGCCAAAATCACCAACTGCCTGTTGGGTGAAACGGAAAAAATGTACCGCAGACTGTTCACTTCATACCGGTTCATAGTCGCTGTCAAGAATGATGCCCCGATTCTTCTCCTGAATGAGGCCGACCAGGTGCTCTCAAAACGGATGGATTTGCTGGAGCGTTCTATTGACAAGTATGAAAATTCCATAACGGACCTTCTATTGGAGGAAATGGAAAACATGCATGGCATCCTGCTTGCCACCACCAACCACAAAGACCTGCTGGATCCGGCCTTCGACCGAAGGTTCCTTTTCAAGGTGGAGTTGAAGAAACCGGATGCAGGCGCACGGAAGTCAATCTGGAAATCGATGATGCGCGGACTTTCTGACCAGGACGCTGAACATCTTGCCGTGAAGTATGAAATAAGCGGTGCGCAAATAAGCAATATCGTGGCAAAACGCGACCTGGACAAAGTGTGCAAAATGTGCGGGAATGGGCTTCCTTATCTTGAAGGGCTCTGTGAAAAGGAACTGGGCACCGGCAAGCCGGCCGGAGAGCGCAAACGAGTTGGATACAGCCTGAGACCATAGGGCCTTAGGCACCCTGACCTCGCATTACAATGGCCCCCACGGGCGAGCTGTGGGGACCATTAATTTTACCGTCATCCTGAGATTGAGTCAGGATCTCGATATGAACAGGGGATGCTGAATCAAGTTCAGCATGACGCAGTTCTGAATAACGCGGTTCAGCATAGCGCGGTTCTGAATGACGATTTGGATGGAACAAGTGGCCAATTATGGATATGTCCCTGACCATACATCTTTTCGAAATGACCGAAACACCCCGTTCGGTCATTTCATGATTACCACCTGGACCGCCACCCCCTTC
>DCHH01000001.1 GCA_002315625.1 Bacteroidales bacterium UBA1757
GCGGGGGAGGTAGGGCGGCTGTTGTTGGGAGCGGTGTGGTTTGGCGGGGGATGGCTGCCCTACCTTTGGGGAGTAATGAAGATAAAATGAAGAAAAGGGGTGACTATTATGACTAACTATTTAATTATTAAAGTATTGGGAGATGGATGGGAGTTTTAGTAATAGTATTTATAGGATGCCGGCTTTGGGGATGCTGGGGCCGTTGGGGTGTGGAATTATGGTTGCTTTGTGGGAGGATATGGTGCTGGCTCTTAGGGTGTTTTGCGTGGTTTTGGGGGTGGCTTCTGTGGGGCTGGGGGTGATGTTTTATCCGCTTTGGAAAAATTTGTCGGTCTTTGCTCTGCTTTTCTTTACGGGGTGGATGCTGATGACTGGGGAGAGGGCTTCGACTGAGTTTCCTGACTCAACAACGCAGTATCAGGTGCCTTTGTCCAAACATCTATTTCGGCGGACAATGCCGACTGGCAGCAGTGAGGTGCAGGCAGAGTTGCAAATAGAGCTACAGTCGCGGCAACTGACGGCTATGTTGCTTTTGATTTCGGATCCGGTGGAGAAAGGAGAACGTTTGCGATGTGATGTTATGGTTGTTGCTGAAATGCCGGGAATAACAGGGGTGGAAATTGATGAGGAGAACAAAATTGAAATTGAGGTTGACGACAAAGTCGTGTATAAGGGGGTGACAAAGGATGGTGATTTGTGGAGGGGACGATTGATGCAGGTGTATGTGCCTATGGATGAACGGTCTTTGGGGTTGGAGACGGGGGACTGTATTTGTGCGAGGTTTGTGCCGAGAGGGCCGGCTAATTTTTCTGATGATTTTGATTATGCTTCATATCTGAGGGGAAAAGGTTTTACGGCTGTAGCATACGTTTCGTCCAATAGCTGGTCTGTATGCGAAGGGGAGGAGCGGGCAGAAAACTCCTTTGAAGCGAAAGGGGAGCGAGCAGTAAATCTCGTTAAAACGAAAAGGGAAAAACGGGAAGAAACATCTTTCGAAGCTAATGAGGAACGGGCGGAAAACACCCTCGAAGCGAAAAGGGAGGGCCGGGCAGAAAACACCATCGAGGCGAAAGGGGAGTGGACAAGACCCTCTGTTGTCGAAGCGATTCCGCGGGGGTGGCGGATGAGGATTGGGGCGGAGAGGTGCAGGAAACGGCTGGTGCAGGTGTATGCAGATTATGGGATTAGCGGTGATGCGCTGGCTCTCGTGTCGGCTTTGAGTCTGGGGAAAAAAGACCTTATGGACAGCGAAACGCGTGAAAGGTATGCATCGGCCGGAGTATCACATGTGCTGGCTGTGAGTGGAATGCATGTTGGCATTGTCTATGGATTTGTCAACGGAGTTGTCGGACTCCTCTGGTGGGGCATCGGGTATCCCATCATCGGGTATCCGATAAAGCGACTAATGCGAAAACGTTATGCTAGGTTGCTGCGGCAGGGAATCTGTCCGAAAAGCGGTTACTGGCTATGGCCAATGACTGCGGGAATAATCGCGCGTCAGGTTACAGTAGTTGCGGTGCTGTGGTGCTACGCCTTTATCACCGGGCTGCCTGCCTCCGTCGTAAGGTCGGTGACAATGTTCACGTTATCTGCCGGTGCAATCTGCCTGAGCCGCAGCAGCCAAACGTGGAACAACCTGTTCCTGACCGCTTTTTTCATGCTGTGTTTCAAACCGTCGTATCTGCTTGACGTCGGCTTTCAGATGAGTTTCATGGCCGTGATTGCAATCTTGCTGTTCCTGCCATGCTTCCAACGGCTCTTAGGTATTAAGCAGCAGGACGACATGTTGTCGCTTTTCGTCGGAGGCGTGACCGGCTCTGGGACATTTGAACCGCAGAATGGAGGGTTTATAAAACGACTACTGAGAATAGTGTGGCACTACATGCTAACTTCTCTTCTAATCTCAATAGCTGCCCAGTTGGGAACGACGCCACTTTCCGTCTATTATTTCCACCGTTTCCCACAGTGGTTCCTCCTGTCCAATCTTGTGCTTGTGCCGACGGCGGTTGTCCTGACATGGGCGGCTCTGGCTTTTCAGTGTCTCGCGGCAATCCCGTTCGTCCCTGAAATAATAGTTTCAAAAGCCGCCGTACTGCTTTCGTACATGCTGAACTTTTTCACGGGTTTCGCTTTCTCTATAGAAAGTCTCCCCGGAGCCATTGTAGATGGCCTTTTGCCGACAATTGGTGAAATATTGGCGGCTTATTTGCTTATCGGTACGATATTTTATTTTTTGCAAAAAAAGGCTTACCTTTATAGGCTTGAAAACATTCTTCGCTTCATAAGAGGTATGAGGTATAGTAAATTTATGAAAAACAGATAATTATGTTCAAAAATATAATAGATGAAGCCCTTATCCGGAAGGCTGAAAAGCAGATAGAGAACAGCAATTCATTTGTCCTGGTCTGTCATGAGAATCCGGACGGTGATGCAATCGGCTCACTGCTGGCCATGACAGGATTCCTTAAGTCGTTAGGCAAAACGGAGATTCACCCCATTGCTCCTAACCGGATTCCTGATAACCTGCAATGGATGCCGGGAATGGAAGATGTGCTGATTTTCAACCGATCGCAGGCGGAATGCCGTGAGCTGATAGCATCAGTGGATGTCGTTTTCTTCCTCGATTTCAACGAGTTGTCACGTGTGGGTAAGGACTTGGCCGATGTTATCCGTCAGTCTATGGCTTACAAGGTGATGCTCGACCATCACCCCTTCCCGTCGGAAGACGCACACATCACAATATCCTATCCACAGTTGTGCGCAACTGCTGAAGTGGTGTTCCGATACATTTGTCGTACCGGCAATTTTGGCCTGATAACCAAGGAAGTGGCTGAGTGCATCTATGCGGGTATGATGGCAGATACCGGCAATTTCTCGTATAACTCAAACCAGCAGGATATCTACTTTAT
>DCHH01000041.1 GCA_002315625.1 Bacteroidales bacterium UBA1757
AGGCAGTGATCTGCCAGAGCAACACTGAAGGTCCGACCGACGGGATACCCGGCTGGGACTGGGAAAATTAAGGAGGGTATGAAAATGAAAAAGTTAACTTGCATCATCTCGATGGCCGCCCTCATTATCGCGGCTGCATCCTGCCAGAAGGAAGAACTGAACTCTGTCAATCCTAATCCCGGGACCGCGTGCGGTCTGGTATTCACCGCCACACTGGAGAACGCCGACGCCACCAAGACCACTATCGACAAGATAACTGGCGGTTACAAGGTGAAATGGGAATCCACCGACTCCATCTCCGTCAACGGAGTGATTTACAAGGCCCAGCCTGATGCCACATATCCCGCGCAGGCCACTTTCACGAAGATGCGTGAAGGGGATCCCGACCCCAAGGCTCCTTATACCGTCTATTATCCCGCATCCGTCTATGACAGCACCGCGAAGAAAGCCGTCCTGCCCAAGACTCAGATTTTTAGGGCGGAAGGCAATATTGCCGGCGTTCTGCCGATGTACGCGAAAGGCAGCAGCCTCACGCTTCAGTTCAAGAACCTCTGCGGCCTGCTGAAGTTCAACCTCAAGGGAACGGAAACGGTCAGATACATCACAGTGTCGGATACATCGAAGGCTCTCTGCGGCGAGTTCAACGTGACGGATAACGCAGCGGTACTCACCACCGATACCGGACGTATCCTTTCTCTGGACTGCGGCGAGGGCGGTGTCGCGCTTGATGAGAGCACCGGCCATGACTTCTATGTGGCCCTCCCCGCCGGAAACTACGAACATCTCGCCATCGAATACACCACTACAGGAGGCGCGAACGTATGCCGTATGAAAGCCAACACCACTGCCACCATCGAACGCAACAAGGTCTATGCCTTCGACCAGACTCCCGTCTTCTCGGCAGCTGATTACCTCTGCTTCACCTGCACCAGCGGAAATGTGGCAATCGGGATGACTAAGAAAAATACTAAGACAGTAAGTGCTCCTGACATCTCTCTTCTATATTATACCGACAAGACCGGTTGGCAGGATTTCAAGATCGGTGACGGAAACGGATCAGACAGCACATCAATAGCCCTCGCATCAGGGGAGAAGGTTTATTTCAGGGCGAAAGCATCAAATGACAGACTTGCGGCATCTTATGAGGCGTACAATTATTTCACCACCACTACCACTGATAACGGAAAGGTGGATGTCAGCGGAAACATAATGACGCTTCTCGATGGCGACAACCCCGGTACCACACTGGCTCATACATATACTTTCGCATATCTTTTCATGAATTGCACATCAATTCAGAATGCATCCCAACTCTCCCTTCCTGCGACCACCTTGACTGAATGTTGCTATTATATTATGTTCGGGGGGTGCACAGCATTGAAAACAGCCCCCGCACTTCCTGCCACCACATTGGCACCATATTGCTACTCGAGTATGTTTTCCTGCTGCGAAGCATTGATATCAGCCCCCGCACTTCCAGCAACCACATTGGCAGATGGTTGCTATTGTTATATGTTCTTATGCTGCACAGCATTGACAACAGCCCCCGCACTTCCAGCAACCACATTGGCAGATGTTTGCTATGGTTATATGTTCTGTTCTTGCACCAAGTTGTCCTCTGTGACGATGCTGGCAACGGATGTTTCTGCGCAAACTGGCTTATTTTCATGGCTCGCATGGGCCGGCACGGATGAATCGGTCACAAGCCGAACGGTATATATAGCCAAGGGTATGGGGTCAGCGGATCTTAAACTACCGGCTTCACCTACATGGACGAAAGTGGAGATTCTTCCCGGCGTGTTCTCGGTGAGCGGTGACAAGAAGGTCCGTTTCTCGAAGGGGAACCTCTATTGGAACGGCTCAGTATGGCATTTGGAGACGAATCAGTATGACTGCCCCCCGTCCACTGGCGATCAATGGGATCAAACTCACATCGGTCACTTGTACTGGACCAGGGACGCTGCTGCCTCTTATACACAAGATTATGAAGAAGAAGGTACTCCTACGGATCCTTTCTTCTGTGATGAGAATAATAGGTTGACCGTTGACGGTCAGGGCGGTCTGTATGCCTTGAGCAGTTCTGAGTGGACATACCTTATCAACACCCGCACAAATGCTTCCACTTTGATGAAAAAAGGAGTAACCGTGAATAATAAGGCAAACTGCCTGATCATCGCCCCCGACGGCTATACCGGGACGATAGCCACAAGCTACGATGCTGCAGCATGGACTGCCGCTGAGTCACAGGGTCTGGTGTGTCTTCCTGCCGCCGGCTACCGGATTGGCTCGGGTGTCTACGATGTCGGTGACTGCGGCAGTTGCTGGTCGTCCACACCTGGCGGCGAGTACGACGCGTATAGCCTCAGCTTCGATGGCATCGGTGTCGTTCCGGCGGACGGCTACGACCGCGACAATGGATACTCTGTTCGTCTGGTGTATTCCGCCCAGTAACTTATATACTGGGGTTCCACCCCAAGCCCCGGCGGCCTTTCGGGCTTTCCATATTTTGGCTTCGCCATAATACACGCCCCCGGCCGGGCCGCTGATGCGGCCTTTGCTTCGCCAAGC
>DCHH01000029.1 GCA_002315625.1 Bacteroidales bacterium UBA1757
TGTGTCAGACTCTGATTGACAACTATCCCCTCCACACCGAATATGATGAACTGTTCATGGCCGACAACCACCTTTGCACCAAGAACACCACCTACAACGGTGACGAGCTGATTTTCGTCTCCCCGCAGGACGGTAACAACCTCCAGTCTTACGGCTCAACCAACTACCTTGTTTTCGGTAGCACGTTTGCCGTAGAGGGCGAGCCGGGCAAGACTATGGATGTCGCTCAGGTCGGTATCTCTTCAGGCTGGTCCGGACTGAGCCTCACGGGTTCATTCACCAACAAGTTTGAAGACGGAGACCTTCGTGCCATGTTCTTCAAAGGCGACTTCCAGCAGTACATCCCGGAATGGCGCGATGCCAAGGGTGCTTCAGAAGGTTACAAATCCATGAAGTTCATCAATATCAACCACGACGGTACCGCCGCTCAGGCACAGGGCTTTGTCGATATCGACTTCCCCGTGTTCCGTGTAGCCGACGCCTACCTGATGTATGCCGAATGTGCTGCCCGTGGCAATGCTGACAAGACTCTTGGCGGATTGTACCTGAATGCTGTCCACTTCCGTGCCGGTCTGGGAGAGATTGACCTCACCCTGCCGAACATCATCGACGAACGCGGACGCGAACTCTATCTGGAAGGATTCCGTCGTCAGGACCTTATCCGTTTCGGACTGTTTACCGGTGGAGATTATGTTTGGGAATTCAAGGGTGGCGAACCGAAAGGCATAGCAGTTGATTCCCACTACAACCTTTTCCCCATTTCCTCGAGTGAACTCAACGCCAATGGCAATCTTACTCAGAACCCTGGATATTAATAGATTATGAAAAAGGTTTTATATACATCCATGATTGCTCTGGCAGGTCTGTTTTCAGCCTGCACCCAGGAGCACATTGAGGCCATTTACAACCCCGACAAGGTCACTCCCCAGCAAATGGGAGGTGTTGAGGGTTGTGAACTGTCGGCCGATGGAGCTGACATCCAGCTGACATTCACCCCTGCCGTATTCGGCAATGGCCTGCTCGCCAACTATACCCTATACATGGATACGGTTGCTACACTTATTCAGGCAGGCAAGCTCTCCGCCACCTTCGACGAGAAGGCCGGAACTGCCACCTTCACACAGAAGGACCTGAACGCCGCACTGCTTAACCGTGGTGCAGAACCCGGGGTTGCCTGCCCGGTCTTCTTCTATATCGAATCGGCTCTGAAGACCGACAAGAATGCTTCCGTCGAAGGGAGTGAAATCATGTCGAACGTCGTTTCTGCCAACTTCATCCCCTACAACGCTGAAATCCGCGATGTCGATAAATATCCGCACGCTTGGGTTATCGGTGCAAGTTCTGCAGTCGGTGCATGGAGTTTCGACAAGGTCCACCAATATCTGTACGACTACAAGGGCAACGGCACCTACACCGGTCTGATTGACTTCGGTGAGGACGGTCCTTCGGGCGGCTTCAAGCTGACGGGTGTCGGCAACTGGGACGACCCGACCAAGAACTGGGGTTCAGAAGCCCAGGCTGAAGAGGCCGAAGTTGCTGTTGTCCAACTGATTGCCGGAAACGGTTCAAAGGACATCAAGTGCTATAGCCACCGTTACTACTTCTTCTCGTTTGTTGAATCTACACTGGCTTTGACCGCTGCCACCACATTCGACAACATCGGTATTGTCGGTTCGTTCAACGAATGGAATGCAGCCGACGAGAACATGAAGATGACCTTCAACGACTACTACCACCGTTTCTACATCGACATGACCTTCTCACAGGACTGCGAACTGAAGTTCACCTGTGACGACAAGTGGGATTTGAACTGGGGTAAAGACTGCGAACCCGGTGGAGCAAACATTCAGGTTTCCTCCGGCAGCTATCGTATCTATTTCGACCTCAACACCCGCACCTACGACTTCAATACCCGTATGTTCGGTCAGGAAGAGCCCGGTGCTCCCGTTGTTCCCGAACCTCCTGTCACTTACGAAGGCTGGGGTATCATCGGCGACTTCAACGAATGGGCTGCTGATGTTCCCATGACTGAGAAAGACGGTGTCTGGACCGGTTATATCAATGTAACCGAGACCCAGGGGTGGAAACTCCGCAAGGATGCCGGTTGGGACGAGAACGTAGGCGGTAACTTCACTGCTCTTGGAACGGCCTTCACGGCTGAAGCAGGTGGTGCCAATATCTGCCTCGGCCAGGATGGCTTCTTCAAGGTTGTCTATGACACCAACGAAGGGACCATCACAGTTTATGATGGCAATGTATGGTCACTCATCGGCGGCTTCAACGATTGGGCTGGCGACGTTGACATGGAACAGGTTGACGGTCTTTGGGTTGCCAAAGAAGTGGCACTCTCTGGCGAATGGAAACTCCGCCATAACCACGACTGGGCCGATAACCGTGGCGGCAAATTCGCCGAATTCGGAACCCCGTTTGAGGTAACCAACGGCGGTGACAACATCGACTGCGGTGAAGGCAAGTTCAACATCACCTACGATCCCAACAATGAGACCGTTACGATTGAAAACGCTGCCAAGACCTGGGGCGTGATAGGTGCATTCACAGGCTGGTCGGACGACGTTGTCATGACCGAAGTTGCCCCCGGTATTTGGGTAAGCCCCAAGACCACCATCGCCGAGCAGGGTTGGAAGGTCCGCTTCGACAAAGACTGGACCGTCAACTATGGCGGTACCACCCCGACCAAAGTCGGACAGTTCGTCCAGGCTGTCGGAAATGGCGACAACATCAACATGACCGGTGACCTGATTATTGTCCTCAATCTCAACAACGGTACTCTGGGTACTCTCGGATGGGGTGTTACCGGTTCTATCGCATCGTGCCCCGGCATTGCATGGAGCAACGACATTCCAATGAACCTCACCTCCGACAGCACTTGGGTAAGTAGTCCGATTGCCCTTACGACCGACGACGAAATCAAGATTCGCTACGGGGCCGGATGGGATCAGAACTTCGGCGGAACCTGCGTTGCCATTGACTCAACATTTGCGGCTGTAGCCGGTGGTGACAACATTAAGGTTCCTGCCAACGGTACATACGTGATTGCCTACAATCCTGCCGTTGGAGAGCTTTGTGTCACCTCTGCCGTTTGCGGACTGATTGGTGACTTCAACAGCTGGTCTGCCGACGACTTCATGTTCTACGGCGGTCAGGGCAAGTTCTATGCTTTCAACAGGAATTATCAGGGAGGATGGAAGATTCGCATGGATGCAGGCTGGACTGTCAACCGTGGCGGCAACTACGAATTTAACAAGCCGTTCGCCGTTACTCAGGACGGTCCCAATATCACTGTTGAAGAAGGTGTTGCAGCTGCTGGTTTCCATGTCATTTACGACGCTGTAAACGAAACGGTTACCATCAACCAGACGCTTATCTTCTAATTCTGTGACTTTTCTGATGCGCCGGCCTCATTGCCGAAGCCGGCGCATCTTTCTTTTTCCATTCTTCGCCCGTCATGAAAAAGCTCCTGTACCTGACATTTCTGTTGTTATTGTTAGCCTCCTGCTCACAGGAGCCCTCCCAACCGTCTCCCACCCCAACACCGGAGACCGATTCGGTATGTTCAAGGATTTCATACCAGCTGCTGGTCTATTCCTTCTCCGACAGCAACGGCGACGGCATCGGCGATTTCAAAGGTATCGAAAACCGTCTCGACTACCTCAAAAGTATGGGCGTACAGGCCCTATGGCTCTCTCCCATCCACCCTTCAACCTCATACCATGGCTACGACGTCGAAGACTATTCGACAGTCAACCCCGACTATGGTACCATGAACGACTTCAAGTCCCTTCTTTCTTCAGCACACGCGAAGGGAATAAAGATTTACATCGACTACGTGCTGAACCACAGTTCCAAGGAACACCCGTGGTTTATCAATGCAAAAAGCGCCGCGGACAGCAAGTACCGCGATTTCTATATACTCTCGTCCGACCCCAAGAGCGACCTTTCAGCCGGACGCTTCCCCATGCTTAAGGGTACCGGCTACAACAGCAACGACTGGTATCAGGCCGCTTCAGGAAGCTGGGACAAGTCGGTAAAAGTCAAGTTTACACTGAAATGTAACAGTCAAAACAAGCCTCAGACACTGACTGTTGAACAGGTTGATACCGTCCAGAATTCCGGTCAGGCCAACAGCGGTCTCTACCTCTGGTGGGGCGACCCGGGCCGCAACAGTGAGTTCTACTCTGCCGGCAACAACACCTACACCCTCTCTCTCGACCTCCACTCTCCCTGGGGAGTACTTGTCCGTACCAGCAGCACCCAGTGGGACAGTTACAAATACGGCGCTCCGGCCGGTAGCAATGTCCTTTCATGGGGAACACCCCTGACCCTTTCCAACACCAACAACAGCGACATTCTTCTGCCTGGGATGACCCAGCTGTTCTTCTACGCCATGTTCGGCTCCTATATGCCCGACATCAACTACGGCGACATCTCTTCTTGCGAAGAGTCAGCAGCATTCAAAGCCATCACAGATGCCGCCGACCAGTGGATTGAGATGGGTGTTGACGGTTTCCGCTTGGATGCCGTCAAGCACATATATCCCAACGCCAACAACAGCGACAATCCCACCTTCCTCAAGAAGTTCCACGACCATTGTAACGACACATGGCATAAACAAGGCGGAACGGGCGATTTCTACATGGTCGGCGAACAATTCAGCGAGGCTGCAGAAGTTGCACCTTATTATAAAGGAATACCTGCCCTGTTCGAATTCAGTTTCTACTGGCGTCTGACCGAAGTCCTCAACAGCGGCGACGGCAGTTCCTTTGTGGAGAAACTCCAGGGATACCAGCGACTATATGCCCAAAACCGTACCGATTATATTGAAGCCACGAAACTGTCGAACCACGACGAAGACCGTGCAGGCTCCACTCTTGGCCGGAACGAGGCAAAAATGAAACTGGCTGGGGCAATGCTCCTGACCTGCACCGGCGAGCCCTATATCTATCAGGGGGAAGAACTGGGCTATTGGGGCACCAAGGCCAATGGTGACGAATATGTCCGCACTCCGATTCTTTGGAATAGCGACCTTTCCGGACTTGCCGACAAGGCTTTGGACGGGAAAGTAGATCGCTCGATGCTGACAGCCTCCATTTCGGTGGCCAATCAGCAGAAAGACGAGTCGTCCGTTTGGAATGTATATAAAAAGTTCGGTGTCCTCCGTTCCCATTACAAGGCTTTGGCAAACGGCTCGCTGGGCTATTGTGCTGCCGTTTCCGGTAACCGTCAGATAGCCGCATGGTACCGCGAATATGACGGTCAGAAAATCCTGGTACTGCACAATGTAGGGGGAGGACAAACAACTGTCAACCTTCCTTCGGACAATCTCAAGCAACTAATCGGCTCCAATGGAACCGTAACTGTTTCAGACAGTAAAGTAACTCTTGGAGCATACTCCTCAGCCGTATTCCTTCAATAGTCCGTTATGAAAAAGTATTCCTTCATCATCGCCCTGCTTCTTGTAGCAATCCCGTTTTCCTGCCAGAGCAAAGACAGTGAAAAAAAGAAAGAGGAGGAAAAGAAGCCTGTTGTGCCAACCTTTGCCAAGGGTGGCGACATCAGTTGGATTACCCTTATGGAGGCCAACGGCAACAAGTTCTACGACTCCAAGGGAGCCGAAACGGAATGCACGGCCCTGCTCCACAGTATCGGATTCAATGCCGTCCGCTACCGCGTATGGGTTAACCCCGCCGACGGCTATTGCAACAAAGAGGATGTTCTTGTCAAGGCCCGACGTGCACAAGCCCTTGGCATGGCCATTATGATTGATTTCCACTATTCCGACTCGTGGGCCGACCCGGGAAAGCAACCCGTTCCAGCTGCTTGGAGCGGGCATGATGTGAACCAGTTGTCGGGCGATGTGTTTGACCATACGCTCGAAGTTCTTAATTACCTGAAAGACAACGGCATCGATGTGGCCTGGGTTCAGGTGGGCAACGAGGTTACAAACGGTATGCTATGGGAGACCTGTAGGGTTCAGGGCCAGGATGCCACGAACTTTGTAAAGTGCTTCCAGTCGGGATACAGCGCGGTGAAGAGGGTCTATCCCAATGCTCTGGTGATTCTCCATATCGACAACGGATGGAAACTATCCACCCTTACCTGGTTCTTCGACCTGATGACGACCGCCGGTGCCAACTACGATATGATTGGTCTCTCGCTCTACCCCTCCTACTGGCAGGAAGGCGGCTATCCCGACTGGAGGGAAAAGACCGTGCAGTTTACCGATAACCTCCCGGCCCTCCGGACAAAATACGGCAAGGAGATCATGCTTTGCGAGTTCGGTATGCCTGCCAGCCAGCCCGTCGAATCAAAGGAGGCCCTGCAGTATATTATTGACAAGACCAAAGGCTACGAATGGTTCAAGGGAATCTTCCTGTGGGAGCCCGAATCGGAAGCCTCACGCATCGGATATCCCTACGGAGCTTTCTCCAACGGCACTCCGACTATCGCTCTTCAACCCTTTGCTAACTGATAATTCTTTTCAAAATGAAACATACACTTTTCATCCTGCTTGCCGCTCTGTTTGCGGTTTCATGCGCCCAACAGTCCACACAGTCCGTTCAGGCCGATTTCAGCAACAATGTCGTATATGAACTGAACACCCGCCAGTTTACCCCGGAAGGGACATTCCTTGCGGCTGCCGACCAATTGCAGCGGCTCAAGGAGACCGGTGTCGATATTGTCTGGGTGATGCCCCTCTACCCCATCGGTGAGAAAGAGCGCAAGGGGACGCTCGGCTCTTATTATGCCATCAGGGACTACTGTGCCACCAATCCCGAGTTCGGCACACTTGAAGATTTCGACTGTTTTGTAACCCGTGCCCATGAACTTGGGCTTAAGGTCATCATCGACTGGGTGGCCAACCACACAAGCCCCGACCATGCGTGGGTGACGGAGAAGCCTGCCGACTGGTATGTTCGTGATGCTCAGGGAAATACCATCGTCGAGTACGATTGGACCGACATTGCAAAGCTCAACTATGACAATACCGATATGCGTGCCGAAATGCTCCGTTGCATGCAGTTCTGGATTAACCGCGGCATCGACGGCTTGCGCTGCGACATGGCATACATTGTTCCGCAGGATTTCTGGACCCCAGCGCTGAAACAGCTTCGGGAATCGGCCGACCGTCCGCTCTATTTTCTGGCAGAGGGGGAAGAGCCCTGGCTGCACGAAGCAGGTTTTGACGCAACCTACAGCTGGAAGCTCCATCATGCTCTCAATACCGCCGTCAGCGGCCAGCTCCGTGCCGATTCCCTGGCCAAGTACATTGAAGAGAATGCCGCCCGATTCGGCGCAGAAAACATGCGGCTGACCTTTACCTCCAACCACGACGAAAACTCCTGGGCCGGAACCGAATTTGAACGGATGGGCAACTCGTGGAAGGCCATGACCGTACTTTGCTTTACCCTTCCACAGTCACAGCCCCTTCTCTATACCGCCCAGGAAATGGGTTACGACCACCGTTTCCAGTTCTTTGAAAAGGACCCCGTTCCAGCATGGAAGGAGAACCGCTATACCGAATTCTACCGGATGCTTTGCCAGTTGAGACACGACCATCCATGTCTTGGGGCCGGAAAAGGTTCATTTGAACTTCTGCAGGCCACCGACAGCAACTTCCGTTTCCGCCGAAGCCTCGACAACGACTGGGTAGAGGTGGAAGTGAGCCTTGTCGCCCCCTGGAACTGGTCGGTCAGAACATCTTCCGACCGGATCGCCCAACTGGAACCTCCCTGCTGGTGGACAGGTATGGAGACCCCTCTCCAGCTTATGGCCCACGGAGAAGGCTTGGGTAGTTTTGATGTCCGCATTGAAGGGGGAAAAGGGGTTAGCGTGAAGACCGTTCACAAAGCCGAAAGCCCGAACTACCTTTTCATTGATGTCGATATTGCCAAGGATGCCACTCCAGACACCTATTCGCTTGTTTTCAGCAACGGTTCTGAGAGTTTCTCCAAACCTTACGAAATCGGCGTGAAGAGTACTTGTGAGCGCGAAAGTTTCAACAATTCCGATGTCATGTACCTCATCATGCCCGACCGCTACAGCAACGGCGACCCATCCAACGACAACAGCTGCTGCATGACCGAAAAGGCCGACTACACTGCCGCGTACGGCCGTCACGGCGGCGACCTTCAGGGCATCATCAACCATCTGGACTATCTCGCCGACCTCGGCATCACTGCCATCTGGCTCACTCCGGCACTGGAGGACAACGAGCCCGAGTCGTCGTACCACGGCTATGCCTGCACAAACTATTACCGCATCGACCCCCGCTTCGGTTCCAACGAACTCTACCGCATCTTCGTCCGCGAGGCCCACAAGCGTGGCATCAAGGTGGTCATGGACATTGTCACCAACCACAGCGGCGACCGCTACTGGTGGATGAACGACCTCCCTTTTGCTGACTGGATTCACCAATGGCCTGCCTACACCCATTCGAACTGCGCTTTTTCAGCCCAGAACGACCCATACTGTTCCGAACTCGACCGCAAGAACATGCAGGAGGGATGGTTTGACACCTCTATGGTCGATATGAATCTTGACAATCCATGGCTCCTGAGTTACTTCAAGCAGTGGGGTGCCTGGTGGGTCGAATGGTCCGGACTCGACGGATTCCGTATCGACACCTATCCATACAACGAAAAAGAGCCGATGGCCGACTGGAATGCCTCTATCCGGAAAGAATATCCATGGATAAACATTGTCGGAGAGGTATGGACCAACAGTGTGCCGCAGGTTGCCTACTGGCAGGACGACAATCCCAACCCCGACGGTTTCGATTCCAATCTTCCAACAATCATGGACTTTTGTCTGCAGAGCGCCATTTGCGGAAGTATAAATGTTGATTCCGAAAACTGGGAAGAGGGAATTACAAAGGTCTATAACAGCATCGCCAACGATGTCTATCTCCATAATCCGATGAATATCATGGTTTTCCCTGGCAACCACGATACCGACCATTTGGCCGATGTGACCAAAGGGAACCCCGACAAGATGAAACTCGCCGTCACCCTGCTCTCAACGGTCCGCGGTTTCCCGCAGTTCTTCTCGGGCGATGAAATCATGGCTCAGAGCCTTGCACTTGGTCAGGGCGACGGCCCGCGCCGTGTCGAATTCGACGAGAACTGGGCCAGCGACCCGGTAATTGCCGGTTTCCACGATTGGATGAGCCAGCTGCTCCAGTGGCGCAAAACCTCCAAGGCTGTCCATGAGGGCAAGACCCTCCATTTCCTGACTCGCGACAACACCTACGCCTATTTCCGCTACACCGACACGGAGGCCGTCTTTGTTTTTTTGAATAACAATGCTTCCAAACGTCTTATTCCGTGGAAAAACTACAGCGAGTTCACGCAGAAGCGTCCCGGCCAGTGGACAAACGCCCTGACCGGTGCCCCAGTAAATGTTGAGCACCTCATCCTTCCCCCAAAAGGAAGCATAATCCTCCAACTCAAATAGTTCGTATTTTTCGCGTATCATTCGCGAAAAATACGAACTTTTACAACAGACC
>DCHH01000130.1:0-20671 GCA_002315625.1 Bacteroidales bacterium UBA1757
CGCAAGAGATGGTGCGGCGGCGCAACATGCTGAGAGAGCAGGTATTATGAAACACTTCCAAGTTTTATAGGGAACCATTTAACCTACTAGTACTACAGGATATGTCAAGACAAATTGCAAGCAACACTTCATCCAAGGCGTTCAACCGACGCACATCATGGCGAGTCTATATGACCCACAGAATCGAACAGTTTAACCAGCAGAAACGGTTTGGTACAGCCAAAAGCTATCAGCGCACTCTCACGCGTTTCAATGATTTCCTAAATGGTAAACGATTGTCAATCATTCAGTTCAACGAAAAGACGGTTCTGGATTTTAATGATTATCTCGAACGGAGAGGGGTGGTTCGCAACACCATTTCGTTCTATATGAGGATTCTGAAAGCCACCTACAACCAGGCAGTCAAAGAGGGACTGACCGATCGTGGCAATCTCTTCGACAATGTCTATACCGGGGTTGATCAAACCAAAAAACGGTGTATCGAAGAGCACTTTATGGAAGCGATTATGGAACTAGAGATTACTGGGAAACCGCGTCTGGCACTGGCCAGAGACCTGTTCCTGTTCAGTTTCTGCACCCGCGGAATGCCTTTTGTCGATATGGCCTACCTTCAGAAACGGGACATCAAAGACGGCTACATTTCATACGTGCGACGCAAAACAAAACAACGGCTCTACATCCGCATAGAACCTTGTGTGCAAGACATTATTGACAGATACTGGTGGCGGGAATCGCCCTATCTGTTCCCCATCATTCATTCCGACGACCCCACAGAGGCATACAAGGAATACCGCTCACAGATAGGCTATTATAACCATCTGCTCAAGCAACTTGGCAAGATGGTCGGAACAGAAACACCGCTTACATCCTACACTACGCGACATACCTGGGCCACATCAGCCCAGCACCACCAGACACCTATTTCAATTATTAGCGCTGCAATGGGACATAGCTCGGAAGCCGTTACTCGCATATACCTCGCCTCGATTGACGGTTCATTGGTTGACAATGTCAACGCCGAACTTCTGAGGGGACTTAATGCCCATTACACATCAACACGCTGAGAATAACTGTTCCAGAAATTATTAATTCATGAATTGATTGAAATGATGACTTTTTAAATTTACATATTGAATAGCCATATATTACATAGGCTTTGTCTTTGGAAGAGTTCTAAACCACAAGTTTAGTTTTAGACTTAACTGTCATATAACCAGCGATATACAGCGATTTTGACATTTTGGCTACTTTGTTAAAAATGCAAATCATCGGTCGGTTTTGTCCACCATAATTTGGGCAGAAAGAATGCTTGACCTATATTTGCAAGAAGAAATCGTGATGCAAGCCATTGCGCCGCCGCACCATCTCTTGCGCAGAGATGGTACTTGGTTTTGAGAGGCGTGTTGCTTCCGTTGTTTAAGTATCAATGTCAAGGGAATTGTTACATGGTTTTTGTGATTTTTTTTGATGGGTATTCGTGAAACTTTTACCTGAATGTGGTTTAATTTGTTATATATCAGCATAATACCAAGGAAGGCACTAACCTAAACAATTATTCTTTACAATTTTGGGCGTCGGTATCCGGGAGAATGCCGACGCTCGCTTTTCTCTGGAATGTCAGGATGGCCATTATCTCTCTATCATTTAAGAAGTTTTATTACTACTGTTGGAGATATTATTCTGATTTTGCTCTAACTTCCCATCTTTGACACTTATTTTNNCCGCACCATCTCTTGCGCAGAGATGTTGAAAAACAGCCCCTAATTTACATTTTTATTTTGGAGATAGTTTGCTTGATTTTGCAGGTGGGGCGTGTTACCTTTGCGAGATTATAGATACCCCATGGGAGCTTTCAAATTACAATCGGCTTACCAGCCGACAGGAGACCAGCCACAGGCCATCCAGGCCCTTGTCGATGGCATCAATCAAGGAGTCCCGCACCAGACACTGCTCGGCGTGACCGGGTCGGGAAAGACATTCACAGTTGCCAACGTCATTGAAAAGGTTCAGAAACCAACACTGGTGCTAAGCCACAACAAGACACTCGCCGCCCAATTGTACAACGAGTTCAAGGCGTTCTTCCCCGACAACGCCGTCGAATACTTCGTCTCCTATTACGACTACTACCAGCCCGAGGCATACATCCCATCGACCAACACCTACATCGAGAAAGATCTGTCAATCAATGACGAAATCGAGAAACTCAGACTGTCGGCCACATCGGCACTGCTATCAGGGCGGCAGGACGTTCTGGTAGTCTCTTCGGTCTCGTGTCTGTTCGGCATGGGAAGTCCCGTCGATTTCAGCAACAATACCATTCACATTCATACCGGGCTGAAAATCAGCAGAAACGTCCTTCTCCGCAACCTGGTTGACTGCCTGTATTCGCGCAACGAGGTCTCCTTCGACCACGGCAACTTCCGGGTAAAGGGCGACACAATCGATATCTATCTGGCATACAGCGACGTAGCCGTACGAGTCGGCTTCTGGGGCGACGAAATCGACACAATCGAAGAAATCGACCCTCTCACATCCGCACGCCTCTACACCTTCGACCACTACGACATCTACCCCGCCAACCTTTTCGTCACGAGCAAGGAACGGATTGAAATTGCGATTCGCCAGATTCAGGACGACCTGGAGCAGCAGTGCCGTTTCTTCGAGAAGAACGACAAATTTTTCGAGGCCAAGCGGTTAAGGGAACGTGTCAGCTACGATATTGAAATGATTCGAGAGCTTGGCCACTGCTCAGGAATTGAGAACTACTCCCGCTATTTCGACGGCCGCGAAGAGGGTTCTCGTCCTTACTGTCTGATGGACTTCTTCCCGAAGGATTTCCTTCTGGTCATCGACGAAAGCCACGTCACAGTACCGCAGATCCATGCTATGTGGGGAGGCGACCATGCCCGCAAAATAACCCTTGTGGAATACGGCTTCCGTCTGCCAGCCGCACTCGACAACCGTCCCCTTACCTTCGACGAATTCGAGGCTCTGACCAACCAAACCATATATGTGAGTGCAACCCCGGCCGACTACGAACTGCAGAAATCCGAGGGAGTAATCGTTGAGCAGCTAATCCGTCCCACCGGCCTGCTGGATCCACCAATCGAGGTTCGCCCCTCAAAGAACCAGGTCGATGACCTGATGGAGGAAATCCGCATCCGCAGCGAGCGCGACGAGCGGATACTGGTCACCACCCTGACAAAGCGGATGGCTGAGGAACTGTCGGACTACTTTGCCCGCAACGGCGTACGGTGCGAGTACATACACTCCGATGTGGATACCCTTGAGCGCGTTGAAATCATGGAAAACCTCCGAAAAGGGCTTTTCGACGTCCTGGTCGGTGTCAACCTGCTACGTGAGGGGCTCGACCTGCCAGAGGTTTCATTGGTAGCCATTCTGGATGCAGACAAAGAGGGCTTTCTACGCAACCGTAAAAGCCTGACACAGACCGCCGGACGTGCCGCCCGCAACCTCAACGGGAAGGTGATTTTCTATGCCGACACCATGACTGAAAGCATGAAACTCACAATTGACGAGACCAACCGGAGAAGAAAAATACAGCAGGAGTACAACGACGAGCATCATATCACCCCGCATGCCATCAACAAAGCCCTGCAGAACCAGCTCAAGAATGCCTCCGAAGCAGCAATCAAGATGGAGACAAAGGTCTATGCAGCATCAAAGGACCACTTAGCCGTAGCCGAAGCCCTGGATAAATACACCTCAAAGCCCGAGCTGGAAAAACTGATAGAAAAGACACGGAAGAAAATGTACGAAGCCTCAAAGAAGTTCGAGTTCATCGAGGCCGCTCAGTACCGCGACGAAATCATCAAACTGGAAGACAAACTCAAGTCCCTCTGATTACCGAAGGCGTGAGACTTGGAAGTGGCGCCAAGCGGCATGAGCCTGCGTAGTGCGGAAACCGAACCATCCGCGAGTAAGCGGCGACGGGTCTGTATAATCCACAATCAGTTCATTATCACGCCAGTAGCAGACCCTTCCGTCACAAACCTCAATAGCAATACTGTACCAGTGATTCGGGGCGAGAAGATGAGCCGAATCAGTATATTCCGTCAGAATTGCCGGGCGCAGCGAAGCATCCCTGACAGCCTCGTCATTGCCGTGATACCGGCGGAAGCGGGTCGTAGTGTTCCGGTTGCCGCCGTACCCGACATAGTACATATCCATTTGGTAGTACTTGAGGAAAACCCCTCCCCGCTCCTCGCTACGGGCCATCAGGTCTTTGGGATGCAGCGGGTCGGTAGCCATCCAGAAACAGTTCATGTCACTCAAGCGGTCGTATTTGCAGCCGTCGTCAATGATACACGACTCGAAAGAAACGCGGATATTCCCCTCAAAAGGCTCTTTGTACCAGACCGTCGCCCCTTTCGGTGCCTGCAGTTGCATTGAACCGTCACAAATTGTAAGGTTTACAGGCCTGTCAGCAGTCCCTACCGTGTCAGCCTCCAGAAACCAGTTTTCCAAACTGGACAACGTATCAAGCGGGTCCGAAGCCAGCAATGTATCATGCTGACACGAATCCAAAAACAGAGGCAGCAAAAGCAATAAGGTCAAGCGCAAAGCAGACATCATCAGAACCTGAATCCAAGAGTCATCGCAAAGTTGAACGAGCGGGTCTTGATGTTGGCATAGTTGTCATCACCGTAGGCCGACTCATTATAATAAGGATACAAATGGCTGGTAGTGACCTGGTCCATTCCTGCAAAATCGAGCATAATGGAGCGTCCGATACGCCATCCGAACCCGGCTGAATAGACATTTCCGCCCTGAGGAATGGTATAATGCGGCGTCACAGTGGGAGTATAAATCTTGTAATATTTGTCCTCCACAGCCGGTTTAACCGATGAAAAAGTATGCGCATAACCCAAACGGACATCGAAATTATCAGTCAGACGCCATTCAGTACCCACGCGAGCCTGACACTGGGTCTGGAAGAAATCCTTGATATCCAAGTTCACATCAGTATATGGCTTTCCGTAGGCATCGGTCATTCTCATCGTGTTGACGGTATTGACCTGCACATCCGCACTGATAAATCCCTTCATACCAATCTGATACGCCAGACTTGCAATAATCTGGTGGGGTGTTTCCATCTTATAGGAAAACGAGGAGTTTTCTGTCGCGATTGTATGCGATGAAATATATCCTTCATCGTCATAAACGCCTGAAGAATACATCTTTGCGTATGCGTAGTCCGTCAGCGAATAAAAGATTGGCGAGTGATAGGCCAAGCCGATACGCAACGGGGCAATCGGACGGAAAATAAAACCCACATTGACTCCGACACCAGTTCCTCTGGTCTGGAGCTGGTTTGTCAGTTTGTAGTAGGGATCCCCCCACTCTTCCATATATACGGTTTCGTTGTCATAGCGCAGACTCTGCACACGCACCGAAAGTCCGAAGTAGAGTTTGTAGTCGTAATTCAGGCCGAAAGTGAAATCCCACGCCTGGGAATAGCCCGACTCCGCCTGATACAACTCATTGTTGACCCTCTGCCCTTCCTGCAGCACCGACTCATAGTTGCCCGCACGATTCCGATTGAACAGATATACGTTGTAGGCCATGTACGGCAGGTTCATCCCCTGATTCAAAGTCTCATCTGTCACGTTGATATTGTCAAGCAATGACACTTCGCGATCCCACCCCTGCACAAGCGTATTGTTATAATAGTTCTTTGTACGGTTGTAGGTAATACTCCAGTTGAAGTTGACGATTCCACTCTCATTACTACTCCGGTATGATTCCACAAAACCGAAGGCCGACGGCATGGTGCGCACCCGTTTGTCCTTGGTTACAGTACCATAGAAATCAGAGGTAGTCCGCGTGTCACTGACCAGTTGTGTATAGGAAATCTCACTGGAACGATAGATTGCAATTCCGGCCGGATTGATGCCGATTGCAGTGATGTCACCGCCCAATGCCCCGAAAGCGTTGGCCATCGAAACAGCACGGGCCGTACCATGAATATCCTGCGATGCGTTTCTCAGCAAGTCAAAAGCCTCCTGAGCCTGTGCCACTCCTGCTGCCATACAGAGGATAGCAATATATAAATATCTGGTCTTCATATCAATAGCAATCTTAGGTTAATAAAAAGCCAAGCTTACCGGCGACCTCCGCCGCCACCGCCGCCACTTCCAGCGCGTGAACCTCCGCCACCTCCGCCGGAATAACCTCCACCGGAATATCCACCGCCCGAATATGAGCTACCACCGGAATAGGAGCTTCCGCTGCGTGAAGAGCTGCCAGAATAGCTTGACGAACTGTTGGAATAGCTTGAGGAACTATTTGAGTAGTTGGAAGAGCTGTTCGAATAACTTGATGAGCGTGTGGAGCTGCTTGAATTACGGTTCGAACTGCCCGAATAGGTGCTTGAGTTGCCATACCCGGAATTAGCCGACGAACGGTTTGACGAACGGTTGGTCGAGTAAGTCGAAGTGACTGCCCCACGGTTTGTCGAAGAACTGCTCCTGTTGGAAGAGGCTGCGCTTCTCTCGGAAGAGGTAGTGTTCCTGCCAGTATAAGTCGTGCTTCCGCCTGAATAAGTGCTTCCGCCCGAATAGGAACTTCCGCCCGAATAAGTGCTTCTGTTAGACGAAGAAGTGCTTCTGTTAGAGGATGTTGTACCCCTGTTCGTTGAATAGCTGCTCCCGTTGTTGCTGCCGGTGCGAGTGCTTCCGGAATATGCACTCCGGTTGCCATACTCATCATAGCCCCTCATGTCGCCGGCTCTGCGACTTGACGAAGAACGGGACTCGGATGATGTCGAACGGGTGCCTCCATAACCAGCTGATGCATAGTCATTATAGACCGCCGAACGTGTGCTTCCGCCACCTCCGTTAATGGAACTGGTACGGTCAGCCATTCTGGCATCACGTCCCCCTTCACGGGTACTTCCTCCACGGCTGCCATTGCGGGAATCCTGGAATCTGCGCTGGTCGGCATAGTGGGTAGTGTTACCCCAGACATCATACTGGCCGGGCACAACGATAATCGGAGCAGGTCCCCAAGGATAATAAGGTCCCCATCCGCCGGGTCCCCAAGGACCGTACCAGCTGTAATACCAGGGATTGTAACCGCCCCAGTACCATGAATGATGCCAGCCGCAGCCACAGCATCCCCAACCCCAACTCCAGCCGAATCCGCGCCAGAACGGATCGTAATAATAGTCATAATACCAAGGGCTTACCCATCCGTCGTTGTAGTTTATGGTGACATTGGCACCATCCTCAACATAGATGTTCATATAGCCATCGGTGATATGAGTCGTGAATTTACCGTTATGGAATCGACGGATGCGCTCACTATACTGAAAATCAGTGTATTCATCGGCCGTCATAGCTACAAGATATAAGGTATCATCGTTTGCGGCAGATGTTAAAGACGGACGGCGGTTGTATTCATCCACATCACGTGTGACCGCCGTATAAGACGTTGACAAGGCCGAAGGCGAGGTTGTAGCCGTTTTAACCAATGCGTCAGTTAAAGCATCAGTGGCTACTACTACTTTCTTGTCTTTCGTACGATACGAAGGATGGTAATAGAGGTCGTCATCAAACCCCTGAGCCATCACCTGAACCATGCCCGCCAGGGTGCACAGCATCAAAAAAGAGAATCTCGTTTTCATAAGGCAATGCTTTTAAGTGGTTTTCTACTCTCTTAGACGTTCAAAAGATGAAAAGGTATACTACGTTAGTATGTTTTAACAAGCCGCCACGAGTTTTACGGCACTTTGCTCATGGACATAATTCCGTGCAATATTACAAATAAATTGGCTAATTTTGCACGCTTTCAAGCACAAACTTCTTATTTATGTCAGTCAGCACACGATTGAACAATATAAAAGAGTCTCTTCCAGCCAGCGTCAGACTTGTAGCAGTGTCCAAATTCCAGCCGGTTGAAAAGATTGAAGAGGCATACGAGGCAGGCCAGCGCATCTTCGGCGAGAACCGCGTACAGGAGCTCTGCCACAAGCAGCCCGTCCTGCCGTCGGATATCGAGTGGCATTGCATCGGCCACCTTCAGAAGAACAAGGTCAAGTACATAGCCCCGTTTATTTCCATGATTGAGTCGGTCGATACCCCGGATTTATTCAATGAAATCGAGCGACAGGGTGCAAAATGCGATAGGGTCATACCATGTCTGGCCGAGATTCATGTTGCCGCCGAAGAGAGCAAGTCGGGGTTCACCGAGGATGAGTTCATGGCTTTTCTCGGATCCAGTTCATGGAAACAGTTGAGCCACATTAAGTTATGCGGGGTCATGGGAATGGCCACCAACACTGATGACGAGAATGTGGTACGCCACGACTTCGAGAGGCTGAAAAAATGTTTTGACAAGGCCAAGGCGCTGTATTTCTCAGACGAACCTGCATTCAAGGAGATTTCGATGGGGATGTCAGGCGACTACCAGACAGCAATCTCATGCGGCAGCACCCTTGTCCGCATAGGCACCGCCATCTTCGGCTCCCGCCAATAAAAAATATTTGTTTATTAACATACTATCCCGTACCTTTGCGTCAATTTTCAAACAAACTATATGAACAACGACGACGGCGGCCCGGTAGCGATATGCAGTGATCACGCGGGCTATGAACTGAAAGAGTACATTTGTGACTGGCTCACGGAAAAAAACATTCCATTCGTTAATTTCGGGACCTACTCCCCCGACAGTTGTGACTACAGCGATTTCGCCCATCCTTTGGCCGAGGCCATTGAAGAGGGGGAATGCCAGTGCGGCATAGCCGTATGCGGTAGCGGCGAAGGAGTCTGTATGACAGTAAACAAACACCAGAAAATCCGCGGCGCACTCTGCTGGTTGGTGGAAATCGCCAAGTTGTGCCGTCAGCACAACGATGCAAATGTCTGCTGCCTCCCAGCTCGCTTTATTGACAAGGAGACAGCTCTACAGATTGTCCAGACATTCTTCGATACGGAGTTTGAGGGCGGACGCCATCAGAAGCGCATCGAAAAGATTCCGCTTGACTGATGATTTTTGAGGGAATAATTAAGGGGTGGTCGGAAGGCCACCCCTTTTTCGTTCACTTAACAAGAGATGCCGTGTCAAGCACTGCATGACGGCATCAAATGCGTACTATTTGATACCCAGCGCTTTGCGGATATTGGCGGGGACAGCGTCCTTGTGGACAAGAATGTTGATGGTCTTGTAGGCCACAAACGCTTCAGTCACATACCAGGTTCCTTTGTATTTGCTTTTGGTGCCCCAGGAATTCTTAACCATGAAATAAGGCTTTCCGTTCTGGTCTTGAGCAATACCATAGATAAGCATACCGTGGTCGTCGGTGGTCTCCCAGTTGTCGAACCCGGTCTGACGTATTTCTGGAGTGATTTCAATTTCATCGCAAGGCTTTGCCAGAAGCTTGTCAATCTTCTCCTCACGTTTCATTTTCACCCAACGGTTCATATCCGAGCCGGTCAGGTCGGCAGGAGTCTTGTCCGGGTCAACAACCACTCCAATACCGTCACGGGTAAAACCGGGCTCGCTGACGTCTGCTCCCCAGGCCACCGTGTAGCCTTTGTCGATGGCATAACGGATTACACTCATAAGCTCGTCAAGCGTGAGGTTGTACGACATTCCCCAGCGCCAGTTATCCTGAATTTCAATAGCAAACTGACTGTGAAGCGGATGATGAGTGAAAGAGGTAAGTGACACATAATCATCCATATCCAGACCAAGACTTGCAGCAAAAGTCTGCGGAGTATAAGACTGTCCCCTGTAAGTGAATGTCTCGGGACACTCACCGATATAGGTGTCATAAATAGCCGAAAGCCCATTCTTCCAGACTGGAGTCAGCTTCTTGAGATTCCCCTTGGCCAGCGCATTGACATATCCTTCAGCCACGCGGTCCAGTTCACCGTGGTTGGGAAGCGTGTCGCCGTATAGATTGCCGGGCATCAGCTCCTGCGGCACAATGCCGTAATTCTTAAGACAATAGACAGCATCGTAGAAACTGCCGCCGGGAGAAAAAGAGATGTCACCATGAAGCCTTATACTCGCTTCGGCACGGTCTTCCATAGTCTTGTGAACCAAGAACATTTCAGCCAGGTCGTATTCACCCTTACCGAGACGAAGCAGTTCCGACTCAAAGAAACCCAGTGATGAAAAGCTCCAGCAGGTCGATGAACGGTTCTGGTCTTTAACGGATGTAATGGGATTCTCCTTGATAGTAGCAAACACGAACCCCTCTTCACGGACGGAATCCGGAGCATTCAGAGAATCCTGTGCATTCAGAACGGGCAATCCCATACAGACCAGCAGTGACAATACAATCAATTTCTTCATAGTTTATTCGGTTGATATCCGCAAAGATAACCACTTCCTCACACTTACACAAATAAAAGTGTTTGACCAAAGCACAAATGTTTCTATTTTTGCGGTAGTAAAAAACAGACTCAAATGAAATACATAGGTGCACACATAAGTGCTTCTGGCGGGGTCGAGAATGCTCCGCTCAATGCCCACGCAATCGGGGCTACGGGATTTGCCCTTTTCACAAAGAACCAGAAACAATGGGTCTCCGCACCTCTGTCGGCCAAGAGCGTCGATCTGTTCAAAAAATACTGTGAGGAATTCGGATACGTTCCCGCCTCCGTCCTGCCCCACGACAGTTACCTTATTAATCTTGGTCACCCCACCGACGAAGGGCTCCAGAAATCCCGCGAGGCATTTACTGACGAAATGACCCGCTGCCAGCAGCTCGGTCTCGACCGCCTGAACTTCCACCCGGGCAGCCACCTGAACGCAATATCGGTCGATGAATGCCTGTCGCGCATCTCCGACTCCATAAACCTCTCACTGGAAAAGACCGAAGGGGTGACGGCCGTAATCGAAAACACAGCCGGACAGGGTTCCAACCTCGGTTTCCGTTTTGAGCATCTTGCACAAATCATAGACAAGGTTGAAGACAAGACAAGGGTAGGCGTCTGCATAGACACCTGTCACGCATACGCTGCAGGCTACGACTGGAGAAGCTTCCAGAGCCGTAACGACGAGCAGTCACTCTTCAACGACTACTCTCAGGACTACGATGCCCTGTGGGCCGATTTCGACCGGATTGTAGGTTTGAAATACTTGAGAGGAATGCACCTGAACGATGCAAAGAAACCTGTCGGTTCAAGAGTTGACCGCCACGATCCTCTCGGTGACGGAACAATTGGAATTGAGGTATTCCAACGCCTTATGTCAGACCCAAGACTGAACGACATGCCATTCATCCTGGAGACACCTGAACCCGACCGCTGGCCCCAAGAAATTGCTTCACTCCTATCCTGGACCAGATAGCATTCCAACAAAATAAAATCAGGCGTGGAACACGCCTGAAATAAAGACAGCCTCACTGCCCGACCCGTCTATAAAAACGGTAATACCCCCAAAAACCATCAGGCAGTGAGGCTGTCACAATTCAAACAAATGACTATTCCTTTCTAAGACTCCACTTCGAATTGTCCGAAGAGAAATCATACGGAGCTAGAATAGGCGAGCTGTCTGCTATTGCATACAGGCAGAGAGTAGGATTCGACTTCGGTATAATACGGAAGGTTCCGTCAATCAACTGCTCGATGCGCCAGAGCTGGCTGTCAGCACCTGTAAATTCAGTAGAAGTCTCAACACCAAGCTTTTCAGTGGCAGTCAATATACGGTCGGTGCCGTCGATTGCAATCTTGAAGTATGGATTTGAGAGATAACCGCCGGCTTCAGGCACTGCGGTAATCGCCCAGCGCTGGTGAGGACGTGACATGTAGTCGCCCAGACGGACTCTGATATTTCCCGAAGGCCATGAACCGGCAACCTCTTCCAGAGTCTGGTTTGGCAGGGGCGAAACCGGAGCGTTTCCATCCATACCGAACCAGCCGGCCCTCTGCTGCTGACCGCGAATGTAGTCAACGGCAATCTCAAGGGCATAGCCATGACGCTCAGACTGAATCTGGTAAGTCCCTTCTTTGAACTGTTCGCCGGCAACGGGCCAACCGTTCTTCCAGAGAAGAGGACGGACAGCCAGTACGCTGCGACCGCTGCGCTCGAAGTCAGCCTCCCAGTGGAATGACATAATCTCGACACCCTCGTCAATGATAGTACGGCCGAAGTGACCGGCACCGACAGCACGACGCTCACCGTTGATGACCATCTTGCCGCCACCCTGGAACATATCGCGTCCGACATTGTCAATGTAGGGGCCGACAACCATCTTGCTGCGTCCGCAGACAATGTTGTAGGTTGAGTTCACACCGTCGCAGCAGGTGCCATGAGTTCCAAGAAGGTAGTAGTAGCCATCGTGATAGATGATGTCAGATGCCTCGCAGTCGATTGCGATATCAATAGCCTTGTTGCCGTCCTTGCGTTGGCCCGTTGCAGGGTCAAGCTCGACAACACGGATGTTACCAAAATAGGTACCGTACGACAGCCACAGACGGCCGTCCGGTTCCATGACGAGACCGGCATCGATGGCATCGCAGTCCTCATCACCATCCGAGAAAGCCACTTCGACAGGCTCAGAGTAGCGAAAGAGAGGAGATTCGGGGTCAAGTGTGGCATTCCACATGGTCAGAACGCGACCGTTGTGACCACCACCAAGCCCGCCACCTGTAGCACTGTAGGCTACAAGGTATCTGTCACCGATTTTCATTACATCGGGAGCAGCGCCGCCGCCGGGACGGACCGGGCCGCTGTACCAGTGCCAGCCGTCAGCAGTGGCAAGTCCGCCGCCGCCCGTACCAAAAGTGTACCACTTGCCGTCACACTCTGCCAGTGTCGATGGGTCGTGAATATAGGGATTGCCAGACTGGGCAAAAACAGAACCTGCAGCACAGACAAACAGGCCTGTCAAAAGGTATTTGCTGATATTCTTCATGTTGTCTATTTAATCTTGACGTTTGTAAGAGGTTGTCCGTTGCCATCAACTAAACGGAAGCAGAAATCGCTCATGCCGGGGCCGTTGATAATCGCACCGGTAACAACATTTGTACCTTTGTGGAGTGTCAGCGGGTCAGAGACCATATCGTCGCGCACCATACGGCGATCGCCGGAGAGCAGAGCAGCCTCCTCACCGTTCAGCCACCACTTGGATGCTGAATTTGACCCGATGCTGAAGCGGACGTTCTCAATGTCGGTGTCACACTCAATAGTTGTGGTAACCCAGAAAATCACGCCGTAACGCTGCTGTCCTGTGCAAGTGGCAAAGCGGTAAAGTTTGACATTGTACAGCTGGCTGTCATATACGTGCCATGCTTTGTCCTTCTTGTTCTTTACCATCGGAGCGGGGAAAGTCTCGTTGAGATAGCTATCGACGAAGACCGTGTTCGAGCGGTTAGGCTTCAGAATCGGGTCGTGGATGGTCCAGCGATGGACAAAGCCCTCATTGTCAGGAGTAACCGCCACAGTTGGATCAGCCGGAGCAAAATAGGTAGCCATTTGCGGAGTCCTTTCAATGACGCGGTAGTGGCCGCTCAGATGCATGAAGGCAAACAGGCGGAGCAGACCGTCGTAGTAGGCATCGAAATAGCCGTCTGCATCGGGCTTGTGCGGAGTGTTCCAGAGCTGGTCTATGAATTCGTAGCTCTTTGCGTGCGAGCAGAGCAATGAAGCTGCTGCCGAAGTGGCAATCAGACCCATTGAGTGACGCAACTTCTCAGGATAGTTACCGGCACGGATGAGCTTTTCGGGTATTGTTCCATCGACATTGTACTGATCGACGAAACTGTCAATACCCTGACTGTAAAGGAAGTTCTGGAAGGTCTCGCCGTACTGCTGCTGCCACTGGCGGTCGCTGCATGACCAGCTGTAGTCAAGGGCAATGTTCATAGGAACGCGCCATGAATCATAGCGGAAGGCAGGAGCCAGTCCGGGCATACCACCGCGAAGCATCGTTCCGTCAAAATTGTTGGTATCGGGATTGAGTCCGGTGACTGAATTGATGCTCTTGTGCAGATATTCGCGGCTCTTGGCGGCACATTCGCGCCAGTAGGAGGCGCGGCCGTCCTCGGCATAGCGGGCCCAGATTTCATAGAAGGCCGGAATATGATAGGAAGGATCTGTAAACGGCATTCCAGGAGTGAACGCTATAAGACCACTCTTCTGGTCGATGAGCGAAACAGTGCGCTTCTGACCCATGAACTCGGATTCGCGCGGCTGAATAGCATCGAGAATACGCTGAGCCTCTTCAAGATAGTTGATTTCACCCATATTGCCCCAACGGTTGGAAGCAAATACAAGCGAAGTGATAAAGTAGAGTTCGCCGTCGGAGGCAGGGCCTTCAGCATTGGCTGTTCCGTCGGTCTTGCAGCTCCAGCGGAAGTAACCGGCCATGGGGCCTTCCTTCATAAGCATGTACTCCTTAGTCCAGTTCCACAGACGGTCGAATATGTCCTTGCGGTCAAACTGTACGGCAATCATCATACCGTAGGACATGCCCTCGGTGCGGACGTCATTGTTCTTGATGTCAGAGATGTATGCCTTATCTTTGCCAACCTCAAAATAGCAGCGGTTCTTTCCAGTGAAAACGTCATTGAAAACCTCCTGCAACTTAGCCTCGACAGCTGCAGCATCATAGCCGGCCTCGACGAAAACATTGCGGTAGCTACCTGACGAAATACCACCGTTTGAAGCAGGAATCAACGGCTGATGCTTGTTGAGGGAAATCCAATCGACCTGAGTCGGCATATTTCCATCGTTCGTAAGCACAAGTTCATAATAGCCGTTAGCCTGTTTGTTGGTCTTCAGAGAGAGGCTTGTCTCGCTGATATCGACAATCTGGCTTCTGCCCCAGAAACCTGGAGTGCTTACCCATACGTTATAATCGTCGTTCTTGATTTCGACATTTGAGTACGAAACCCATCCTCCCGGAGGAAGGACGGTCTTCCAGCCCTGGAAGTAATCGACAGTGTCGTTGTAGGCAATCGAAGCACCGCCACCGATTTTCGAATAGCGGTCCATCTGAATACGGCCGGTACCCTCGGTAACACCTACACCGCGAAGGGTAGGCTTGACCGGACGGATGCTGCCGTCGGCCTCAAAGAAGAGGCTGTCAACGCAGACGCTGCGGTTCTTGTCGAACTTGGGCGAATAGTCATTGCGATGGTAAAACAGATACCACTGACCCTTGAAATTGATGATGGAGTGATGGTTTGTCCAGCAACCGTTGGGATGTTCCTCGAAGAATACACCCATGAACTTGTACGGGCCTTCAATCTTGTCAGCCATGCAGTAGGCCAAAACCTCGGTATTCTCGCGAGCCCAGGGGAAAGTCACATAATACTTTCCGTTGGCCTTGAACATATACGGGCCTTCGACAAGTCCCTTTGTGGGCACCTCGTCAACAGTGATGGCACCTTCCACCTGTTGCATTGGGGGAATCCGTCTGCGAATTGAGTCGGGAATGTTGGGGTTGACAGTGGGAGCCACAGTAACGAGCTTAGCATCCAGTTCCGTCCAGTTGTCTTTCAATTTGCATATTTTGATGCCGCCAGAAGGCCAAACCAGGTAACCCTGCCCGTCATCGTCCTTGAAGATACAAGGGTCAATGCCGAACACACCGTCAATAAATTTCTCCTGAGGCACATACGGGCCTTCCGGACGGTCGGCAATAGCCACACCGCAACGGAAACCGAAACCGCCACTTCCGGGAGCCGGAGCATCCGGAAAATAGAAATAGTACTTGCCATTGTGCTCAGCACAGTCGGGAGCCCACATTGAATATGCAGTCGGATTGCCCCATGGGACATCCTTCTGGTGAAGAATCACTCCGTGGTCGGTCCAGTTGGTCAGGTCCGTCGAGGAGAATACGTGGTAGTCGGCCATGCAGAACCAGTCCTTACGGGCAAAATCTTCAGGAGCTGGGATATCATGCGACGGGAACAGAAAAACGCGGTCACCCACAACCAGAGCTGACGGGTCAGCCGAGAACTGGTTGCGGATAATCGGGTTCTGAGCGAAGAGCGAAAGGCTCATCGCCACCCCGGTAAGGGCAGCGACGAGTCTGAAAGAATTGTTCGATTTCATGAAATATCCTAATTACAAATTATTTGAAAAGCATGGGAGCCATCTCGTAGAGGCAGCGGCGCCAGGTCAGGAACTCGTGGGCAGTACCCTCTGAGACATAACCCTTGGCGTTGAAACCAGCCTTCTGAAGGGCATCAGCAGCCTGCATGATGCGGTCTGGACCTTCCTTGCTGCCGCAACCGATGAAGATACCCTTCACCTGGGCAGGATTAGCAATTTCTTCTGGAGTATAAACACCACCGCTCAACAATCCATAGTAGCTGAACACTTCGGGACGGCGCAGTGTGATGGTGTGAGTTTCCATGCCACCCATCGACAGACCTGCCATAGCTCGGTGGTCCTTGTCGGCGATGGTCTTGTAGTGACTATCTATATAAGGTATCAGTTCGTCAACCAGAACGGTTTCGAAATCCTTGGCGAAGGTATCTCCTGAAAGGGCTCCGAGGGTACCGAACTTGAAGTCATTGGTCATACCGTAGGTCATAACGACGATGAACGGCTGGATGCGTCCTTCGTTAATCATGTTGTCCATGATGATACCGGCGCGGCCTTGAACGGGCCATGAGGTCTCATTCTCACCCCAGCCGTGCTGCAAGTAGAGAACGGGGTATTTCTGTTTCTTGTTGGAAGCGTCGTATCCGGCAGGGGTGTAGACGATAGCCTTGCGGAGCTGTTTGGTGCTCTCAGACCAGAAAAGAACTTCTTCAAGATTTCCGTGAGGGATGTTCTTGTCGGCATAGAAATCCTGATCATGGGCCGGAATTTCAATACCGCTTTCCCAACGGCAAGAACCATAGTAGAATCCGGTTCCGGGGTCGTTGAAGGTACCGCCATCGACAGTCAGGCGATAGTAGTGGAAACCTTCGTCCATCGGGCCGGCAGTGGTTCCCCACCAGTAGCCGTCAGCACCCTTGCGAAGAACGGTACCGCCCTGACCGCCAAGACCCAGGCTGACAATCACAGACTTAGCCTTCGGGGCATCAATGCGGAAACGGGCATAACCCTGAGAGTTGACCATCGGGTACTCCTGACCGGGCTGGTTGAAGTATGAAGGAACGAAATCCTCCTTGGGAGTAGCGTTGTCCTGAGCAGGGTCAAAAGTCTTAACCAAAGTATAGGAGCGTTTGTGCTGATACTTGGAGTCGAAAAGAAGCGGATAGTTGGCAGCGCCAAGCCATGAATCGGCATCACCCACATTCCAGAAAGTGACACACTTGACAACGTCTTTGTGTTTGCGGAGAACCTTGAAAAGACGCATGTACTGGTCCTCCTGAAGGGTCTTTTCCCAGTCGGAAACCTGAGCGGCTCCCTGGTTGAAGCGGAGGGCACCACCCATATCCTCGTTGACACGGATGTCAAGTTCGGTGAAATGGATGTTGTCAACAATGGTGGCATACTTGGTGATGGCGGCATCAATGTCCTCCTCGCTCGGTCCATAGACATTGTAGTGTCCCTGCATACCGATACCGTGGATGGGCACGCCGGCTTCCTTCATCTTTTTGACCATCTGATAGATGCGTTCGCACTTGCCTGGGTCGGCATCATTGTAGTCATTATAGAAAAGGAGTGCATCGGGGTCAGCCTCGTGAGCATACTCGAAAGCCTTGGCAATGAATTCATCACCGGCAATCTGGAACATTGGCGACTGGCGGTAGGGAGAAGCACCCGGCCAGCGCTGTTCGTCGGCCATGGCTTCATTCACCACATCCCAACAATAGACGATGTCCTTGTATCGGGTAACAATGGCGGTGATGTGGCTCTTCATGTTGGCATAGAACTGTTCCTTGGGGAGCAGGTTACCTTTCTTGTCCTTGTACATCCACTCGCCTATCTGGCTGTGCCACATCAGGCAGTGACCACGAAGCTTGATACCGTTCTCGCGGCAGAAATTTGCAATCTTGTCAGCGTCTTCCCAATTGTACTGACCTTTTTCAGGCTCTGTGGGCTGGGGCTTCATTGCATTTTCTGCCGTGATGCTGTTGAATTCCCTTTTAATAAGGGCAATCTGGTCAGGATCGGTAACGTTGCGGGTATTCACGGCAACACCAATCATGAAGTAATCCTTGTAGGCATCCTTGAGGCCATCCTTTGGGGCTTCGTACGGACGCGGCTGGAAATTGAACTGCGCCATGGCAACGGCAGAGCTTGCCAATAATGTCACGGCGAAAGCAGTTTTCAGTAGAAAATGTTTCATAATTTTTTATTGAAGGGGTTCATACTCTTCGCAAAATTAGAAACAAGTTCTTGCCCTACATATCAAATATGAATCAAATACTATTTCTTAAGGTTCTTGACGAATGCCGACGGAGAAATATTGAACTGCTTTTGAAAACTCGTCGCAAAATATGACGGGGAAGTGAAACCTGTAAGATATGCTACCTCGTTGATACGGTACTTTCCGCTGGCCAGCATGTCGGCAGCTTTTTTCAACCTGCAGAGACGGACATATTCATTGGTATTAAGACCGGAGTTTGCCTTGATTTTACGGTAAAGGGTGGCCTTGCTCGTTCCGAGAATATCACAAAGGAGTGTGGTATCAAGGTCTGAATCAGACAGATGCTCCATGATTGCGGAATGGAGTTTCTCCATAAAGGCATTCTCAACCTTGTTCGGAGTCGTACTGTTGTAGTGCGACAGCGGGGAGTCGGCAAACTGCCGGTAGGCTATTTCCTTGTTTTTGAAAAGATTGTCAATCGTGGCAAGAAGCAGACTCATGTTGAACGGCTTTTCGATAAAACCGTCGGCACCTGATTCAAGGGTGTTGATACGTGTTTCAACACCGATGGCGGCAGTCAGCAGAAGGACTGGCACATGGCTGAAATCGTTATTGCTCTTTATGTAATTGCATAGCTCACAGCCGTCCATTACCGGCATCATGACATCGCTCATAACAAGGTCTATGCGATGCTCGTTGAGAAGCCTGATTGCCTTTTCGCCATTGTTTGCAGAGAAAACATTATAGACAGCCGAAAGCTCCTTGCTCAAATATTTTCTCATTAGTTCATCATCCTCCACGACGAGTAGTGTCCGCTTTGAAGAATCGGTCTCTTCGCCAATTTCGGACTCCATTTCAACTTCCGGCTCCTTTTCGGGGATTTCCATAGGTATGGACAGCACAAAACAGTTGCCGTCAGTTACGGAATCATCCAGAAAAAGCATTCCATTGTGAAGTGAAGCAAGGGTCCTTGAATATGGCAGGCCAAGCCCGGTCCCGCTGCACCATTTGTTCCGTTCAGCAGAAGTTTCAACCTGATAGAACGGCGTGAAAATCTTCTCCCTGTCTTTTCCCTTTATGGTATCACCGTCACTCTTCACCCTGAATTCCATAAACTTGCCATCGGCAGACGGACTGAGGTTCACCTCAATGTTTTCACGGCTGAACTTGACGGCATTGGACATAAGGTTGGAAACAATTTTCTGGATAATGTCTGGAGCACACTTCATTATGACAGGCTCGGAAGGAAGATTCACAGTCATCTTCAGATGCTGTTCGCTGAGAGCCGGCAGGAAGTAGTCACAAGTCTTCCTTACAATCTGGCAGATATCCTTTTTCACGTACTGCACAGTCACTTCGCCACGTTCCATTTTTCGGATATCCAACAGCTGGTTGACCAGTTCAAGCAGGCGGTCAGTATTGGCCTTGATGGTCATAATATCCTCCTTGGACTGCGGTGTATATTCGTGATTGTCAATAATCTTGTCAATTGGAAGTTTTATCAGTGAAAGCGGAGTCCGGATTTCATGGGTAATATTGGTAAAGAAATGAAGCTTGGAATCGACAAGTTCCTTCTGACGGAAGGATTCCATCTGCTCCCGTTCATATTCCGCCTGAATTTTACGGCGGCGTGACAATGAAATCAGGAAAGTGGCAATTCCGGACAAAAGAATGAGGAAATATAACAAAAAGGCCAATGCAGAGGTATATAATGGCGGCACGATACGGATGGAAAGCTGCTGGCGGGCCTGCGGATGTGTGCTGTTAATCAAATGGACATTAAGGATATAGTTGCCGGCACGCAAATCAGTAAACACAACCATGGGTACCTCAGTCACATTATGTGTGAAAACTTTTCCCCTTTTTGACAGGGTATATTCATATTTTGGCGTGCTAAGATTGGAGAAATACACAGCCGGAAAAGAGATTGACAAATGGGCAGCATCCCGTTTTTTCAGGATGATCCTACGGGTTTCAGTCAGCGACTTACCCTCCTCTGTCACCTGTTTGCTTCCCCTTTCACCTTCCGCATAGATACCGCGAAAATATAGCGGGGCTTTTGATATCGGGTCCTGAATGGTCGATGGCAGGAATGAGATGAATCCGTTGGTCGTTCCAAAACAGATGCGGCCGCCGGTAAGTTTACAGCAGCTGCCGTTAGTATATTGGTTGCCGTTCAGTCTGCCGTTGTCCAAGTATGATTTGGTGACAGTATTTGACTTGGAGTCAATCAACGCCAGTCCGTTAGCAGTTGAGACCCAAAGTGATTCCCGCTCGGAGTCTTCCACTAATGCACATGCAATGTTTGACGGAAGACCCTGTTCCATAGTTATATAGCTAAACTTGAGAGGGAAATCCAACGAAGTCCAGCAGATTCCGTCTCCTTGTGTACATACCCACAGGTGATGATAGCAGTCTTCT
>DCHH01000130.1:20883-23737 GCA_002315625.1 Bacteroidales bacterium UBA1757
CGGAATATAGCGGTACAGTCCTGTGGAAGTGCCAAACAGTATAGAACTGTCAATCAGACGTATCATGCAGATGCAGTTTCCCTGCGGGGAGTCATCCCTCCTGCTCCATTTTCCACTGTTCTTGTCATATATATAAATGCCATTCTCAAATGTAAGCACCCACAGAAGGTTTCCGTCGGACAAAAGCGAGTGGATGTTCAACTTGTCTTCCATGGGAATTTCAACCAAAGTTTTCTTATTGTAATTCAACCTGTTGAGGTGTCCGTCCTCAGTTCCTACCCAGAGAATACTGTCACTCTCGGTTTCAAAGGCATGAACCACCCTGCCACCAAAATCGGGTTCAACCCCAGTATGCAATATCCGTTCTATTGCATTGTCCGGATTACTGTAGAAATTGACACCACCGTAATAAGTCCCAAGCCATACATTCCCTTCCTTGTCACTTGAAAGACATGTGACATTATTGCTTGACAGTCCGGATTCAGTCCAATCACCGTAAAGGGCTATATCCTCCGTGCGGACATCATAAATATAGACGCCGCCAAATGTGCCAATCCAATATTGATTGGGGGTATTTGCCATGAGACAATTGACAGTGTAGTCAGATACAAACAGTCTGGTACTCTTACCTGTATGCATATTGACACGATAGACTTCAGACTTGTTTGTTGAAACTAACAGGTATGTATCATCGATAGCGGCAACACGTTCCAGATATACATCAGAAGCGTCGTCGGAGATCTCCAGTTCAAAGTCAAGTCTGACGAATTTGCGGGAAACAGCATCGTAACGATACAGCATACCATCCCTTGTAGTGAACCATACCTCCCCTTTTTTGTCCTCGCAGGCATGGAGGAAATTTTCCTTTGACTGCTCCCCGATATTATCGACCTTGTTTTCCGCAGGTATGAAGCGCAAAAGGACATTCTCGGCCACTAACCAGATTGAACCGTCCTTGTCATCCACAATGTCATTGATACGCGTCACTTCACCAAAATCAATCTTTTCAAATCTGTTTGTCTGAAGATTGTATCTCCCTACTCCGTTCATTGTGCTGAACCAGAGGAAACCCTTAGAGTCTTCACAAAGACTGGCCACCATACCGTTTGCAAATCCAGTATCGTCATACACACGTTCGAAGGAGGTTCCATCGTAACGGCACAGGCCGTCGCGTGTACCGAACCACATATATCCTAAATGGTCTGTAGAAGCAGAATAAACAGTGTTAATATTCAGTCCATCCTCAATCATGTAATGTCGGAAAAAATAGTGGCGCGACTCCGAAAACAGCAGGAACGACGATAAGAACAGGATGGAAATAGATGCTAAAATACGTTTCATAAACATTTATAGTTGCAAATGAAAAGAACGGAGCTATGTCACGTACATTTCTGTTGACCGTGTCACGAAGTTACAGTCATGAGCGTTTATGAGTTCACCTCATCAGAATAAGGTTGTTTGATTTTCATTCATTGTCTTTTAAAATTCATTCATAAAGGGCGAAATAGGGGTATTAGATGACCCCTTTGAACCAAAAATGAATAAAAATGAATTATTGATGCTATTCCACTCGCGTAGGTAAAACTAATTTTGGTTCGAACGAATAGGTGCGGCGAAAGCCACTCTGGTTTGTCAAAATTATCACAAAATTAAATTTTTAAAACAGACTTATCAAGACCCAGTACAGAAAACAACTAAAAACAATCGCAAAAAATTGATTTTCACTTTATTAACCACTATTTATTAACTATTATTTTATGTACAGACACCTTTTCAAAAGAATGGCAAGCGTTCTGATGATTCTTGCCATCAGTGCGATGGGCTTCCAGGCTTTCGCACAGAACCGCTCAATCAGCGGTAGTGTCGCCGACCAGACCGGCCAACCAATTATTGGTGCAGCCATCGTCGTGGCAGGCAATCCCTCAATCGGTACAGCAACCGACCTTAATGGTAAATTTGCCCTTAGTGTTCCTGCTGATGCCAAGCTCAACGTTACCTACCTCGGTTACATTCCGCAAACCGTCACAGTAGGTAATCAGACAACTCTCACCATTGTTTTGGTAGAAGACTCAAAATCACTGGAAGAGACCGTAGTTATCGGTTACGGTGTTCAGAAGAAGAGTGACCTTACCGGTTCTGTCGCTTCCATCGGTAAAGATGCCCTCAAGGCTCTCTCAACCACCGATGCAGCTGCTGCACTGAAAGGTCAGGTTTCAGGTGTAAACGTTCTCCAGAGCGGTGCCCCTGGTGACGGTGCTGAAATCCGTGTCCGTGGTTATTCCTCAAACGGCGGCAGCCTTTCACCTCTTTACATTGTTGACGGTCTTCAGGTGAGCAGCATCCAGTACCTCGATCCTTCGATGATCGAATCAATCGAGATTCTGAAGGATGCCGCTTCCGCAGCTATCTACGGTGCCGAAGCTGGTAACGGTGTTGTTCTCGTAACCACCAAGACCGGTTCTGAAGGTAAGGCTTCCATTTCATACAATGGCAAGTTCACCAACCAGAACTACACCAGACGTCCTCTGATGAACCGCGAACAGCTGATTGATTATGTTGGATACGAGTACATCGACGATCCCAACTATATGAGTTCACGTCTCGCAGACTATGACTACTATCATCAGGACTATGCAAACGGTGTTATCGATACCGACTGGATTGGAGCATATATCGAGCCGTCATGGAACCAGCAGCACGCTCTTACCATCTCAGGTGGTAACGACAAGGGTCACTATTTCACCTCTATCAACTATGTTGACCAGAATGGTGTCGTAAAGGGTGACCGTGATACCTACAAGCGTCTCACCGCTCAGGTAAATGCCGACTATAAGCTGTTCAAATGGTTGCAGGC
>DCHH01000130.1:23812-24749 GCA_002315625.1 Bacteroidales bacterium UBA1757
GTTCTTCTTGGGAATCAGTAATCAACCTTGAGCCTCTGACTCCTGTCTATTGGCATTCAGAGAGCGAGTTCAATCCCGATTTCGCTGCTACCTACAACAATGTAAAACAAGGTATCGGCCGTCCCTACCGTTTCTTCAGTGATGCAAACGGTTGGTATGCCACTCCTACCTATTCAGACGTTGAAGGTAACCCGCTGGCCAAGATTCTGACTTCCGAAGGTACAAACGGTGGTTTCAACATCAACGGAACCATGTTCTTGAACCTGATGCCTGTCAAGGGTCTGACAATCACTTCCCGTCTGGGTTACAGACTCAACCAGAGCTCCAGCCACAGCTACACTGCTCCTTATTATATAGGCCGTGGTTCTCAGGACAACTACTCAATTTCTGCTAACGTCAATACCGGTTGGTATTATCAGTGGGAAAACTTCGCGAACTACAACGTGACCATCGCTGAGAAGCATAACCTCAACGCCATGATCGGTATGTCATATCGCGAGAACAACTATGACAATGTCAACACCAGTGCAAACGGTCAGGATATTCTCACCAACTACGACGAGGCTTTCCAGTACATGAGCTATGTAAAGGGCGACGTCTCCAAGACCGTTTCCAACGCCCCCGGCAAGAGCGCTTCAATGGCTTACTTCGGACGTTTGGTCTATAACTATGACAACCGTTATAGCGTTCAGGCCAACTTCCGTGCCGATGCTTTCGACTCATCCAAGCTTTCAAAGGATAACAGATGGGGTTACTTCCCCTCATTCTCTGCAGGTTGGACCATCAGCAACGAAAGCTGGATTAAGGACAACGTCAGCCGTGACGCTCTCTCATTCTTGAAACTGCGCGCTTCTTGGGGTCGTAACGGTAACGTCAACGTCCTTAGCGGTTACAGATATGCCACTACCATTTCTGCCGGTAGCAACTGGTACCAGTA
>DCHH01000130.1:24808-29749 GCA_002315625.1 Bacteroidales bacterium UBA1757
GTCTGCCCAACCCCAATCTGAAATGGGAAACTTCCGAACAGGTTGACGCCGGTCTTGATGCCCGCTTCCTGAATGACCGTCTGACCTTCGGCGTTGATTACTACAACAAGAAGACCAAAGACCTTCTGTTCGATGTAACCGTTCCTGCCGAACTTGGTGCTACCAGCACTACCGTCAATGGTGGTACCGTCCTCAACACCGGTCTTGAGTTCGAACTTGGATGGAGAGACAATGTAGGTGATTTCTACTACAGCATCAACACCAACTTCTCGACTCTGCACAACGAAGTTCTTGAACTTGCTGACCGTGCAGCCCGTATTGTGAAATCTGATGCTTCATCAACCAACTACCAGATCCAGACCGCTTTCGAACCCGGACACTCCATTTGGTACCTTCTCGGTTATGTCTATGAAGGAGTAAACGCCGACGGTTCCGCCAAGATTAAAGATATCAACGGTGATAAAGTGATTTCATCTGCCGATATGACTGACATCGGTTCAACTGTTCCTACCTTCACTTACGGTATCAACATCAACCTCGCATGGAAGGGCATTGACTTCACCCTCAACGGTTATGGTCAGGGCGGTAACTACATCGTCCCCGTCACCCACCGTACTGGTGTAAAGAACAACTTCAGCTACTACTACGAAAATTCAGTTACCCCGAACAATCCTAATGGTACTCTGCCTGCTCCCAGCAAGGTCGTTGCTGCCAACTCAGAGTTCTGGTCATCAACCGGAAACTGCTTCAAGGGTGACTACTTCCGTTTCCAGACCCTGCAGCTGGGTTACACTCTTCCCTCAAGATGGACCAACAAGCTCTTGATCAGCAACCTCAGATTCTACGTTTCACTTGATGATTACATCACAATCACCAAGTATCCCGGACTTGATCCTGCTACTGCATCAACAAACAGCTCCACTGGCGGTGGTCTTGACTGGGGTTCATACCCGACCATGCAGAAGCTTATCCTTGGTGTTAATTTGACATTCTAAAAATGATTGATATGAAAAAGATATTTATACCGGTTTTGGTCGGAGCTGCTCTTCTGGCGGTTTCCTGTGAGAAAAACCTTGATATCCCTCAGAAGGGTGTTATCAGCGCAGAGACTTTCTACGCATCCGACGCTGATGCTGCCGCACTTAGGGCAAACATGTATGTAAGCTGCTTTGGCGGCCATGGTATTGCTGGTACAGAAGGTATCTACAACAACCAGCTTATGATTTTCAACTACTCAGCAGACGATGTCCTCTCCGCTGGTGGTGATGCTCAGGACCATCTGGATTTCAGAGTATTTGACGAGTTCCGCTATGACAATGCAAACGGTCCTCTGAACAACCTCTATACAGGTTATGCAAACTCAATTTATACTGCAAACCTTATCATCTCCAATTTCACAAACGAGAACAGACAAAAGACTGAGCCCAAGTACACAAGTACCTTCACCAAACAGTGCGTTGCTGAAGCTCGCGTATTCCGTGCGTACATGCATCTGATGGAAGCTCTGACTTGGAACACTCCCTGTATTGTTGACCGTCTTCTTGATTCTGACGAACTCCCCGTTCAGGCAGGATCGCAGGCAGAAGTTCTCAATTGGGTTATTGCCGAGTGCAAGGCTGCTATCGAATCAGGTTGTCTTCCCGCTCGTAATGGTATCACCGACAAGGATGGCACGGCCATTATGACCGAAGGCTTCGCTCAGTTCGTTGCAGGTAAGGCCGCTATGTTCAATAATGACCCCACAACTGCCAAGAAGTATCTGGGTGACCTTATTAACAGCGGCAACTATGACCTCGTTGATACCAAGGATTATTGGACACTGTTCCATGCTGCCGGTGACGGTAACAAGGAAATCATCTTCGCTCCGAACTTCATTCAGGACGACAACTTCACCGCCAACGCATGGGGTTCAGGTACTCCTATCCAGCGTGGCCGTTGGATGGTTGCCGACGTTCTCTGCTGGCGTACTTCCGCTTTGGCTTCTACTCCTACTGTATGTCAGAACCTGCCGGGTTCAGGTGGCGGTTGGAATGGCGGTGCCATTACCGAAGCCTTCGCCAAGAAGTTCGAGGCCCACGATGGCAAGTCAGCCCGTCGTCTCGCCACATTCCTCACCGAGGATGAATTCCTCTATGAAATGGATTGGAGCGGTTCAACAGTCAATGATGGAACACTTGCCGAGAAGAAGGCCGATGCAAAGCGTGGTATCGCTTCATCAAGCGGTGTGTATAGCCACAGCAACTATTTCGAATGGAAGAACATGGTATGGCATAACATTCCCAGAATCGTTCTTCAGCCAGGTGACGATCCTAGCAACTACATGAGTGATGACCTTGCATCTCTTGGTGCAAACTCCAACGTACACAACCTCACAATGGCCCGTTTCGCAGAAGCTCTCCTTCTCTATGCTGAAGCTTGCGTCGGAAATGATAGTGATGGAACTGGCCTTGAGGCACTTCAAAGAGTTCAGAAACGTTCGGGTTCCGGTAAGGTCAGCACAGCCCTCACATTTGAGGATGTTAAGGAAGAAAAGGAATACGAACTCTGGTTCGAAGGTTGCCGCTTCCACGACCTTGTCCGCTGGCAGGCTACCGGAAAGATTTCAAATCTTCCTGATATGTTCAACGGCGATTTGCACAACAAGATTCCTGTCGTAACCGATGATTTCTTTGCAAAGGAAGGTGCTACCGAGCATAAGCTGAGCGTCAGTTACGTGAAGGCCGACTTCAAGAACTTCGAGAAAGGCAAACACGAGTACCTCCCGTTCCCGCGTGACGTGAAAGTGGTCAACACCAACATCAAGGACGTACTTGGTTGGGCATATCTCAACGAATAGTCCGAACTAGACAGTATTTGAAAGGGGTCTTTATGGCCCCTTTCTTTTTTTTTATACAGTTAATTTGAAATGAATATCAGGATTTCATATCTTTGTACTCATTAGAAATCATCTTATTATACACTCCCGAATGCAAAAGGTTAAAGGAGCATATCTCTCTTTGCTGGCTTTCTGCAGCACATTCTGTTTCTTCCAGTTCGCCTATCCCTATCACCTGATTCGTCGGGAACAGATGGATTTGTTCCTCTACGATTTCGGGTATATCTGTCAGACATATACAGGGACTGGGTGGCTTTCACGTCTGATTAGTGATTTTCTGGAACAGTTTTTCCACCTTCCCGTAGTAGGGCCGGTCATAATCTCCCTTCTGTTGACTGCCATAGCCATAGTTTCATATCGGATATGCCGTAAATTCATGGGATTTTGGCCGTCGATAGCCGTGGCCACAGTCATTTTCATCTGGTCATTTTTCCGTGAGACCGGAAACCTGTATGTTACACGCTATACGGTGGTGGTGCTTGGGTTCCTATCACTTCTGATGCTTTCTCTCCAATTTAAGGAGGTCTGGAAAAAGGGGGTATCCATGCTCCTTTTGCTCAGTTTCGGAGTGTGGGCACTGGGGGCTCCCGTTCATAAGAACTACGGCAAGTTCTGGAGCACCCCTAAATTCGAGTATGAAAGACTTATCGGTCTGGACTGCGAAGTCGCAAGAGAGAACTGGGACCGTGTCCTGAAACTTTCCGAAAAGGATCTTCAGATGGTTGAAGCCAGTTATTGCTACAATCTCGCACTGGCGATGAAAGGCCAACTCGGGAATCATCTTTTGGACCATTCTCAGGGAGGCCCGTACGACCTTCTGCTCCGGGTATGGGGCGAACAGGCCGTATTCCGTAATTGTCTCGCGGGAGAAGCTTGGTTCCAACTTGGAGCCCTCACCATCGCCGAACAGAGTGCCATAACATCTCTTCAGGCATCGCCGAACCATACCGGTGCCAGATATATCCTCCGTCTGGCCAGGGTGAATCTCATTTCCGGTGAGGACGCCGTGGCACAGAAATACCTTAATCTACTCAGCAAGACCCTCTTTTACAGGAAATGGGCAAGAAGTATGATGCCGAAAAATCAGAGTGAGGCCATTCGTACAGAACTTTTGAAATCCCGTGCCAAATCATCTGTAACCGACTTCGTACACCTGTCCAACACGCCGCGTGCCATCCTGCTCGGTCTGCTCGAAGCCGATTCCACCAACATGCCAGCTCGTGAATACCTGCTTTGTTACGACCTGATGCTGTACGACCTCAATCTGTTTATGGAAGATTACGCTCCCAATATGATTAAGGGACGTCACTACCACGAGGCCACGCTCATCTATCTCGACCAGAAGAATATTCTCACTGAAGAGACGGCGGCAGAATGCGGTGTGGATGCAGCCATGATTAAAAGAATGGCATCCTTCTTCCGCCTGCCACTTAAATACAAGAACACCTATTGGTACTATTACATGACCGCAGCTAACACATCCGCCCAATGATATTCTCTAAATTAAAACATTTACTGCCCGCAATCCTCATCTGTTCCGTACTGGCCGGTTGTAATACAAATAGTTCATACACTGCGGTTTATGGCAGTGACGGACCGGTAGTCATCTATCCCGACTATAAAGAGGTAACCATACCTGCGAATATTGCTCCTCTTAACTTCCATTACGCAACGAAGGGAGCCAAAAATGCCCGAACCACTTTCTCATTAGGAGATAAGTCAGTTACCATCAAAGGCTTAGAAGTTGAATGGCCCGTACGGAAATGGAAAAAATTCCTCTCAGGGATGGGAGGCCAGACCATTACGGTCAATTCAGACGTCACTATCGATGGGAAGTCTATTAGTGAAACCTGGCATATCTATGTCAGTAGCGACCCGGTTGACGGATATCTGACCTATCGCCTGATAGAGCCCTCGTACCAGATGTTCCATGAACTGTCCATAATGGAGCGTTGCGTGGAAAATTTCGACGAGATTGCAATCTGTGATTACCAGCACACCAACAACGCCTGCATGAACTGTCATATTCACGCTCAGCAGCGCGGTGACCTCTCCCTGTATTACAT
>DCHH01000131.1 GCA_002315625.1 Bacteroidales bacterium UBA1757
CCTGTCTCCGACAGCGAAGACTTTGGCAGCGAAGAACCGACTGACAACGAAGACTTTCCCGAAGATGCTCCTGAGAATGGTGAGGATGAGGGGGAAAGCAAGGAAATCACGGACGACTATGGCAACGAGGACGACCGTGATGAGATGGAGCAGTATATCGCCGAATACGATGACAAGTCTGCCGATTTCGGCAATACGCAGCCATACGACAGCGATGATCGGCGCGAGCCCTATTCGGGAGTACAGACCGACTCCCTGCAGGATTTCCTCCTCCGTCAGCTCAGCAACCTTGAGACCACAGAGCTTCAGCAACTTATCGGCGAGTACATAATCGGCAACATCGATAACGACGGCTATTTGAGGGCTGATGCTCAGACTATTGCCGACCAGGTTTCTTTCCAGAACTCAAAAGAGGTGGAACCATACCAGGTTGAGCAGATGCTGGAGCAGATACAGGAGTTCGAGCCGGCAGGAGTTGCGGCAAAAGACCTTCAGGAATGCCTTTTGCTTCAGCTTGAGCGTAAGAATCAGACTAGCGAGGTGCAACTGGCGCACGACATTCTGGAACAGTATTTCGAAGAGTTTACCGACCGTGACTACCAGGAAATATGCCTTCGTCTTGACATCACCCGTGAGGATTTGGATGGGGCCATAAAGGAGGTGACACGCCTTACCCCCAAGCCAGGTAACGAGTGGGAATCCTCACAACTGAGCGAGACCGGACGGCAGATTACCCCCGATTTCATTGTTGAAAACCACGACGGAAAACTGGAAATCACACTGAACGACACAACAATTCCCGACCTTCACGTCAGCCGGGCATATCTGCAGATGTGGCAGGACTATCAGGCCGCCAAAAAGGGGAAGAAAACGCAGAACGCCCTCTTCAATAGCCGCAAGGAAGGAGCCATGTACGCAAAGAAGAAAATTGACGCTGCAAACTGGTTTATCGAGGCTATCAAGCAGCGCCAGAACACGCTCCTGAGCACAATGCAGGCTATTGTCGATTACCAGAATGCGTTCTTTCTGACAGGTGAAGAGAAGAAACTCCGGCCGATGAAGCTGAAGGACATCGCCGCAGTGACAGGTTTGGATGTTTCCACCATCTCCCGAGTAAGCAACTGCAAGTACGTTCAGACCGAAATGGGAATCTTCCCGTTGAAGTATTTCTTTTCGGAATCGATGCAGAATGATAATGGCGAGGAAGTTTCAGTCAAGGAAATCCAAAGCACGCTGAAGGATATCGTTGGGGGCGAAGACAAGTCACATCCCTATACTGACGATGCTCTGGTGGATATTCTCAAGGAAAAAGGGTATATCATAGCAAGAAGGACAATCGCCAAATACCGCGACCTGCTCGGCATTCCTTCCTCAAAAGAGCGTAAGAGATAAGGAATCCTCCGCCCCGAATCCGTCAGAAAGGATAGCCCACAGCCAGATGCAGGGCAAAGTCGTCCCAGCCTTCAATATGTGATATACGCCAGCGGTCACGCCGGTCGCTTCCCGACGGGTCAAACACCTTGAGGCCGCAATCGACACGCATAACGAAGAACTTGACATTCAACCGGATGCCAAGGCCAATGCTGCACGCAATTTGCTTGTAGAATGAATCAAAGCGGAAGGCTCCCTTAGGCTGTTGTTCGCAAGCTTCAGGCGAGAGATTCCATACGTTGCCGAAATCTATGAAATAACCCCCTTCGAATACGCTGAACCATTTGTGCCGGAGCTCAAAGTTAAGGTCTGCCTTCAAGTCTCCCGACTGGGTCATGAAATTGATGGCACCGTCAGGCGAACGGTAGCTGCCCGGGCCAAGAGTACGCACCGACCATCCCCTCATTGAGTTTGCCCCGCCGGTGTAGAAACGTTTTTCAAACGGCAATGCTATTGAATTGCCGTAAGGGTAACCGATACCTATACCGGCACGATAGGCGAACCTGAGCCGATCGGTAATAGGAATATTGTGAACGAACTCCACTTCACCGCGTACATACTGCGAATAGGGTATGTTGCCAATTGTGTAAGCCCCGTCGCTGTTTTTTTCCGAAAATGCAGGGACTACCAGCGAAAGGATGTTTCCGCTCTCTTCGGCTGTGGCACGGAGGGTATAATAGCGTGTGTTGTCAGTGCGCCGGCCGAAGGGGACGTTGGAATAGAGGACACTGCCGTGGATACGGACAATCAGCTGGTCCTGATAGCTGTACTTCAGATAAGAACCCTCCTTTAGATATGTAGCCGCAAAGGCAGAGTCAACCCTTCCCATACGCACCACAGCGATGTCAATGGGTGAAAGGGTATTGCTCAACTGTGTACGGCTCCAGATATACTTCATTGAGGCTGAGGCCTGTGTGCGGACGAACTCCGGCCGGTTGATGTTATTGTAGCCGATTTGGAAACTCGTCTGGGCATCGACAAGGCGGCGCTTTTCACGGGCTATAGGGAACGCAAACGAGGGCAGTTTGTAGGCGATTTCACCGCCATACTCGAAATAATTGCTGCTTTGGGAAGACATCGCCTCGTATGCTGCTCGGACACTCACGTCAAGTTCCTGTCCGCGGTGTCCCATATTCAGATGGGCATAATTGAGCGAACCGGCCACCCCGAGGTCTCCTGCGGTGTTGGTTCCCTCCAGTTCAAATGAAATCGTATTGACGTCACCTGAAGAGAGGAATAACAGACAGGCAAGATGTTTCTCTTCAGGACTTGAGGAGTCAAGCTCTTTGAAACGTATATTGACATACTTCAGGTTCTTCAATTTGTTAAGTCTTTCGTATGTCTTTTCAACTCCTGCAGGGTTGTAGAGTTCCCTTTTCCTCACAAAACAGTTATCGACAAGGATTTGCGGCTTAAGGAAGGGCTTTTCGGAATAGACAAAGCTGCAGCCGTCAACAGAGGCTGTGTCGTAACCTGTCAGGTCAATTGTACCGTTGTATTGAAGTACAGAGAGAGGCACATCCATCAGGAAGCATATTTCATCAATACGGTATTTCACGTGCGGTTCCACAACCACAGTGTCGAACACCTTATAGTTAACGGCGGGCTGGAGCTTCAGGTCAATGGTTACAGAGTTCGTTTTCCACGCCGTATCGACGGAAAAGGAGAGGTAGTCCTTGGCAAAGGCATAGTATCCGTTTCTTTTTGCAATGGTTTCAATCCGTTTGCGCTCTTCGTCCAGTGCGTCACCGCTGAAGCGTGTCCCCGCCTGTATGGCCGTGGAGGAAAATGTCCGCTTGATAAGAGAGGTCAGTGAATCGGTCTCGGATGTAGGAAAGCTGTACGATTTGACAATATATGGAGTTGAGGGATGTGCATGGTAAGTGACTGTTGTCCGACGTTTTTTTGTTACTGTGGAAAAATCTACATGGGAAAGGAAAAACCCCTGGCCGAACATATAGCGTTCCATGGCTTTGCGCGACGACTCTGCCTGGAGGGAGTCATATATGACTGGAGGTTCTCCCATATTGCGGAGCTTTTGGCTGAACCCCGTTGTTTTCTCAGGATTGGAAAGGCTGTAAATCCCCAGTTTTATCTTGAACAGCGACAGGGTCTTTTTGTTTGGAGTCTGTCGGATGTATTTTTCAAGGTCACCTTTCGAAACCGACTTATCGTCGGTCATCACGACATTCTTCTTAAGTAGTGTCTGACCCTCGGGAACGTACTTCAAGGTATTGCAAGAGAGCAATACCAATACAGGCAATAATGCCGCGACCCACTTGAAGTACCTTCTGAAAAGCATGGATGGTCTTTTCTTAAAAAACCTACGAAGGTATGAAAAATTGACGTAACTTCGCGCAATGAAACTTAACTCGCTATATTTTTTACCAGTATCATGCTCAGCAAGGCCAAAATCAAGTGGATTCGTTCCCTGGAAATGAAAAAGTTCAGGCAGGTGGAAGACTGTTTTCTGGCTGAGGGAAACAAACTTGTAGGTGATTTGCTCCCTTCAATGCACTGCCGCTTTCTTGCTGCCCTTCCTGTCTGGTGCGAGACTCATTCTGAATTGTTGAAAACAGTCGATGAATGTATAGTTGTAACACCGGAGGAACTCGAAAGGGCAAGCCTTATGCTGTCACCTCAGGAGGTTCTGGCCGTTTTCGACATTCCGAAAAGCGATACAAATCCGGCTATTCCAGCCGGTTGTCTGAGCCTTGCCCTAGACAAAGTGCAGGATCCTGGTAATCTAGGTACAATAATACGCATAGCCGATTGGTTCGGCATAGAAGATATTTTCTGTTCGCCTGACACGGCTGATGCCTATAATCCGAAAGTTGTCCAGGCCACAATGGGAGCCATCGGGAGGGTTCGCATTCACTACACAGAACTCGAGCAGATTCTGAGACATAGCCCTGTACCTGTCTATGGGACATTCCTGGACGGCGATGACCTTTATAAGGCTGAATTGTCACCGGAGGGGATTATTGTAATGGGAAATGAAGGAAACGGTATTTCCGACGAGATTGCCAGACTGACAACACACCGTCTGCTTATACCAAATTTTCCGGAAGGGCGTGTGTGCAGCGAATCGCTTAATGTATCGACTGCAACGGCTATTATATGCGGAGAACTGCGCCGCCGTTTCAGATAGAATCGGCTATCTGTAAAGTATCTATGCCAATGGAATCGATGCGTAGGGAATCAAGACGCAACGAATCAATGCGCAACGAATCAATGCGCAAGGAATCAAGCCGAATGGAATCAAGCCGAATGGAATCGATTCTGAGGGAGTCTTTAATGAAAGCCTCGACCTTGTGAATGGAATCCCAGTAGGCGGGCGTGGTCTCGTCGGGACAAATATCTCCGAGCTTTTTCAGCATCGTAAGCACACTGTCTGCACTTTCCAGTGAAAGCGAATCCATGGAGAGAATGACTCCCCACTGCGCAATGTAGGCGGAATCAATATGAACAATCTTCCACTTGCGCTCGTAGGCAAGGCGCTCCTCCTCTGCCTCACGCAGGGCCTTGCGATGTTCGACATCCTTCTGCATCAATATTAGGTTCTGCTCCACGTCGTCGAAAATACCTCCTATAAGGTTCGGCCTGACGGTATAGTATTTTACCGAGGCGTAGAACTCAGCATCAGTAATGTCGTATTTTGCAAGAATCCACTGATATGCAGCATCTTGAAAGACAAGCGCCTTCATACCTCGCTGCCATCTGCTCTTGCTTTTCACATCGAGAGTCGAGAACATGGCATCGGTCACATACACATCGGTCAGTACGTCTGCAAACTTGTCCTTTGAGAGCACACGTACACCATCTACTTCCGGGCGGCAGGATGATACCGTCAGGAAGAGAATCCCAAGAAAAATGTATGTCAGAAAGTTACCTTTCATTTCAGGCTCCCTTGGCAGCTTACTTCAGGCACTTATGGTAGAAAATGAGCATTGCAAACAGCCCGCAGGTAATACAGGAATCGGCGATGTTGAAAATCGGACTGAAAAAGATAAAGTGTTCACCACCGCACAGTGGCATCCAGTCAGGCCAATTTGTATCTATGATGGGGAAATACAACATATCCACAACTTTTCCATAGAAAGCCGGAGCGTACCCTCCATCTATAGGAAAGACTTGCGCCACATGCCCCACACTGTCTGAGAAGACCATACCATAGAACAGGCAATCGACAATATTGCCGATGGCTCCTGCAATAATAAGGGCCAGACAGACAATAAATCCCATCGGGTACTTCTCCTGCCGGCATACGCGCACCAGCACCCAGATAAGCAGACCGGCCGCTACCAGGCGGAAAAGCGTCAGGAAAATCTTGTTGTTGAAAATTTCCCATCCGAAAGCCATGCCGTTGTTTTCGGTAAAATAGATGTAGAACCAGTTGAACACGCGCACGCTCTCATACAAGGCGAAATGGGTCTTGATGTAGATTTTCACAGCCTGGTCGATGGCAATCATCAAAAAGATAATTACCACCGACCATGTTATTCTTTTGCGGGCATTAACGGCCATCACTTCTTTTCTCCGTTTTTGGCTTCGATACTCAGCGTTGCGTGAGGAACAGCTCTCAGGCGTTCCTTGGGTATGAGCTTACCCGTCACGCGGCAAATACCGTACGTCTTGTTCTGTATCCGGATTAATGCAGCCTCAAGGTTGCGGATGAAGTCAGCCTGGCGCTTTGCCAGACGATCCACCTCTTCCCTCTGCTGGAAATTGGCTCCGTCTTCAAAAGCCTTGAAGGTAGGAGCAGTGTCACTCACATCGTTTCCTCGTGTACTCTTAATAAGCTGGTCGTACTCAGCACGAGCCTTAGCGAGCTTTTCCTCAATCAGGACGCGGAACTCCTCGAGTTCGGCATCAGAATAACGCACTATTTCTGCCATCGTCTCACAATTTTGATACATTTATATATAGTTTGTAGTCGTCCATGTCTAATTCGACAGGATTTTCCACTATTTCCTTAACGATGATATCATCGGCAAGTACCTGAGATGCAATATATTGCTTCCATACAGCCACAGCCTTGTCGGTATTGGGATTCTCTGAAATCTGTACCATTATGCGGTCGGTGATTTCAAATCCCTGCGACTTGCGCAGATTCTGGATACGGTTCACAAGTTCACGGGCTATACCCTCTTCGCGCAAGGCTTCAGTCACCTCAACCTCAAGGGCCACAGTCAAGCGTCCTTCGTTGGCCACCAGCAGACCGGGAATATCTTCCGAATAGAACTCGACATCGGTTGCATCAACCGTAATGGCATTGCCTTCAACTGTCAATGTGCAGGTTCCATTAGCCTCAAATTCGAAAATCTGCTCCTGAGGCATCGTCTTAAGCATTTCTGCCACCTGCTTCATCTGCTTGCCGCATTTTGGGCCGAGTTTCTTGAAGTCGGGCTTGATGCGTTTGGTAAGGATGCCCGCGGCGTTCTCCACAAACTGCATCTCCTTGACATTCACCTCACTGAGAATCAGGTCACGAACTGCCTCGATAGCCTGCCGCTGCTCCTCGCCCAGTGCGGGAAGGATAATGGCCTGAAGCGGCTGACGCACCTTGATGTTGACTTTGCGGCGCAGGGCAAGTACCATAGAGGTAATCTGCTGGGCCATCAACATGCGGTAATTGAGCTTTTCGTCTATCAGGCTTTCGTCCGCTTTGGGATAGAGGGCAAGATGTACCGACTCTGACTTGTCACGCCCTGTCACTGCATTCAGGTCAAGGAAAAGTTTATCTGCATAGAACGGAGCAATCGGGGCCATCAGGCGGGAAACGGTTTCCAGACAGGTGTAAAGGGTCTGGTAGGCGGACAGTTTGTCCTTGTCCATAGTACCGCCCCAGAAGCGCTTGCGGTTCAGCCTCACGTACCAGTTGCTGAGATTCTCCTGTACGAAATCGCTTATTGCACGACCGGACTTTGTGGCTTCATAATCGGCGTAGTCGGCATCTGTCTGACGTACCAGGCCGTTGAGCATGGAGAGAATCCAGCGGTCGATTTCGGGACGCTCACTGACGGGGACTTCAGGCTCCTTTCCAGTGAACCCATCCACGTTTGCATAGAGAGCAAAGAACGAATAGGTATTGTAAAGAGTTCCGAAGAACTTTCTTCGCACTTCTTCAACTCCCTCAGTATCAAAGCGTAAATTATCCCAGGGCGAGGCGTTGGTAATCATGTACCAGCGTAACGGATCCGAACCGTATTTTTCGATGGTGCCGAACGGATCGACAGCATTTCCAAGCCGTTTGGACATCTTCATTCCGTTCTTGTCAAGTACGAGTCCGTTGGATACGACGTTCTTGTAGGCGACCGAGTCGAAAATCATCGTGGCCAGAGCATGCAGTGTATAGAACCATCCGCGGGTCTGATCTACACCTTCAGCGATAAAGTCGGCCGGATAAATCTGACGGCTGTCAAAGGCCTCCTTATTCTCAAACGGATAGTGAATCTGGGCGTACGGCATGGCACCGCTGTCGAACCAGACGTCTATGAGGTCGGTTTCGCGTTTCATTGGCTTGCCGGAGGCGCTTACCAGCACGATATCATCTACGTACGGACGATGAAGGTCAATCTTGTCGTAGTTTTCCTTTGTCATCAGACCTGGCACGAAGCCTTTCTCCTTATATGGATTGGAAGTCATGAAGCCGGCAGCGACAGACTTTTCAATTTCGCTGTAAAGTTCCTCAACGCTACCGATACAGATTTCCTCGCGGGTGTCACGGTTGCGCCATACGGGAAGGGGAGTGCCCCAGTAGCGGCTGCGACTCAGGTTCCAGTCGTTCAGGTTTTCCAGCCACTTGCCGAAACGGCCGCTTCCGGTTGATTCGGGCTTCCAGTTGATTGTGCGGTTGAGTTCCATCATCCTTTCGCGGCAGGCGCTTGCACGGATAAACCAGCTGTCAAGGGGATAGTAGAGCACGGGCTTGTCGGTACGCCAGCAATGGGGGTATTCATGTTCGTGCTTTTCAACCCTGAAGGCAGTCCCTTCACGCTTCATCTCGATGGAGAGGATTATGTTCAGGTCGTCGTTCTTTGCTGCTGCAACATCATCGTACTTACCGTTCACGTTGTAGGCAGGAGAGTAGGCGTTCTTCACATAGTCGCCGGCATGACGGGAGTAAGCCTCCACGTTGACGCACTTTTCAACAAATGTCGGGTCACAGTCGTCAAGGACGTAATATTTGCCGGTCATATCGACCATCGGGCGGGTCTCCTCCAACTTGTTGACCATGAACAGTGAAGGTATTCCGGCAGCCTTTGCCACCTTGGCATCGTCGGCACCGAAAGTCGGGGCGATATGTACGATACCCGTACCGTCCTCAGTGGTCACATAGTCACCGGGGATTACACGGAAAGCCTCGGAAGAGAGCTCCACGAAGGTGTCCTTTCCTGAGCAGAATGTCTTTTCGGGGTGCTTGGAAGCATAGTCCTTCACGTACTGCGGGGCATTCTCGTCGATTTTTTCCAGCGGCTTGACCCATGGCATCAGTTGCTCGTAGTGCATTCCCACGAGGTCTTTGCCCTTGTAGCGGCCGACAATACGGTAGGGAAGTTCCTTGCCGTTGACCTGGTTGATGTCGAGAGCCTCCATCTCGGCAAGCGTCTCGTAGCATTTTCCCTTCAGGTAGGCGCTGAGGCGGGCCTCGGCCATAATTATGGTAAGTCTGTCACCATTATAGGGATTGAAAGTCTGAACCGCCACATAGTCAATGTCCGGTCCGACGCAAAGTGCTGTATTTGAAGGTAATGTCCACGGAGTAGTGGTCCAGGCGATGAAGCAGGGCTTGCCCCACTCGGTCATTTCGGGACGCGGGTCAACCATCTTGAATATAGCCGTAGCGGTGGTATCCTTTACCGTGCGGTAGCATCCGGGCTGGTTGAGTTCGTGGCTTGACAAACCGGTACCTGCTGCAGGCGAATAGGGCTGGATGGTGTAACCTTTATAGAGAAGACCTTTGTTGTACAGCTGTCTGAGCAGCCACCAGAGGGTTTCGATGTAACGGTTGTCGTAGGTTATGTAGGGATTCTCAAGGTCAACCCAGTAGCCCATACGGTGGGTCAGGTCGGTCCACTCCTTTGTGAATTTCATCACGTCGCGACGGCAGGCGGCGTTGTAGTCGTCAACCGAAATCTTCTTGCCGATATCTTCCTTTGTGATGCCAAGCGCTTTCTCAACTCCAAGTTCGACAGGCAGCCCGTGGGTGTCCCAACCGGCCTTGCGCTTTACCTGATACCCCTTCATCGTCTTGTAACGGCAGAAGATATCCTTGATTGAACGGGCGATGACGTGGTGGATGCCGGGCATTCCGTTTGCCGATGGCGGCCCTTCATAAAACACGAATGAAGGACATCCTTCACGTTCTTCTGTACTCTTGTGGAACAAATCTTTCGCATCCCATTCTCCGAGGACCTCTTTGTTGATTGCTGAAAGGTCGAAACCGGAGTATTCCTTGAATTTATCAGACATGACTATCACTAATAGTTTGACACGTATAAAATATGCGCGCAAAGATAGGAAAAATCACTCTGAAAACAAAGGGATTTGCTATCACTGACGGTTAAGGTAATACTCTTCGGTAATACGCCAGTAATCGTCTGTGTATCTGCCTCTTGAATCTGTTATGGAAAGTTTCGTACGGCACAGTCCCTCATGAATCTTTGAGAACGTCAGCAGGGCCCGCTTGGGTTTCTTCCCTTCAACCGGATACAAATCGCACTGGTACTTGGGGAAAAGCTTGTATTCCCAGCAGTATTCACTGAAAATCTCTGCTGCTTCATAGGGTACTATGACAGAAAAGAGGCCCTGTGGATGGAGCAGCGGAGCCACCCCTTGAACCAGATTTGCGAAAGTAAGATCCTCGCTGTGACGGGCCAAGCTGCGGGAATGGTCAATGGGCTTGAGGTCATCCTTGAAGAACGGCGGATTGCTCACGATTAGCTGGAAAGCCTCCTTGACAGGATGGCTGAGGTATTCCATCATTTCGGGAAAACAGCCCTGATAAATCTGCAATCTGTCGCTCCACGGACTTTTTGAAAAGTTATCGGCGGCCTGAAAGGAGGCATCGATATCCTTTTCAACGGCATCAATCATTGCCTTTTCATAGCGCTGGGCAAGCATCAGGGCAATCAGTCCGCTGCCTGTTCCGATATCCAATATTCTGGTAACCTCAGCATCAGTTTCGGGGACTTCGGCCCAGGCTCCAAGCGTGACCCCGTCCATGCCCACTTTCATCCCACATTGGTCGTGGAAAACCTCAAACTGCCTGAAACGGAACGATGGTGACGACATGGTTATTTACGTTTTCCTTTTTGGGGTTCATCAGTATCTTCCGGATGCTTCTCATACCATTCTGCCCGCCAATTACGGTAGAACTCCAGGACGGCCAGCAACAGCATCAGCACCATGAAAGTGTTGTTGCCCCGATACATAAGGTACCCACTGGCGACCAGCAGCACGACATTATAAGCAAACAGGCGATTCAGGCGGCGAAGACGGAAATCATCGCCCCGGTAGGCATACTTCAGATGATATAGCAGGTAGAAGCCGCCACCTGCGACAAAGCCGTACCACGCCCACTCTTTTCCTTGAAAGAAAAAAACAATTGACAGGCAGAGCAGCAGAGCCGCAGCAGCGTATAGAACAGAATATGGATTTATCTTTTTCATCTGTAACTGTTAACGGTGTTCAAGAAGGAAGACATCCTCATCATCCTTCTTCATCAAATAGCTCTCGCGGGCGGTCTTTTCGAGTTCCTCCTCGCCGATACGCAAGTTGTCAAGCCGCTTTTTGCTCGCATCACGCTGTGCCTCAAAGCGTTCGATTTCATCCTCCAAGGCGCGGATTTCACGGTTGAACCTTATCCGGTTAAATACATTACCACGTCCAACGAAGAGAATCATGGCAAGAAAGAACACCGTGACAATGATGTACTTGTTGCAGTAAGGCTTTACCTTTGCCCATAAAGTCTTGATTTTGTCCTTGAACATACAGATAACCGAAATAGATTTTTCACAGGGCAAAAGTAAGCATATTTTTCCTTCTTTTCGCGCTTATTTTATGCGAGTCTCAGATTACGGTTCAAAGCACTCCTGCAGGACGGCTAACGATTTGATTTCGGGGAAATCGGCCAGATGGATCCGGTAGTAGTCGAGAATCTGGCGCAGCAGGTCGGTGCGTTGGCGGTGTGAGAAGCGGTACAAGTGCATATTGTCGAAACGGATGTCCATGAGTTTGGCAAACAGTTGTGCGTCAGTGGGGGTGAGCCATGCGTTGTGTGGCGGTGGAGCGGGGGTGAAGCATCCTGCCTGTAAGTCGAAGTACCAGCCTGTATGGTTATCTTCCAGGTTGGGGTGGAATCCCAGGAACAGAGATAATTTAATTAGGAATACCAGATGGAAATTACTGGTTCCGTTTTCAATCTCATCGAGAATCTCTATTGACTGGGTCAGGTACTGGAACAGGGATTCGCTGGCCTCGGCTTCGTTCAGTACGCGGTAGAGAATCTCGGCCAGGAACATCGAAATGCCGTTTTTGGCCGGGTCTGTGGGTATCCCCTTGAATGTGTAAAGGGAGCGGGTTTCCTTGAGCCTTTGAAGTGTCCGGCTCCCTTTATGGTCTGCCTCGTATTCGATGATGGAGAGAGGCTGGAGCATGGCAGGATTGACCGCCCTGTTTCTTCGGTGGTTGGCTACCATGTAGGCTATTCTTCCAAAGTCGCGGCTATAGAAATGGACGATTGAATCAGTGTCGCTGTAGCGGATGCGAAACAGAACTATGGCCTGACTTTTTACTAGCATCTGTTAAGGGGGGTGGTTAATTCACCGCTTTGCGGTTCAGAAAGTTAGCGATGCACCTGCTACGATGGTTATTCCGTTCAGGTCGTAGCGGTTCCACCAGGCAGAGGTCCGGTTGAGAAGATTGTCGGCCTGAATGAAGATTCCGATATTGCGGGTGATACGGTATGAGGCTTCTGCATTGAGCAGGTGGATGTCGTCTAGCCGGGCAAATGCAAGATTGGCAGTGGAAGGGCGGATTGCAGCGGCATCCGATGAAGAGACGGCTCCATAGCGTTCCAGTTGCATCTGGTAGGTGAGCGACAGGGTGAGATTGCGGACGGCATTCACGTCGATGCGGGTGTTGAGTTCAATGGAAGGTTTGTACCACACTTTTCCACCATTGGCTGATAAAACATCGTCGAGGTTTTTCAGATAGTACGATGCCTGGTCGCTGTTGATTCCAGAGCTGCTTACCGAGCTGGCTTTCCAGTAGTTGTAGCGGAAATCGGCCATGGCACTAACCTTGTCGCACCAGTTAAGGGTAGCCTCCATACCGGCATAAATCTGGTTAGCATTGGCATAAAGTGATGCAAACGAAAGGTTCGTCTCGTTGAATGAAAGAACGGGCAGTCCGTTGTCGGTGTAGATTGACGAATTGTAGAACTGGGCCATATCCTTGACCAGGCGGTAGCCTGCGTAGGGAACGACTTGCAGCATTTCGACCGGTCGCCAGATGAGTTTGCCGCCGACATGGATGGGGGTGTATTCGGGAAGCAGACGTATTGTCGGATCGATGTAGAGGTTCTCCCGGAATCCTTCAGCAAAGGAGAATGCCTTCTCACCCCCGTTGACAACGATTTGAAGCGATGCGTTTTCCCATAGTGGAGTAGAGGCTGAAATCTCCGGGGCAATACGGAACTTGTAGCCGTCGCCGCTCATTTTCGAGAAACGTGCGCCTGCAAAGAATGACCAGAGATGCCATTTGTAACCCACCTGCGGTACGGCTTCAAACCAGAAATTGTTGCCAGGCAGGTCGGGATAAAGATTGCCGGAAGCATGCTCGGAAGGGGCGTTTGAGGTATAAAGGTATCTCCCACGGACATTAAGCCGGGCTTGCCAGTCCTTGCTGATGTGAGCGATAATGAAGGCTTTCACATCGCTGTCAAGTTCCTTCGGTCCGTTTCCTGCAGCATTGACTCCATAGACCTGGTTCAGTACAAACCAGTTTTCATCTATCGAAACGCCGAAATCGACATTTTTGCCGTTCGGACGTGAAGCCATCTGAAAGTGCAGCCCAGTATTTGAGAACCATTGGGCATCAGGTATTTGCAAAGTGCTCCCGTATATTGAAGGGGTGACCGCATTGGGGCTTCCGTAGTAATGCCAGTTGCAGAATTCCTCTGACAGGCTGACAAGGAAAGAAAGCCGCTCGGTATTTGCGGCATAGTTCACGCTGATACGGTTGTCGCTGTCCCATTTCTTGTTCTGGGTGCCGCGCTGCTCGCTTCTGTGTTTTATGGAGATATCCAGCCACTGGTTATCGGTGCGCAGAAGGTTGAACTGGCCGTCACCGATAAAGTGGAGATGATTGCCGCCCCCAAGGCGCAGATACCCTTTCTGGTACTGGTCTGGGAGTTGCACAACTCCATCAATAGCGCTCAATGTGGAAGCGCCGTTGCTCAGATGCAAAAGATTCTCGGAAGTTGAGAAAACAATGTCAGTCTTTTGTGGTTTGAAGGATTCCACTCCAGGCATTGTCCAGATTTTGCCGGCATTCTCAATTTGCGGGTCGTACTCTTTTTCAAGTACCATGTCGCGTTGAATCTGGTCGGCATTGTCTTGTGCGATGGCAGGTATCAAAGATGTAATGGCAAGTGCCAGAATGATATATCTTGTTTTCATAGCGGTCATCATTCTTGAGTTGAACGTTTTTCGATAGCTTGAAGCCTTGACTCTATGCTGGCAGCAATATCGTCGTCGGCGGTGTAGTTTTCCTTCAGGCTTTGCAGGTATTGCTTGGCCTGAAACATGTCATTCTGTGACACGTAAATGTCGGAGAGCAGGAGGAAGGTTCGTGCAAGCCAGTATGAGTGGCCGGTTCCATCGTGCAGGAACGACTGGGCTAAAGACGTGGCCTTTTCGGTCTCTCCCTGGTCGAAACGGTATTGTGCCAAACGGTAGCGTGCCTCGGCACCGTATGCGGTCTGGGATTCCTTTGACAAAGTTCCCAGGTCCTTCACAGCTTCGTCTCCACGGTCAAGTTGGAGGAGCGACATAGCTCTGTTGTAGCGGGCCTCACGCTGGAGCTCTGGAGAGAGGTTTTTCTCCTGCAAAAGTTCCTGGGATGCTGAGACTAAAGTCTCGGTCTGACCAAGCTGTGACAGGCAGCGCATCACTCCGCTCTTGGCTCCGATACGGACAGTGCGGTCGTTGGTCAGGCTAGAGAGTGAACGGTAGTATTCAAGAGCCTTGGCATACATACCTGATTTGTATGCGTTTTCGGAAAGTATTACTAATGAAGGACATACATATTTATTGCCAGTCTGATGTACGATGGCCTTCAGGTAAGTTTCCGCCTCGTCGGCAAACCCGAGATTGTTGAGCAGTGAGCCGCAATAATAGTTGGCTTCGGCCGCGTAGTGTCCTTGTGGATACTTCTGCAGATAATTTTTGAAAGCCTGGGTGGCCTCGGTCTGCTTGTCGTCCATCATGAGTCTTTCGGCGGCGGTATAAAGCAGTGAATCCTGCTCTTCGGCCTTGATGGCATAACTGCCTCCCAACGAGGCAACGTAATCGACATATCCCTGTACGTCGTTGATTGCAACATATATTGACTTCAGGTCGTTGAGAGCGGTAGTGGCTTCGGTGCTGCCGGGATAGTTGCTGATTACTTTCTTGTATGCAATAATGGCCTGGTCGTTATGCTTCATCTGGTAGTGGAGCAAACCTTTCTGGATTGCGGCTTTGCGGCTTAACGGACTGTTTGGATATTTTTCAATCAGTGCATCAAAGCTGTTGATGGCTTTCTCGGGCTTTTCAAGGGCCACGTATGCCTGCCCTTCCTCATAAATGGCATCGTCAGTCAGTTGTGATTCGGGGAAGCGTTTCACCAGGTCGTTCATCAGAGAGGCTTTTTCCTGGTATTTTTTCTGTAATCCAAGACAGAAGGCCTGCTGATATACGGCGTAGTCATTGCCAGACGGGGTCAGCTGGTCGGTTTTCTGGTAGTAAGAACAAGCCTGTTCATAGTTGCGCTGATGGAAATAGCAGTCGCCAATACGGTTCAGTGCATCGGGGTAGGTGGCATCTTCACGGATGCTTCCCATGGCTGCATATTTGTTGAACCAGACAAGTGCGTCGTCGTATTCCGCACTGTTGAAGTAGCAGTATGCCAAGTTGTAGTGGGCAAGTGGCCATGCATTCATCTTTGAAGACAGCTTCGATGAGAGGAACTTTGAGAAATCGCTCTTGGCTTCGTCGAGTCTGCCCAGCCGGTAAAGTGCCTCTCCTCGCCAGAAATAGCTTTCTACTGCACTAGTTTTCAGGGCAGTAGCCTGAGTTATTGATGCAGTGAATTTGTCGATGGCCTGCTGGTAGTTACCATTGTCAAACTTATCTGTTCCGAGGAGGAACAGAAGTTTGGAGCGGGTATTCAAAAGCCTCTCTGATGGCTTCTTGACGCGGTCTATGAAGTTAACGGCAGCTTCATAGTTCTTGGTTGACAGGAAGGCGTCCGAGAGGTAGCTGTATATCTGGTCGGAATATTTGCTTTCGGGAAATTCCTGGATTATCCGTTCGAAGGCATTGACCTGCTCGTTGAATGGTGAAAATGAGGTCTTGTAACAGAGAAGGGCATAGTTGAAAAGGGCATCTTCCTTAGTATTCATATCGTAGTCGCTGAGTGAGGCCCTCTCAAAACTCATTCTGGCCATGTCGTCCTGGTTCATCTGGAGGTAGCATATTCCAAGGTGATATGTGGCGTTCTGGGCTACTGCATCATCGTTGATGGTGGCTATAGAGAGATAATCGGTTGCATGCTCGTAGTCCTTATCCATAAAATATAGCATTCCGATTCGGTAGGCATCCTCGGCGGGAATGTCTGTTGTCTTGGCTGTGTAGTCAGTGTAAAAGACCTTTGACGAGTGGTGATCGGCCAGTTCGTAGCTTGCAGCACCTTGCAGTCGGAGCAATTCGGCCTGATGGACGTCGTCCAGTTCGTCTTTCTTCAGGTTGCCGGTCATTGTGAGGACATCTTTGTAGCGTGACTGGTTGAAGTAAATCTGCATAATAAAGAAGGGGACACTCTGACGGTATCGGGCCTGACCGTTTATCTTATTGAATCCTTTCAAGGCTTCGTCGTAGTCTCCCTCCAAATAGTTGATGTAGGCGAGGTAGTAGGTGGCTTCAGAGACATATCTGCCTCCTTGACCTATCAGGACGGTGAAAAGGGTGTCGGCTCCTGGGGTGTTGCCGGTTTTCAGTTTTGTGTTTGCCAGGGCGTAGCAGTAGTCCTCGGCGTCGGTTTCGGAAAGGGTGTTTGCATCACATCTCTGTAACAGTTCTGCGGCGGTGGAGTACTTTCCCTGGTTTACTTGGATGATACCCATGTAAAGGAATGCGCGGGAGATGTCGGTCGAGAGCGGGCACTCATCAACGAAGTCTCTTAACTGCTGGGCGGCATCGCTTTTGTTCAGGCGGAATGAGGAGGCGGCTTTTATGAAACTGGCTTTTTCCTCGGCTGAGGTCGGAAGTTGATTGGAGTTCTCCAACAGGTCGGAGGCCATACGGTATGCTGCGGCGTATTGACCGGCCTGATAATGGGACAGGGCGGTTTCGAACTGCGCCTTGGTTTGTGTTTCCCGAGTGGTTTCCTGAGCCTTCAGGGGCAGGAGTGCAATGGACAGTAAAAATAGTGCAAGGTATTGTTTCATAGCTTTCTGTTTCGGACAGGATTGTCTCGCAAAAATACAAAAAAGCTACAATATTCCGTCATCCCGGGCTTGACCCGGAATCCCGTCG
>DCHH01000039.1:0-2603 GCA_002315625.1 Bacteroidales bacterium UBA1757
AAATCAATGCGTCAAAAAAGTGAAAAATACGTTTGTACCTTTCAAACAGTTAGAACGCTGCTATTCAACACGTTTCTCTTGGTGCATCGGAAAATAGGATTAGTTGGTCAGGTGGGGGTTTTTGCCGGAGAGGGTGTTCAGGAACGAGACTATTGAGTGCACTTCGTTTTCTGTCAGTTCTCTGCCGAGCTCGTACTGAGCCATTGCTTTGACTGACTCGTCGAGGGTCTGGAATGTGCCGTCATGGAAATATGGAGCGGTCAGGGCCACATTCCTCAGACCCGGCACTTTGAATTTGTGCAGGTCTTCATCTTTCCCGGTGAAACTTTTCAGGCCGTCGTCATCGGAGTTGTATTCTATCTCCTTGCTGCGGTCATCGAAATAGTTGCCGTAAATATCGAGGTATTCGAACGAACGGCCGCCAAGAATCACACCGGTATGGCAAGTGGCGCAGGCATTCTTCTTGAAATTTTCATATCCGGCCAACTCTTCGGAATTAATCGCGTTCTTGTCTCCCTTCAGATAGAGATCAAAGCGGCAATTTGGAGTAATCAGCGTTTTCTCGAATTCTGCGATTGCCCCGGTCACGGTCATTCTGGTCAGCCCTTCTCCGGGATACAATGACTCGAACTCTTCCACGAGAGCCTTATCCTCTCTCAGTCTGTCGCAAATCTGGTCCCAGGTCTGGTCTCCCATTTCGACGGGATTAGTGGCGGGACCTTCAGCCTGCTCGCGAAGATCCTCAGCACGTCCGTTCCAGAACTGACGTATGTTAAAGCCGGAGTTATAAACGGTAGGGGCGTTGACTCCCCCTTTCAGACTGTTGATGCCTTCGGAAACCCTTTCGTCTGCATGGTCTGCACCTCCCTCTTCGAGGACATGGCAGGTTGCGCAGGTGATTGTCCCGTCGAGGGAAATACGTGGGTCATTGAAAAGCCTTTCTCCAAGATCGGCTTTTGCCGCATCATACTCGACACAGTCAGGGATGACACTCACAGGCTCGTCATAGCCTCTTTTCTCTTTTATCCATCCGGCAATTACACTTTTCTCCATGCGATTGAACCGGGTTCCCCAATGTATCAGCCTGTACTCGGTAGTAGGCATCATTCCGTATGAGACAGCATGATCCAGCATTGAGAGAGTCACTTCATCTATGTTTTCATTCACCTTGCTCTCAAGGTCAGTAAACCTGACTGCGTGGTTGGCGTGCTCGGCTATCATTGGGCCAATAATCGGAAAAGAAGAATAGAACGGTAACTTGGGATTGTTGGAATGGCATACGAAACAGTCATTCTGCTTGAGAATCGACACTACCTGTTGGGTTACAGGGGCGTCTGGAATTGATTTTCTGAATCCGAAACGATAAACGGCAATTGCAGCGGCTACAAAGAGCAGGATGCACAATGCGATGTTCAGTGTTTTTTTCATATTTGAGTTATAATACCATAATCAATGTACCGGCCAGCAGCAGGATTGCGCCTACTGTTTGGCATCAACGGAAAGTTAAAAGTTCCGCATTTTGTTGCCATCGGATTTATAGTTTGATGGCATATTTTTTGAGACGTGAGTCAATCATGTGTTCTGGGATAATCTGTTTGACGGCTGACGCGATTTCATTCAGTATTCTTTCGCGGACAAAGTCTCTTCTAAATACGAGAGATATCTCACGAACTGGCTCGGGATTAACCAAAGGACGGATATGCTCCTGCTGACTTTTTTGGAGAAGCTCGATGTGAAGTTCAGGGATGACTGTGTAGCCGCCGTTCTCGTCAACAATGTTTACCAATGTGTTGATACTTCCTGCCTCAAATATTGCTTTGTAATTGGAAACTTTTTCGCACAAATTAAGCACCTGATTTCTAAGGCAGTGGCCCTCCTTCAGCATCCAAAGATGTTCGGATGGGATTTCATGGCTTACGATTTTGGATTTATTTGACAGCGGTTCGTTTGGAGAAATATACATGACTAGTTTCTCGTAATAGAGCGGGACTTCAAGAAGGTTTTCCTGCTCTAACGGGGTCGCCATTATTGCCATGTCAAGTTCTGCCCGAGAAAATTTAGCCAGGATTTCGGATGTCTGCATCTCAAAAATGTGGGCTTTTATATCCGGGCTGTCCTCCTGAAGTCTCTTGAAGAGCTTTGGAACAATGTATGGGGAGACGGTTGGAATGACGGCTATCGAGATTTCGCCGCCGGAAGCCTGCTTCTCCGTCTTGCTCATTTCTTTGAACTGACTGACATTATAGAGAATGACACGGGCTTGTGCTATCAGTTTCTCCCCGGCGGGAGTTGGGAAAAGAGGATGTGCATCCCTGTTGAAAATAACGGTGTCAAGTTCCTCCTCCAGCTTTTTCACTAAAGTGCTGAGTGTGGATTGGGACACGCCACAGGCTTCTGCGGCTTTAACGAAATGGCGGTATGTATCAAGTGCCACCACATATTCCAACTGATTTAATGTCATTTCTATTAGTTTTATAAATGCAAATATAGATATTATCTTTTTGACGTATAGAAAAATTGATGATATATTTGCTGCACAATTTATAGCATCAAACCAATTCAAACATTATGGCAAACAAGTACGCAGGTACCCAGACCGAGAA